>NC_007494.2:637500-943018 GCF_000012905.2 Cereibacter sphaeroides 2.4.1 | reverse complement strand
AAAGCGCCGAAGCGCTGTCCTTGACGTCGAACCTTCGCACATCTGCCTCGGGCATCGCCCGAGGTCTTTCTGTCCATGTGCCAAGTTACCGAAGTAACGTGACCCACAAGACAGTGAAGCTTTCACCCACATCATCGCCGAAGCTAGTGAGCCGATATGCATCCGGTCCGCCGTCGAAACGACCAAACCGCCCGCATATCCCTTCATCATCATCAATGTCAAAGAGCGCAGAAGACAAAACAAACCGAGACGCCAGTCAACCAGCGATCCCGTCCGCCTCATCTTCCAGATTTCCGAAAGCCTCAAGGCAGCACCGCCGCCTCTCAACCCCGTCACCGTCGCCGTTCCGCTTCGGTGAGGCGCTATCTAGGGAACCGCAAAAAAACCCGCAAGAGGAAAAATGACAGCCGCATGGAAATTCCTCGCAACCCGCTGATCCGCAAGGACTTCACCGGAGCCGCCGCACCGCCTGCCCGCCCCTGCCCCGCCCGGACCTCAGGCCGCGATTCCCTCGAAAATCCCCGGCTCCAGCTCCTCCCAGAAGGCAAAGATCGCCCGCGCATTCAGCGCAGATCCCCAACCCAGCCTCGCAAAATCGGCCCGCTCCAGATCCCCCTCGAGACGGCGCAGAAACAGACGACGGTCCGCGTCCCGCTGAGTCGGGTTCCGGGAATCGGCAACCGCCCGCACCCGCGCGAGTCGCTCCGAGCGGTTCCGACGCTCGGCCGCGACGGCCGCCTCACGCGCGGCCTCCGCGCGCGCCTGCTCTTCTTCCGCAGCCCGGCGTCGGGCCGCGGCCTCCACCGCTTCGGGCGAGGGCTCGGGCGTGGCGGATGTCGCGTAATCGTCGCGCAGCGCGGCCGAGAGATAGCGCACCGGGCTCGTCACCCTGCCCTGCCCCGCGACATAGTCGAGCTTCTCGGCGACGTGGCTCTCGCCATGCTCGGCGATCCACTGCCGGGCCAGCCTGTCGCCGACCCCCACCGCGATCAGCCGCTGGTAGGTGCGCGAGCTGCGCATGGCCTCGCCGTCGTCGATCTCGAACATGGCGAGCTGCGGGTTCTCCTTGATGAGGAAGCGCACGTCGGTGACGGCGCGCGCCATCTTGCGGAACTCGGGCGTGACGATGATGTTCGAACTCTTGTTCACCTCGGCCACCGCGGGCTTGATGATCTTGGCGTTGAGCTGCTTGAAATTCTCGTAATAGGCGCTGTCGTCCACGCCCATGAGCCGCCGGAAGATGTCGATGGGCCACCAGCCGGTCGAGCCCGTGCGCACGAAGCGGAAGCAGTTCTCATAGAGGGCAAGCGCGTGCCCCGACGTGAAGCGCCGCTGGATGTTCAGGTTGATGAGCGCGAAGACCTTCGGATCGTGCAGCTTCTCGGCCAGGGCCGGGGAATAGGCATATTCGCAGATCCCGCCCGAGAGCTTCGCATAGGAAAGGAGAGAAGAGACGCCCCATTCCTGCCGCCCCTTCTGGTCCAGCATGTCCCACTCGGCAACCGTCTCGGCGAGGCTGCGCAGCGAGGCCTTCAGGGTCTCCATATCGTTCGAATTGTAGCCGATCATCAGGCAGAGCGTGCGGGCATCGATCGCATGCTTCGGCCGGGTGATCAGATGGTCGTAGGCGTTGAGGAGCAGCACGTTCGACAGCTTGCGCTGCAGAAGCGTGAGTTTCCCCGAAACGTGGATCGCCGCCACGTTCTTCTTCACCGACTCGCGTCGCAATGCGCCCGTGAGCGCATCGCGTGGAATGTCGCGCAGCGCGCCCTCGGTCGCCCTGCTCCGGCCAGCGATCTTCTGCGCCATGCCCCTGCCCTTTTTCTGCTCGCCCTCATGATGCCGGAAAAGGGACCCTGCCTCAAGCCACGTTCAGGTACCCATCGGGGCCTGAAACGGCCTCCCGTAAACGGGTCCCTGTCGACGCTCGACGGATGCCTTGGGGACCTGTCTACAGGACGAGCGCCCGGACGGCGCCTCCCGGTACGCTCCAAGAACGTCCGCTAACCGCTTGAAAGTGCGAATCGGGATGCACATGGGTCGAATCAGAGCCGGATTCTGGTGCCTGTGAGCCCGGAATCGGATGCTCTTGCCCCTGTTGACGGGTGCCCTCGGTCCTGCAAACCGGTGCCGATCAACCCGTGGATGGGTTCCCAGTTTAGAGTAAAGCACTGAAGGAGATGCAAAATATCTGCGGAAAGACTCTCAAGTTCTGAAAGAACAAACAAGCTTTCACATCCGCGGCTGTGTGTTTTCATCCGATGTTGAGGGAGTTTCGCCTGCGAAACCGGCCTCACGACCCTTCCCATGTCTCTAGTTCGAAGGCTGTTCCCGGCAGCAGCGCGATGTGCCATAGTTTTCAAAACAGGCACCGAAACATGTGACATCGAGTGGACAGTCGGACATGACACGCAAGACGGACTTATCTCTGCCGCCCTACTTCAACCTTGATCCAGCCTCGGCCGCTGCAAAGCTCGGACGACCGGTGGACACGACGCGATTCGCGAAGGCGGCGGCCTTCTGCGCGCGCGGGCGGGACGATCTCGCCCGCAAAGGCTATGCGCCAGACGGCAAGAAGCGGCTGCGCAAGTTCTCGACATGGGAGATCTGCCGCTATCTGATTCCCGTGGCATCGTCGCACCTGCGACGGGTCCTTCGCAACAATCCCGAGCTTCCGCAAGGCGAAGGCGAAGGCGGCGCAAAATGGTTCACCCTCGAGGAAGTGCTCGCGCTGCGAAACTTCTTCGCGGAGGAAGGGGCCGCCAAGAAGGAATATCGCCCTTATCGCCCGAAGGGGCTGCCGGCCAAGGTCGTGGCGGTCGCGAACTTCAAGGGCGGTGTGGGCAAAACCTCGACTGCCGCCCATCTCGCCATGTCGGCGGCGCTCGATGGCTACCGGGTACTGGTGATCGATCTCGACAGCCAGGGCTCGATGACCTCCATCATGGGCGGCAGGGTGGCCGACGAATGGCAGACGGTCTTCCCGCTGCTGGCCAAGGACTATGCGCTCCATGTGCGGGAGGAGAACGAGGTCCGGGAAGCGAAGGGCGAAGGCCCCCTGCCCCTCGACGAAACCCTGACCGAGGCGCTGAAGATCACGGCGGCCGACGTGGTGCAGAAGACGCACTGGCCGAACATCGACTTGATCGGCGCGCAGCTGAACCTCTACTGGGCCGAGTTTCAGGTTCCGGTCTGGCGCATGATGCTGCGGCGCTGGCCCCTGTGGGACGCACTCACCGGGTTTCTGGGGCGTGAGGGGCTTCTGCGGGATTATGACATCATCCTGCTCGATACGCCTCCTGCACTTGGGTACCTTACGATCAACGCGCTGGCCGCGGCCGACATTCTGCTCGTGCCGCTGGGGGCGTCCTTCCTCGAGTTCGATTCCACGGGCCGCTTCTTCGACATGCTGTACTCGACCTTCGCCTCGATCGAGGACGGCGAGAACGCGGCGCGTCGGACGGCGGGGCTGCCGGAGATGAAATTCGAGTGGGACGTGGTGCGCGCGCTCATCACTCGTTTCGACGCGAACCAGCAGACCGATCTGGCGAACGTGGTGCAGGCCTATTTCGGCGATTTCATGAACGCCTATCGGCAGGACTTCACCGCGCTGGTGGGCCAGGCGGGAGAGCAGGTGAACGGCATCTACGAGGCCGACTACCGCGATTTCAACCGCGAGACCTATGTGCGGGGCCGCGAGACCTTCGATCGGACCTATGCGGAGTTCAAGGAGATCCTGATCGGGTCCTGGTGGCGCGATCAGGCGATGGAGAAGAAGGAGGCGGAGAATGGCGAAGCGCAGACGGCTTGAGGCTCCCTCGGCGGAAGAACTCGAGGAGCTGGAGACCGGTTTCGCCCGCGAAACCTCCACCAGCACGCGGCCGCCCATCGCACAGGTGGCGGCGGATGCGGCCTCGCTGGCCATGCCGATGCCCACGGCCGAACGTGCCGCGGCCGCGAAGGACAGCGCCGATGCCACACGGCTGAGGCAGGCCGAGGCCGAAGGGTTGCTTCTGCTCGAGATCCCGCTGGCCGAGATCCGCGCCGATGATCTGACGCGCGACCGGCTGAAGATCGACGGCGAGGAAATGGACGAGCTGCGCGCCTCGATCCGAGCGCATGGGCTGCGGTTGCCGGTCGAGGTGTTCGAGCGGCCGGAGGGGCAGGGAGAGCGCTACGGTCTGATCTCCGGCTGGCGGCGTCTGTGGGCGCTGCGCTCGCTCCATGCCGAGACGGGCGACGGGCGCTTCGCCCGGGTGCGTGCGCTGGTGCGGCGGCCGACCGACGTCTCGGCAGCCTATGTCGCGATGGTCGAGGAAAACGAGATCCGCTCTGACCTCTCGCCTTACGAGCGCGGCAGGATCGCGGCCCTCGCTGCGGGGCAGGGGGCGTTCGGGTCGGTCGAGGAAGCGGTCGACGTGCTGTTCGGCGCGGCCTCGAAGGCGAAGCGGTCGAAGATCCGCAGCTTCGCGCTTATCCATGAAGAGCTGGGCGATCTTCTGGGTTTCGCCACGACGCTGGGCGAGCGGCCCGGCCTGCGTCTGGCCCACGCCCTGCGGCTGGGCTACGCCGGAGCACTGCGCGAGGCGCTGGCGGCGGGGCAGGGCGGCGATGCCGAGGCGGAGTGGCTGCTGATGGAGCCCTTGGTGAAGGCCGCCGAAGGGACGGTGGCGGACCCGTCGCGCGGCGGCCGCCCGCCCCGTAAACAGGTTCCTGTGGCAGCAACGGTCCAGATCGAGCGGTCGGGCGACGGTCCGGGCTACCTGTTGCGGTTGGAGGGTGACGACGTCGACGAAGCGCTGGCGCAGCGTGTCGCGCAGGAGTTGCGAAAGCTGCTGGCGTCGGGGAGGGTTTCGCCGGCGAAACCCGGTTGACCCACAGCTTTCCGAGGGGCGGACGCCGGGAAACCCGGCTTCGCCCCTCGGGACCTTCGGGCTGGACAAGCCACCTTATCGGGACCAGACTTCCCGAATGAGGAGCGTACCCTTGCTTCGATCTCTCTCGACGTGTCCCGGAAACGGGTACTTGTGACGCTCAGGGCCGAGTGAGATTCATGAGTGGAATCGGATCCTTGACTGTTTAACGCGCAAAATTCCTGAAGAATGAGCGCCTCTGCCGACAGTCCCCGCCTCTCTCCGCCGCGGGGTTTTCGCCGCGAAACCTCAAATCCTCGGCCAGATGCGGAGCACCGCGCAGTTCCGGATGCGCCGAGGGGATGGAGGGGCGCGTCTCCGAGGAATACTGGAAAAACGGGCGCCTCGATCCTAGATCCGGCTTCGGAGACAGAAGGACCAATCGACATGCGCCTGATCCTCGCCATTCTGCTGCCCTGGCTGCAGTTCTTCACCATCGGCCGCCCCTTTGCCGGCATCATCTGTCTGATCCTGCAGCTGACGCTGATCGGCTGGCTTCCGGCGGCCATCTGGTCGGTGTTCGCGCTGAGCCAGTATCAGACCGACCGGAAGATCGAAGCGGCGGCGCGCGGCCGTCACGGCTGAGGCACGGCACGCCCATGGGCGGGGCAGGGCCGTCGCGGCTCGCCCCGCAACAGGATGCCGCCTCGAAAACCCTCCCATCCACCACCCCGCCCCTGCGGTTTTCCGCGAGGTCCCGGCGGCTTTTCCTGCTTTTCAGAACGTCCGCGGGATGAGACTGTCGCGGTGACGATCGGTCGCAGGCCGCCGGAGGAGGACCGGCCCCTGCCTCGGGACCGACGTTCCACGAGGGAGGACAGTCATGACACGTTTCATTCTGGCAAGCCTGATGGCGGGCGCTCTGGCGCTGCCGGCGCTCGCTGCCGATTACACGATCCTTGCCCCCGCCGCGCCCGGTGGCGGCTGGGATCAGACCGCCCGCACCATGCAGGAGGTGCTGCGGTCCGAAGGCATCTCGGACAGCGTGCAGGTCCAGAACGTGCCGGGCGCGGGCGGCACCGTGGGGCTCGCGCAGTTCGTGGCTTCGGCGGCGGGCGACCCGAGCCAGCTCATCGTCGGCGGCTATGTGATGGTGGGCGCGATCCTCACCAACGGCTCGCCCGTGGGTCTCGATGACGTGACGCCCGTCGCGCGCCTGACCGGGGAATATGAGGCCATCGTCGTGCCGGCCTCGTCGCCGATCCAGACGGTCGGCGAGCTCGTCGATCAATTGAAGGCGGATCCCGGCGCCGTGTCCTGGGCCGGGGGATCGGCGGGCGGCACCGACCATATCGCGGTGGGGCTGTTGGCCAAGGCGGCCGGGGTCGATCCGACGAAGATCAACTACATCGCCTTTTCGGGCGGCGGCGAGGCGCTGGCGGCGATCCTCGGCAGCCAGGTGACGGCGGGTGTCTCGGGGCTGAGCGAGTTCCTGCCGCAGGTCGAGGCGGGCACGATGCGGCTTCTGGCCGTCACGGCGCCGGAGCGGCTCGAGGGGGTCGATGCGCCCACGCTGGCCGAGGCGGGCTATGACGTGGTGTTGCAGAACTGGCGGATGATCGCTGCGGCGCCTGGGATCTCTGACGAGCAGAAGGCCGCAATTCTGGCCGACATCGAGAAGATGAACGCGTCCGAGGGCTGGCAGAAGGCGCTGGCCTCGAAAGGCTGGGCCAACACCTGGCTCGCCGGCGACGCCTTCGCGGAGCAGCTGGCCAAGGACAGGGAGGCAACGGAAGGGATCCTGCGGGAGATCGGTCTCGTCAAATGAGGCACCGCTTCCCGGACAGTCCGCGCCGCCCCGACCGCGCCGCGGTGGTGATCGGTCTGCTCTTGGCGGGCCTCGGCGGGCTTCTGCTGTGGGAGGCGCATCGCCTGCCGCAGCAGGGCGGCTACGGCGGGGTGGGCCCCGCCGACGTGCCGCGGATGATCGGCTGGGGCCTGATGGCTCTGGCCGTCTGGACCGTGGTCGAGGCGCTGCGCGGGGGCTTCGAGCCCCGCCCGCGCCAGCAGGTGCCGGCCGTGCTCTGGATCGTGGGCGGGCTCGCGGCCCAGCTTCTGCTGCTGTCCGTGGCGGGCTTCTCCATCGCGAGCGGCGTGCTCTTTGCCTGCACCGCCCGCGGCTTCGGCGAGCGGAGGCTCTGGATCGCGCTGCCTGCGGGCCTCATCTTCGCGCTGCTGGTCTATGGCCTCTTCGACGGGATCCTGTCGCTGAACCTGCCCTCGGGCCCGCCCGAGCGGCTGATCTACGGAGGCTGAATGGGCACGTTCGACTTCCTCCTGCAGGGTCTCGCGGTCGCGCTCGATCCGATGATCCTGCTCTATGCGCTGGTGGGGGTCACGCTCGGCACGGCGGTGGGGGTGCTTCCGGGCATCGGCCCTGCGCTGACGGTGGCGCTCCTGCTGCCGGTCACCTACGGGCTCGATCCGGCGGGCTCGCTCATCATGTTCGCCGGGATCTATTACGGCGGCATGTATGGCGGCTCGACGACCTCGATCCTGCTCAACACGCCGGGCGAGAGCGCCTCGATCGTGACGGCGCTCGAGGGCAACAAGATGGCCCGCGCGGGCAGGGGAGGGCCTGCGCTCGCCACCGCCGCCATCGGCTCCTTCGTGGCGGGGCTTCTCGCGACCATCGCTTTGGCGCTGATCGCGCCCACGGTGGTCAAGCTCGCGCTGGTCTTCGGGCCGCGGGAATATTTCGCGCTGATGGTGCTGGCCTTCGTCACCGTCTCGGCCGCCTTCGGCGACAGCACGCTCCGGGGGCTCACCTCGCTCTTCATCGGGCTCGCGCTGGCGGTGGTGGGCATCGACCAGCTGACCGGACAGGCGCGGCTCTCCTTCGGCGTGCCGCAGCTGCTCGACGGGATCGAGGTGACGACGCTCGCGGTGGCGCTCTTCGCGGTCGGCGAGGCGCTGTTCGTGGCGGGCCGCGGGATGCATCGGGACGGCGAGGCCGTCGCGGTGAAGGGCTCGCTCTGGATGACCGCGCAGGACTGGGCCCGATCCTGGAAGAGCTGGCTCCGCGGGACGGTGATCGGCTTTCCCATCGGCGCCATGCCGGCGGGCGGGGCCGATATCGCGAGTTTCCTCTCCTACGCCACCGAGAAGCGCTTCTCGCGCCACCCCGAGGAGTTCGGCCACGGCGCCATCGAAGGCGTGGCGGGGCCCGAGGCCGCCAACAACGCTTCGGCCGCGGGCACGCTCGTGCCGCTCCTGACGCTGGGCCTGCCCACGACGGCCACGGCCGCCATCATGCTCGCGGGCTTCCAGCAGTTCGGGCTTCAGCCCGGCCCGCTGCTGTTCGCCACCAATCCCCAGCTCGTCTGGGGGCTGATCGCGAGCCTTCTCATCGCCAACGTGATGCTTCTGGTGCTGAACCTGCCGCTGATCGGGCTCTGGGTGCGGCTGCTGACCATCCCGAGGCCGTGGCTCTATGCGGGCATCCTGCTCTTCGCCACGCTCGGCACGATCGGGGTCAATCCCTCGCCGGTCGAGCTGGGGATGCTTCTGGGCTTCGGCGTGCTGGGCTATCTCATGCGGCTTTTCAGCTATCCCATCGCGCCGGTTGTGGTCGGGCTGATCCTCGGGCCCATGGCCGAGCAGCAGCTGCGCCGGGCGCTCGCCATCGCGCAGGGGGATGTCACGACGCTCATCGCCTCGCCCATCGCGGCCACTCTGTTGGTGCTCGCGGCGGCGGCGCTGATCGTGCCGATCCTCATGCGCCGCTACGGACGCGGCGACATCCTCGTGAAGATTGCGGCCGACGAGGACTGAGCGCGCCACCCTGCCGGACGGGTCGCCCCTGCCGGATCCGGCCGGGGGCGACGCCGTGGCGGTCGGCGGTGGTCGCGGGAGTTCCCTCGGCGGGAGATCCAATAACCTCATGTTCCAAAATAGGAAAAAGGCCATATCTGGGTCTCCGCTCCGGACGATGCCGGGCGTACCTGCGCACATGCCATTCGCGCTTCGTGAACGGCGGCCTCACCCGCCGTAGAGCTCCCAGGATCGGGCGAGGCGCTCCTCGTCGATGTTGCGCCCGATCAGCACGAGCGTTCCCTCCTCGGGGGCGGGGCGGGGCCGGGCAGGTCGGCCCCCTCGGGCAGGGTCTCGGGCGGCTGCACCATCCGGCGCACGGACTGGAGGAGGAGCCGCCCCGCCGGCGTGCGCACGACCCCCTTCACCCGCACCACATCCTCGCCGCGGGCCTGCAACAGCGCCGAGAGCCAGGTCGAAAGCGCGACCCAGCCTCCTTCCGCCCCGATGCGCAGCCGATGCGGCCGGATCGGAGCCGCCGCCGCAAGCGGGGGCAGAGGATAGGGCTCGGCCGCACCCGCGGGCAGCGGCACCGGCACGCCCCTCTCGGCCGCGGACAGCTCCGCCTCCGGCGCAAGGGCGCGCAACGTGGCCGCGAGCCGCGCCAGATCCGGCGCAGCGGCGGGCTTCGTCAGCACGAGCCGCCCCGCCGCCTCGATCTGCGCGCGGGCGAGCGGTTCGGCGGCAAGCTGCGCCGTCCCATGCGCCGCATCGACCAGCACCAGCGTCTCCGCCAAGGCCAGTCTGCGCACCAGCACCGGATCGGCCGCGACCATGGCCGCGATGGCGCCCGGATCGGCCAGCCCCGAGGTCTCGAGCAGAATCCCTTCGATCCCGCCCGCCTCCGGGCCGCTCTCGGTCTCGCAGATCGCGCGCAGGGCGGCGCGCAGCTGCGCCTGCCCCTCGCAGCAGGCGCAGCCCCCCGCGAGCAGCGTCAGCCGCGCGGCCCCGCCCAGCAGGAGATTGTCGACCGGCGTCTCCGCCGCCTCGTTCACGAGGAGATGATGGCGGGCGAAGCGCCCGGCATGAAGCTGATGGCGCAGCCAGGTGCTCTTGCCCGCGCCGAGAAAGCCTCCGACGAGCGTAAGCGGCAGCCGCCCGTCCCGCCGCGCCTCAGCCATCGCCGAGCGCGCGCGGCGACAGTGGGTCAATGGGCGCCCCGGCCATGCGTCCCGCCGCGGCCCAGAGCGCCTCGAGATCGGCCACCAGCTCGCGCCGGCCGTCCGGCGCGAAAAGCTGGAGGCCCGGCGTCGCCCCGTCGTCGTGGGCCTTGAGCCCGTAGGGCGCCAGCAGCCGGTTGACAGCCGCAACTCGAGTGAAGCGGAGGCGCAGCCGCTCGCCGGGGGTCGCGGCCCCGGCGTCGGTCCAGTGTCCGGGGGCCGCGGGAAAGCCGCAGGCGCTGCACATGGTCGGGCCTCCGCTCCGGTTTCAGATGACCTCGGGCCGCTCCTTGCCCTCGAACGGGTAGCGGGCGCGGAAGTCGTCGGCGATCTCCTCGAAGGTCGCCCATTCGACGCCTTCGTGGCCGTTGATATATTCGATCAGGCGCTCGAGCATCAGCAGCACCTGCGGCCGGCCCGACACGTCGGGGTGGATGGTGAAGGCGAAGACGGCATAATCCATCTCGCGATAGACCCAGTCGAACTGGTCGCGCCACATCTCCTCGATATCGCGCGGATTGACGAAGCCGTGGCTGTTCGGCGCCTTCTTCATGAACATCATCGGCGGCAGATCGTCGACATACCAGTTGGCCGCGATGTCCACGAGGTCGATCTCGTGGCCGTGCTTCAGCGGATGCATCCAGTCGCGCGCCTGCTTGGTATAGTCGATCACGTTCCATTCGTCGCCGACGCGGGCATAGAAGGGCTGGAAGTCGCGGTAGCCCTGACTGTGGTCGTAGCTGAAATCGTATTTCTTCAGCAGGCCCGCGGTCGCGGCCGACATCTCCCACCAGGGGGCGACATAGCCCCGCGGCGCGCGGCCGGAGAGCTTGTCGATCAGCTCGATCGACTTGACCAGCACATCCTCTTCCTGCTGCGCAGTCATGGCGACGGGGTTCTCGTGCAGATAGCCGTGCGCGCCGATCTCGTGGCCGTGGTCGACGATCATCTTCATCTGGTCCGGGAAGGTCTCGAGCGAATGACCGGGGATGAAGAAGCTGGTGCGCAGGTCGTATTTCCTGAACAGCCGCAGCAGGCGCGGGATGCCCACCTCGGTGGCGAAGATGCCGCGCTGGATGTCCGAAGGGCTGTCGCCGCCGCCGTAGGACCCGATCCAGCCCGCCACCGAATCGATGTCGGTGCCGAAGGCGCAGTAGATCTTCTTGGCCATGGGATCTCCTTGTCTGGGCGGCAGGGCCGCGTTGGGGGAAGGCGGCAGACCGCCCGGGGCGAGGCACCGAGCGGTGCCGCAGGGTCTGGCGCAGGCCCGCTTTCGGCCGTGTGGCCCTCTCCGATCAGGCTAGCGTAAGGTCCTTGCAAGGCAACGCACAAATTCCGGAGAGCGGCGCCGCGGAGGCATCGGTTGCACGGTGCGCCGGCCGATGGGGCAGCCTCCGAGACGGACCGTTCAGCGGATGCGCGGGACGAAGGGACAGGCAGTCTCATCGAGCGCGGTCATGCACCAGCCTCGGTCGGAGCCGCGTCACGGAGCGCTCTCAGCGGTGCCGGACATAGCCGCCGAACCGCTCCATCCGCGCCTCGAAGCCCAGAAGGCGCGCCGCGGCATCGGGCGAGCGCGCGGCCATGGCCGACAGGAGCAGCTCGAGCGCGATATAGGCCGCCGTCAGCGACGGCAGGATCTGCGGCCCGGCCATGGGCAGGCGCACCACCTTCCAGGCGCCTTCGGCCACCGGCGCGGAATGGCTGTCGGTCAGCGCGAGGATCCGCGCCCCGCAGCTGCGCGCGACATGGCAGGCGCGGACCACCTCGGCGGAATAATGCTCGTAGGTGATGGCGACCACGATATCCTCGGGCGTGGCCGAGGCGACCTGATCGAGGATGGCGCCCGGCGTCACCGGCACCTCGATGAAGTTCGCGAAGGCCCGCCCCCCGACATAGGAGAAGTAATGGGCAAGCCCGAAGCAGCTTCGGACCCCGATCGTATGGACGCGGCGCGCGGCGAGCAGCGGCTCGACGCAGCTTTCGAGCAGGTCCATGCCCTCGGCCGAGAAGAGCGTCTCGATATTGCCGAGGTTGGCGGTCAGCGCCTCGCCCCAGATGTCGGCCTCCGACCGGTGGCGCAGCGCCTCGGCCCGCTCGCCGTAGCGGATGTTGCGGCGCTGCACGACCTCCTGCACAGCCGAGCGGAAACTGTCGTAGCCGTCGAAGCCAATCTCGCGCGCGAGCCGCGTCACCGTGTTGGGGTTGGTGCCGGCGAGGGCCGCGAGGCTGCGGGTCGAGTTGAAGGCTACGGCCGAGAGATTGTCGAGCAGCCAGACCGCGAAGCCCCGGAGGATCGGCGCATCGCCCGCCGCGACACGGGCCAGCGCCTCTCGGATCTCGGTCTCCTGCTGCATGGCGGGCGGTTCGGCATTCCGTTGGATCCGGCGGACGCTACCACAGGAAGGTCCTCCGGCAAGACAATTCAATTGCATTGTCGTTGGTCGGGAAATATCACAAATGCATTACCCATCCGAGGCCAAGACCAACAGGAGGAACGAAACATGAGAACAGGGAAACCTGCTCTGGCGGGCGCGCTTGCGGGAGCGCTGGCCATACTGGCGGCGCCGGCCCTCGCTCAGGACAATTTCATTTCCATCGGCACGGGTGCCGTGACCGGCGTCTACTATCCCACGGGCGGCGCGATCTGCCGGATGATGTCGCGCAACCGCGCCGAGCACGGGATCCGCTGCGCCGTCGAAAGCACCGGGGGCTCGGTCTACAACGTCAACGCCGTGCGCTCGGGCGAGCTCGACTTCGGCGTGGCCCAGTCGGACGTGCAGTACAAGGCCTACGAGGGCGAGGGCACCTTCGCCGATCAGGGCGCCTATCCTGAGCTGCGCTCGGTCTTCTCGCTGCATCCCGAGCCCTTCACCGTGGTGGCCCGCGCCGATGCCGGGATCGCCAACTTCGAGGATCTGAAGGGCAAGCGCGTGAACGTGGGCAACCCGGGCTCGGGCCAGCGCGACACGATGGAAGTGCTGATGAAGGAACTCGGCTGGACGATGGGCGACTTCACCCTGACCTCCGAGCTGCAGGCCGGCGAACAGAGCCAGGCGCTCTGCGACAACAACATCGACGCGATGGTCTATACCGTGGGTCACCCGTCGGGCTCGATCCAGGAAGCCACCACCGCCTGCGACGCGGTGCTGGTCAATGTCGCGGGCGAGGCCGTCGACAAGCTGGTGGAGGCGAACCCCTACTACCGCAAGGCCACCATTCCGGGCGGCATGTATCGCGGCAATGCCGAACCCACCCAGACCTTCGGCGTGGGCGCGACGCTCGTGACCTCGGCCAACACGCCGGACGACGTGGTCTATGCGCTGGTCAAGGCGGTCTTCTCCGACATCGACCAGTTCCGCAGCCTGCACCCGGCCTTCGCCGAGCTCGAACCGTCGGAGATGGTGAGCGACGGCCTTTCGGCGCCTCTGCATCCGGGCGCGGAGAAGTATTTCCGCGAGGCCGGCCTCATCAAGTGATCCTGCGCCCCTGACGGGGCGGGATCTCCGGGCCGCCGTAAGCTGTCGCTGCGGCGGCCCTTCGCGCAGGAGGGACGCATGACAGACGAGACCCAGCCGAAGAGCCGCAGCTTCACCGACGAGGAGCTTCAGGATCTCGTCGCGAGCACCGACAGCGGCGGACGAAATCCCTCCAACCGCACCGTCGCGATCCTGATCGCGGCGACGGCGTTCCTGTGGTCGCTGTTCCAGCTCTGGATCGCGCAGCCGCAGCTCTGGTTCGGCCAGTATCTGCCCGTGCTGAACTCGTCGCAGACCCGGCCCATCCACCTGACCTTCGCGATCCTGCTGGCCTTCCTCGCCTATCCGGCGCTGAAGAGTTCGCCGCGCGACCGGGTGCCGATCCTCGACTGGGTGCTGGCCCTCGCGGGGGCGGGCTGCGCCTTCTATGTCTTCCTCTATTCGCGCGAGCTGGCCGCGACCGCGCGCGCAGGCCTGCCGACCCAGACCCAGATCGTGGTGGGCGCGGTGGGGATCGTGCTCCTCCTCGAGGCCTCGCGCCGCGCGCTCGGGCCCGCGCTGACCGTGGTGGGGGCGATCTTCCTGCTCTACGCCTGGGTCGGGCAGGGCTGGCTCATTCCCGACATCATCGCCCATTCGGGCCTCTCCTTCACCTCGATCGTGAATGCCCAGTGGCTCGACACCAACGGCGTGTTCGGCATTCCGCTCGGCGTCTCGACGGCCTTCGTCTTCCTCTTCGTCCTGTTCGGGGCGCTGCTCGACAAGGCGGGAGCCGGCAACTACTTCATCCAGCTGGCCTTCGCGGGTCTGGGCGCGCTGCGCGGCGGACCTGCCAAGGCCGCCGTCGTGGGCTCGGCCATGACGGGCCTCATCTCCGGCTCCTCCATCGCCAACGTGGTGACGACGGGCACCTTCACCATCCCCCTGATGAAGCGGGTGGGCTTCTCGTCGGAAAAGGCGGGCGCGGTCGAGGTGGCCTCGTCGGTCAACGGGCAGATCATGCCGCCGGTGATGGGCGCCGCCGCCTTCCTGATGGTCGAGTTCGTGGGCATCTCCTACGTCGAGGTCATCAAGCACGCCTTCATCCCGGCGGTGATCTCCTACATCGCACTGGTCTATATCGTGCATCTCGAGGCGCTGAAGCAGGACATGCCCGCGCTCGGACCGGCGGCCAACCTCGGGCGCATGTTCGCGAAGATCGCTGTGGGCTTCGTGGTGACGGGCGCAGCCTTCACCGGCCTCGTCTGGGCGATCCAGGCGCTGCGCGGGGCTGCACCCGGGATCTCGGACTGGATCGTGATGGCCGTGCTGGGCCTGGCCTATGTGCTGATGGTGCGCGTCTCGGCGCGCCGGCCCGATCTCGCGCTCGACGATCCGAACGCGCGCCAGATCCGGCTCCCCGCGGTGGCCGAGGTCTTCCCCACCGGCCTGCATTACCTGCTGCCGATCCTCGTCCTCGTCTGGTTCCTGATGATCGAGATGCAGTCGCCCGGAAAGTCGGCCTTCTATGCCGTGGCGGTGATGATCTTCATCATCGTGACTCAGCGGCCGCTGAAGGCTTTGTTCCGCGGCGAGGATGTGGGGCAGGCCTTCGGCGCGGGCTTCGGCGACCTGATCGAGGGCATGATCGCGGGCGCGCGCAACATGATCGGCATCGGCGTCGCCACGGCGGCGGCGGGCATCATCGTGGCGACCGTGACCAAGACCCCGATCGGCACCGAACTGGCCGGCCTCGTCGAGATGCTCTCGGGCGGCAACCTCTTCATCATGCTGCTGCTCGTGGGGCTCTTCTCGCTGATCCTCGGGATGGGGCTGCCCACGACGGCCAACTACATCGTGGTCTCCTCGCTGATGGCCTCGGTCGTGGTCTCGCTCGGCGCGCAGGAGGGGCTGATCGTGCCGCTGATCGCGGCGCATCTCTTCGTCTTCTACTTCGGCATCATGGCCGACGTGACCCCGCCCGTGGGCCTCGCGAGCTTCGCCGCCGCAGCCGTCTCGGGGGGGCGATCCGATCCGCACCGGGATCACCGCCTTCTTCTATTCGCTGCGGACGGCGGCGCTGCCCTTCCTCTTCATCTACAACCCGACGCTGATCCTCTATGGCGTCGATCTGGGGACATGGGCGGGCATCCTTCAGGCCGTGGGCGTCTTCGCGGTGGCGACGGTGGCGATGCTCCTCTTTGCCGCCGCGACCCAGGGCTACTTCCTCGCGCCCTCGCGGCTGTGGGAGAGCGCGGCGCTCCTTCTCGTGGCCTTCACGCTCTTCGTGCCGGGCTTCTGGCTCGACCGGATCCTGCCGCGCTTCGAGGAACGCCCGCCGACCGAGCTTGCCCAGGCCTTCGATGCGGCCGAACCCGGCGAGACGGTGCGCTTCGTGGTGCAGGGCCCGGACTTCGCCACCGGTCGGCCCACGCGGCTGACGATGGTCCACACGGTCGAAGCCGAGGCGCCGGCCACGGGACGGGCGGAGGCGGCCGGGCTTCTCCTGCTGCCCGAAGAGGGGCGGCTCTACATGGACGAGCCGATGTTCGGCACCGACTACCAGCAGAAGCTGCAGGGCTTCGACTTCTACGGCACCGAACGGGTCGAGGTCTCGTCGCTGCAAAGCCCCGCGCACCGGCCGCCGAAGCAGCTCTTCTACATTCCGGCGCTGCTGCTTCTGGGGCTCGTCATCGCGCTTCAGCGGCGACGGCAGACCAAGCCCGCCTTCTGAGCGCGCACCAAGGAGGAGACCATGGCCAGAACCATCCTGCTGCCCATCGATCTGGGCAATCCCACGGCCCCCGCCGCGGCGCTGAACGAGGCGCTGAAACTGCTCGATCCCGAAGGGACGCTGCATGTCGTGGCGGTTCTGCCGGACTATGGCTATGCACAGGTCTCGGGCTTCTTCCGGCAGGGCTACGAGCAGGAGGCGCTCAAGGCTCTGGGCAAGGCGCTGTCGGCCTGGGTGGCCGATAACGTGCCCGAGGGGGTGGCGGTCCATCCCCATGTGCTGCACGGCACGATCTATGACGAGATCCTGCGCGCGGCGGGCAAGCTCGAGGTCGATCTGATCGTGATCGGCGCGCACCGGCCCGAGTTCAGCGACTATCTCCTCGGCCCGAATGCCGCGCGCGTGGTGCGTCACGCCCGCCAATCCGTCTATGTCGTAAGGACCTGACCCGATGCCCGGACATATCTTCGGCCGCTCCACCCGGGGCAGCCTTCCCGTCGCCGCTGAGGGCGAGGGCTGCTACATCCTCGATACCGAGGGCCGGCGCTATCTCGACGGGTCGGGCGGGGCGGCGGTCTCCTGCCTCGGCCATTCCAACGCGGCGGTGCGCGCGGCGCTCCACGACCAGCTGGACCGGCTGGCCTTCGCCCATACCGGCTTCTTCACCTCCGAACCGGCCGAGCGTCTGGCCGACCGGCTGGCGGCGGCGGCGCCCGAGGGGATCGAGCGGGTCTATCTCGTCTCGGGCGGATCCGAGGCGGTCGAGGCGGCGCTGAAGCTCGCGCGGCAGTATTTCATGGAAGTGGGCCAGCCCGGCCGGCACCGGGTGATCGCCCGCCGCCAGAGCTACCACGGCAACACGCTCGGCGCGCTGGCCGCAGGCGGCAACGAATGGCGCCGGGCCCAGTTCGCGCCGCTTCTGGTCGAGACCTCCCATGTCTCGCCCTGCTACGAATATCGCGGCCGGGCCGAGGACGAGAGCCTCGAGGCCTACGGGCTGCGCGTGGCCGACGAGCTGGAGGCCGAGATCCAGCGCCTCGGTCCCGAGACGGTGATGGCCTTCGTGGCCGAGCCGGTGGTGGGGGCCACGGCGGGCGCCGTGCCGGCCGTGCCGGGCTATCTCAAGCGCGTCCGCGAGATCTGCGACCGGCACGGGGTGCTGCTCATTCTCGATGAGGTCATGTGCGGGATGGGCCGGACGGGCCATCTCTTCGCCTGCGCCGAAGATGGCGTGGCGCCCGACATGATCACCATCGCCAAGGGTCTCGGCGCGGGCTACCAGCCCATCGGCGCGCTTCTGGTTCAGGGCCGCATCTACGACGCCATCGCCGCGGGCTCGGGCTTCTTCCAGCACGGCCACACCTACATGGGCCATGCGATGGCCGCCGCCGCGGCCAATGCGGTGCTGGACGAGATCGAGGGCCGCGATCTCCTGCAGGCGGTCCGGCGGCAGGGCGCGCGGCTCGAGGCGCTCCTGCAGGAGCGGCTGGGCCAGCATCCCCATGTGGGCGACATCCGCGGCCGCGGTCTCTTCCGCGGCATCGAGCTGGTGGCCGACCGCGAGACGAAGGAGCCGTTCGATCCGGCGCGGAAGCTCCATGCCCGGATCAAGGCCGAGGCCTTCGCAGGCGGCCTCATCTGCTATCCGATGGGCGGCACCCTCGACGGGGTGCGGGGCGACCATATCCTGCTCGCGCCGCCCTTCATCATCTCGGACGCCGAACTCGACGAGCTGGTGGACAAGCTCTCGGGCGCGCTCGACCGCGCCCTCGCGGCATGAGCGGGCGCGACGGGGCGCCGGTCTCAGGGCGGCGCGGCTGATGGCGGTGCTGCCCCGGATCATGCTGGCGCCGACCGGCGCGCGGCTCACCAAGGCCGATCATCCCGCCCTGCCGGTGACGATCCCCGAGATCGTCGCGGCGGCCCGCGCCGGACGGGCGGCGGGGGCGGACGGGCTTCACGCCCATGTCCGCGATGCCGAGGGGCGGCATGTGCTCGATGCGGGCCTCTATGCCGAGCTTCTGGCAGAGCTCGACCGCGCAGCGCCGGGCTTTCCGGTTCAGGTCACGACCGAGGCGGTGGGGCGCTACACGCCGGCCGAGCAGCGGGCGCTGGTCGAGCGGCTGCGCCCGGCCTCGGTCTCGATCGCCTTCCGCGAGATCTCGGCCGAGCCCGATCCGCGCCTGACGCGCCGCTTCTTCGCCTTCTGCGCCGAGGCCGGCTGCCACGTCCAGCACATCCTCTACGACCTTACCGACGTGGCCGGCCTCGCGGCCGCCGTGGCCGATGGCACCGTGCCGGAGGCCCGTCTTGCGGTGCTGATCGTGCTCGGCCGCTACACGGCGGGCCAGCGCTCGGCTCCCGAGGATCTGGAGGCGCCGGTCCAGCGCCTGCGCGACCTGCTGCCCGAGGCGGACTGGGCCATCTGCGCCTTCGGCCCGCACGAGACGGAGTGCCTCGTGGCCGCGAGCCGGAAAGGTGGCAAGATGCGGATCGGCTTCGAGAACAACCTCCTGCAGGCCGACGGGACGCCCGCCGCCGACAATGCCGCGCGCGTGGCCGAACTCGTGGCGGCGCTCGAAGCCGCGGGGCAGGGGGCCGGCACACCGGTGTAGCGCGCAGGCTGGCCGTCGCGATGAGGGCCGGGAGCGGCTGAAGGCGCTCGAGATCTCCCCGGCCTGAGATAAGCCGGGCCTCAGGCCGACGGGCGATGGGATCGGCGGGCACTATCGCAAGCCCGGTCACGGCGTGGAGGGAGCGTTGCTCCATCGTCATGGCGCCTCGATCTGGCTTCCGCAGCGCCACCCCGCGCGGTCACCTCACCTGCGCTGCGTCGTCCGCCGCTGGATCGGGGAATGATCGTGCCACCCCCTGCTCCTCGTCGGGAGTGTCGGTGTCTGGTGCGCGTTCTCCCCACACCGCGAATCGGGACCTTCGGGCTGCGATCGGGCGTTGCCCGCTTGCAGACCGGCCTCCGGCTGGGGTAGAGGGCAGGCGATGGGTGGTTAGCTCAGTTGGTAGAGCGTCTCGTTTACACCGAGGATGTCGGGGGTTCGAGCCCCTCACCACCCACCATGAAAACACACGGTTTTTTCTGGAAGTGCGAGACGCGCTCGGGTTCATTGAACCTACGCGCGGTCATTTCACGACCCGCAGAGCCCCGAATTCCAGCGCATCCGCGGCCTTCCGTAGATGCTGCGGAGAGAATCGCGCATAGACGCTGGAGGTGATCTGCACGTTCGAGTGGCCGAGATATTGGCTGATCTCGTCCATGGGCACGCCGGCCTCGGCCATGTGGACCGCGGCCGTGTGGCGCAAGGTGTGCAGCGTCACGTCCAACAGGCCGGCATTGGAAACCGCCCGCAGGAAGCCCTTGCGGATGCACTTGACCGGCCCGCCCGCCCACTCGATCACATGATCAGACAGCGCGGCCGCGCGGGCGGATGTCAGCGCGGCGCGGAGTGTGTTGTTGATCGGCACCGTCGCCCGGCCTTTCCGCGGCCCCTCGGCTTCCACCCGCAGCCGGATCTGCCCACGCTCGAGGTCAACCCGATCCCATGTCAGCTCCAGCACCGCACCGACGCGAGCCGCCGTCGTCAGCAGGACGGTGATCGCCAGCTTGATGTGGGGCTCGCACTCGGCCTCCATCAGCCTCGAAACCTCGGCGTGCGTCAGATAGCGGTCGCGCGGCGCCGGCTTGGCTGGCCTCTCGATGTGCGGCGCCACCTGGATCAGGCCGCGCTTGGCCGCCCAGAGCAGGCATGTCCTCAGGTGGCCGAGCTCCGTCCAGACGGTGCCGACGGAGACCGTCTTGCGCCGTGCCTTGGTGTAGCTCCGGCAGGCTTCCGGCGTGATCTGATCGGGCCGCAGCGCGCCGAAATGCGGCAGGACCGCGTTGCCGCTGGACCGCATGTTGCGCTCGACCGGGCGGCCCTTGCGATCGGCAAGATAGGCCGCCCACAGGTCTCGGACGGTCGTCGCCCCGGAGGGCAGGGTCTCCCTGCGGATCCGGTCTAGCGCCTCGACCTCGGCTTCCGCTCGCGTGCGTGCGTCAAGACGATAGCGCCTTCGGGCTCCATCCTCCCACCATGAGACGACGAACCGCCCGTTGAGGCGGCCGATCCGATACTCGCGCATTCGTAGTCCTCCACTGATCGTGCTGGGATTCGGATCATGCGTCCCACCCTGAACCCGGACAAGCGGCCGGACTTGACCAGCTGGCGCACGGTCTCGGCCGAGCAGCCCCAGCGGTCCGCCAGCATGTCAGGGGTGAAAGGCCTCGTGTCGCTCATGCCTGCCTCCTTTCCCGGCGCATCCGCGCCATGTCCCTCATCGTGATCTCGACAGCTCCAGCGGCCACGGACCGATCCCACGGTAGGATCACGCCACGGCCTCCTCTGCGGCCCATCCGCTCCACTGATCGGCGCAGGCCTCGGCCACGCCCTCGAAGGTGCGGCTGCGGAATTTCCAGCGGCCGGGCCCCGGCGGCGCGCGGTGGACGGCCGACCAGCGCTTGTGCTCGGGCGTGCCGGGCCGGGGCGGCGTCAGCCGGTCGGTGGCGGCGAGCCGCGGCAGGCCGCGCAGATAAAAGCTCGTCGCCTTGAAGAAGGGCTCGCCGAACCACCAGGGCTGCACCGTCTGCGGCCGCGGCAGATCTGCCGGCAGACGAGCTCGCGCGTGCGGGTTCATTACCGGGTTTTCGACCGCCACGCGCGGCACCGGCGCCTGCCAGCAGGCCGCAAACAGCGCCGCGCCGCGGTCGAGGTCGGCCCACAGGAAGGCCAGCCGCTCCTTGCGACCCATCCGGGCGAAAGCCTCGCGCTCCGCCGCCGCATAGGTCTCGGGCAGGCGCTTCGAGGGCTCGTGCAGCCACCGGACGCCGCTGTTGCAGAGCCGCGTGCAGGGCGGGTGCGCCACGATCAGCAGGTCCCAGCCGTCTGACAGATGGTCCCGAACGTCGCCCACGATATGGCGGTTCGACCGATCCTCGGCCGGCAGGAGGTCGCAGGACCACACGTCATGCCCGCGGGCGACAAAGGCCCGGCGCATCACGCCCGAGGTCTCGCAGCCGATCAGGATGCGCAGGGGCTTAGCCATGCTGCACCTCCGGCAGGTACCGCAAGGCGGCAGGCGACACGTTGCCCGCAGATGTGGGGAGGCTGCTATGCCTGGGGGCCGGACGACCTACAGGTCTTGCATGTCCGGCGCGGATGACCCCTCGCGCCCTTGGGCGCAAGCACAGGCTAGTAGCGCAGGCGGGTGCTGCCGATCCTGCGGGGGCGAGTGGGATGTTCAGTAAGTTGATGAGTTTATTTGCTCGATAGTGCATGTATGCACCAATATTGGTTAAGTAAACGCTACCACTTTCGATTGAATCAAAAGCCGGACAAATTACCCAAGGATCAGCCATTGGCGATCTCCAGCAGCACGTCGGCATGACAGGGCGCACCGGGCTGGCACCAGCAGGCGAGGTCTTTGCCGCGCAGTTCGCGGATCACATCCTCAACGGTGGTCCATTGCGCCGGGATCTTCCCCTTCGGCCACGGCAAGGGAACTGGTGACCAGCAGCCTTCCTTCTCGAGCAGCATCCGAAACGACTGGACGGCAAGCGCCGGGTCCATCGGCTTTTCCAGCGCGCCGCCCGGGTGGTTGACCACAAACGGGTTGCCCCACTTGGTCGAGCGATCAACCTTCACGGCGCCGGGCGGCATCCGCCATCCTTTCGCGCGGGAAAGCTGGATCCGCCGTGGCTTGCCGCCTGCAACCGCGCCTGTATCCTGCGCGAACCCGGTCGCAGGGGGAGCCGTCCCTGCGCTCGCAGCGGGCACGTCCGTCCTCCGTCCCTGCCGGGTGCTGTTCTCAGCCATTGGCGTGCCCCTCGATCACTTGGGGCTCCTGCCGGCCCCGTGCCGGAGCCTCGAGCGTCTTCACCGCCGTCAGATAGAGGCGGACCCCGTTGAAGATCTGCTTCGCCACGGCGGCGCGGGCGAGCCCATCGGCCGGGCTGATCTTGCCCGCACGCATGTCGCGCAGATCCTCGGCAAGGCCGGAGATCATGCCATGCAACCCGAGGCTGTCGGCTACGGGGGTCGAGGCGTAATCACGCGGTTCCATAGTGCCTCCTGTAGTGCTGGTGGGCCGCCTCGGTGTGCAGGGCCTCCGCGAGCGCGGAGAACACAGAGAGAAGCCGCCGGTCCCGGAAAGTCCCGGGCGCGGGAACGACGGACCCGAAGGTCTGCTCGCACCAGCGGCAGACCGGTTCCACCGGCCACGTCTGCACCGGTCCCGGCCAGCGGTAGTCGCGGTGCTGTCCGCAGATCGCGCAGGTGAAGGGGCGCGGCCGGTCAGGACAGATGGGCATGCGCCAGCTCCGGCATCTCGTCCCAAGTGCGGCCGTCGAGGCGGCGGCCGGCGGCCCGCTTGCCAACACGCCGAAGCGACCAGCCCGGGCCGCCATTGTCGTTCGCGTTTCCGGCGCCGATCGAGCCGTCCGGCCAATAGGTCACGTCGCCCGGATGTCCGGGGAGCAGCTTGTCTGCCCGCGCCCACTCCCCCCACTGCTTGAACAGGAACGGCACGCCCGCGGCCTGCGCCTGATCCCGTAGGGAACGTGCCCAAGCCGGATGCATCGGCCGCGCGTGGCGCCCGCTCTCCCCCCCGACGATGATCCAGTCGAGGCCGCGCAGCTTTTCTGCGCCCGGGCTGAAATGACCGCGCTGCAAGAACCCGGCAGCGATGCCGAAGGGGTGTCCCAGCGCCCATGCCACATCCATCGGCCCGAGCAGCGGTTCGAAACTCCCGAACCGCACCGCTGCGGACGTAGCGAGCAGGTCCGGGATCCGCTCATCCGCCCGCTGCTGATCCTCGGCCGAGACGCCAAGCCAGACGTTTGGAAGGGGCTTTCCTGCCTCGAGGCAGGTGCGCGCAGCGGAAAGAGCGTCCTCGAGCGCTGCGGTCTGCGCATGCCATGCCGGGCTGCCGTTCGGATCGTCGTCACACGCCACGCGATGGTCAGCGTCCCGCCACTCGTCGGCCTCCTCCAGAGCGTAGATGTCGAGCTTCGATACATACCCCCGCATCCGCGCCGCCCGCTTGGTCAGCACCTGAAACGTGTGCTGCGGGGCCAGCGCCATGACCGCGAACACCCGGTCGATCCACTCGTCCGGCACCGCTTCGTGGAACAGGTCGGCATGGGCGCAGACGAAGATCCTGCGCGGGCGCTTCCAGCGCAGCGGCTGCTCGAGCCATTGCTCATTGAGGCGGACCTCGCCCGTCCAGGCGGCGACTCCGGCCGCGTTGCGCCGGGCCAGCCCCGCACGGCTCGGGTGCTGGGACAGGCGCGTTGCCGCGAGATCGGCCGCATAGCAGAACTGGCAGCCGGGCGAAGCGAGCGTGCAGCCCGTGATCGGGTTCCATGTCGCGTCGGTCCATTCGATGGTGCTGGTCTCAGCCATGCTCTGCCCCCACCACCTCGAACACGCGCCCGGTCGTACAGCCGAGACGCTGTGCGATCCGCCGGGCGATGCCGATCCGGTCAAGGGGCATGGGCTGGCCGCCCGGCAGATGCGGGGACACGGCGGCGATGGCGTCGGACCACGCGGAGAGGATCTCGTCGCGCGCGAAGGTGTCGATCTGGTCATGATCGAGCATGCTCAGTCCTCGCCCCAATACGACATGTCGGCGTCGGCACAGGCTTCCGGGCCATCCTCGCGCTGGTGGTCATCGGCCCAGTAGCTGGGCGCCACCTCGCGGGCGTAATCGGCGATGGATGAGCCATCGTCGAAGGTCGGGCCGGCGACCGAGACACACCGCGCCACGAAGGCCTCGACGAATTGCTCCTTCGTCATCTCACCCGCGCTCATGGCCGGCCCCCGGTCTGGCGCCATGGCAGGCGCAGTCATCGTCGGCGCCGAGGCAGCGGCAGTGCGGGCGGCGGGCTTGGCGGACGATCTCCTGGTGGAGCTGGTGCAGGAGGAGATCGGTGGCGGGGATGAGGGTCATGGGGGCTCCTGTATCCTCGGAGGAAGAGGCCCCGGCCCGCAGGCCGGGGAGTTGCAACGGGAGGGTGCGCGGATTGCCCGCCGCGCCGGGGTCGCGTCAGGCCCTCTCGGGCTCGCCGCGGAACAGCGGCAGGCCGGTGGCCTCCGTCGCCTCGTGGAGCGCCTCCTCGATGGCGTCTTCGAGGGCGATCTCCGCGTTGTGGAGCGAGAGGATGAACTTCACCTCGGACCCCGCCTTGCGGTAGCGGAAGCGGACTGGGATGCGATAGGCCGCGCCGCGGTCGAAGATCGGGATCGCGATCATGAACAGGTTCGGGATCTTCAGCGGCTGGCCGTCCGGCTCGCGATGCTCGTTGATGAACTGGATCGAGGTCTCGCCCGTGTCGCGGTTCAGGGTGGCGGTCAGGTTGCTGACCTCGTGCACCTGGAAGCTGCGCGAGAGCTGCACCAGCGTCTGATACTGGCCGAAGCGCCCGTTCAGCTGGCGTGCGACCTCGATCATGCGGACCTCCCACGGCTCGACATTTGCCGCGCCGATATGGCCGTTCAGGAGGTTCGGCGTCGGGTCGAGCAGATCCTTCGCGTTGGCCTCGATGAACTCGCCGAACTCGGCCTTGTCGAGCGCCTTGTTGTTGACGCCGGTCCAGAGCTTCCATTCCTTCGACATCGGGAAGGTATAGAGCGCCCGGTGCCGGCAATGGCTGGCCTTCGGATCGCGGGTCTCGTGATCCATGACCGGCGCGCCCGCACCCATGTAATCGGCGATGCAGGTGAGGCTCGGCGCCGCGCCGATGTCGGCGAAGAGGGCCGAGGTCTCGCCCTTGTGCCGGTTCGCCCAGGCGATGAGGCTGGCCAGATCCTGCAGCTTCGCCGTGCCCGCGCGGCGCCACGGCTGGAGCTTCGTCGCCAGCCGGTCGACCGCCTCCGTCAGATCGACGTGGCGCATGTCGTCGGGGATGGCGTAGTGCGAGGCGGCGGGCGCAGCACCCGGCAGGTGGTTCAGGATCTCGACCGGCTGCGCCATCTTCGGCAGCACCTCGTCCAGCGCCGTCTCGAGCACGTTCTTCGCGGTGTTCTCGTCCATTTTCTGTCCTTCTCGGGGTTACTCGTCCGCGCCGGGCGTGCGCAGCTGGCGCCGGCCGGCAACCTCACGGATCTCCATTCGCGACTGGTTGGGGTTCGCGATGGTCAGCCCGCCGCCGTCGGCGGTCCATGCGGTGGCTTTCGCCTTGGGCGTCCTGGGCTTCGTGACCTTGTGCTCGATCGCCAGATCGATCTGGCCGAAGCGGTCGGTCGTGTAGCTGATGGTGATCTGCAGCTTGCCGCCCGCCTTCGTGCCGTAGGCCTGGCTGAAGTTGACGATCTCGGAGATCAGGTCGTCATTCTCCTGCAGCAGCAGCGGCTGATACTGGCCGTTGTCGGCCAGCGAGATGATCTGATCGAGGGTGCGCAGTTCGCTCATGGGTTTCCTTTCGGGCGGCGGCGCGGGTTGCGGGTTCGGTAAGGCGTTCATCTGCTCCTCTCGGCTGCACATGGAGCCGCCCCGGGCGGGACGGCCGAGCTGCAGCCGCGTCATGAGGTGCGCAGGATCTCGGGAACCTCGGAGGCGAGCACGCGCCAGGCGCGGCCCGTCTTCTTCTCGTAGGCCGCCCAGCCGGTGCCGCCCTCGGTGCGGTAGAAACCGAGTTCCATGCTCACATGCCCCGCATGGCCGCGGCCTGCGCGCGCATGGTCGCGGCAACGTCGGTGGCGTGGGCCCAGAGCACGGTGGCGACGAAGAGGAAGCCCAGGAGCGCCAGCGCCCCCAAGAGCAAGCCGGTCAGGTTCGGCCCGAGCGGGCTGGGCCTGCTCGTCCGGAAGGTCGGCCGCGGCACCGCACGGTGCAGCGGGCGGCCCATGGCGATGGCCAGCTCGTGATCCGTCAGAAGGCGGCTGGCGGCCTCGCGGATCTCGGGCGTAGGCGCGTGCTCGGCGTGATGCCGAGCCATGTTGAGGGCGCGGGGCGAGAGGGGAAGATCCTGTTTCATTGTTCGAGCGCCTCCCGCGCCTGGGCGAGGATGGTGTCGACCTCGGCCCCGGGCTCCTCATCGGCAGTGTCGAGTTGCGGGAGCCCTGCCTCGGCCGCGGCGAGCAGCCGGCGCAGCTGCGGCTCGGTCAGGTCGAGGAGAGCGAAGCGGCCAACCGGCGTCGAGGCCGGGTAGCGGATGGCGGTGGCGGTCATGGCCGGCCCTCCGCAATGTGGTAGCGGTTGCCAGAGGGGCACAGGCGCGCCCTGGCGTTGGCGAGCAGGCTGGCCCAAGCCAGCGGCTGGAGGATCATGGGCAGTCTCCCGTCAAATGCACGGTCAAGGATCGGCCGTCTGACGAGAAGCTATTGGGGGAGTTTCCCCATGTCAACGCTCTAATGGGGATTTACCCCCACTTGCATGCAGAATCGTGCCGGCCTCCCCATCGGCTCCCACTGCCGGCGGGTAAAGGACGGCTCTAAAGCCGGGCACCCCGAAACCCGCGGAGGCGGGCGGAAAGTGAATTGTGCTTTATGACGGAGCGAAGCAGACGGCCTGACGACCAAGCGCCATCAGACGTAGACCCGCTCCACATAATCGGGCGAAAGCGTCAGCAGCACAGGCGCTGCCCACTTCAACCGGACGCCGTGCATGTTGTCTGCATCCGGGTTCAGCGACAGGAGGCTGAAAGTGCCCTCCTGGCTACCCACCTTGACAACCTTGAGCCATGCCCTTCCGTCAGCGTCCTCGCAGACACAAGGGGTGTTGAGCGCCTCGACCGGCACGCCCTCTGCGGCGGCGCGCGTGTAGAAGAGCACCGATCCAGGGCGATAGAGCGGCATCATGCTCTCTCCCTTGACCTCTACCGCAACTATGCCGTGTGGCTTCAGCTGCGGGGGGCGGGCGACGTGGTACATTCCATCGCCCTTCTCGTAGGCGTCTAGGAGGTCAACCCGCGCACCCGCACCCACGCAGCCCGCCACCGCAATGGGCGCGTGAGCCGGACGCGCATTCAGATCTCCCGTCATGCCGATCTGAATGATCTCATCGACCGTTCGCCCAAGCTCTCTGGCCAGGGCGTAGGCGTTGGCGACCTTAGGCGATGACTCGTTGCGGATCAGATCTCGCACGCCAGACTCGCCCATGCCTGCAGCTACCGAGAGCGGCTTCATCTTGATGCCCTCAGCCTCCATGACGATCTGCAGGCCACGCACGAAGGCGTCCAGGGTCTTTTTCTGCATGTGGGGAAAGTGCCCCATACCCCAGCTCCGTTCCATGGGGAAGTTCCCCTTGCCAATATGGGGGAGTTCCCCCATATTGCCCGCCATGGAACAGCTCATCTCAGACATCGAGGCCCATTGCGCGGCGTGCGGGATCAGTCCGCAGAAGCTGTTGCGCGAGGCCATCAACGCGAAGTGGGGACAATGGCAGGACTGGAAGGACGGCAAGTCCAGCCCGACCATGAAGGTTGTGGATCGCCTGCGCGCCCACATGGCGGGCGCCGAGATGACCGCTACCGGTCATGGGCTGGTCTCTCAGGAAGAAGCAAAGGGGGCAGCGTGATGACCTACGCCGCCCCCTTCGCCCGTCATGAAATCGCTTCGTCATCAAAGCCTCTCGCCAAGGCACAAGATGGAGCGAACATGCGGAAAAATCCTGCCAATTCGGACGAGCACGCCAGAACGAGCCGAAAATGGTTTTCGAACCTGCTGCGCCGAGCCTTTCCGGCCAACTCTGAGGCTGAACTGGCCGAGCGCGCAGCGCCCGTGCTGGGGGTGAGCACCCGGCAGGTGCGCAACTGGCTGCGCGAGGACCACGATGCGTCCCTCCGCTACGTCACCGCCGTGATGATGATCGCGGGCGCGGAGGTGGTCTTCTCCCGGATGGAAAGCCGCCAGCCATGATCCGGGTCTGCTGGCACATCACTAGGCGCTTCTACGAGGTGCGGGCCAGCCGCGCCTCATCCAAGGGCCTGACGGATAAGCATCGGCATCTGCAAGGAAAAGCCATGAAGTATTCTTCCCTGATCGAGCACTACGAGGCGCATCACAAGAGCCCAGAGCCGCAGGAGCGTCGCCTGCCGTCCGGCTGGTGGCTGATCGTGGCCGCGCTTGCCTATGCGCTCGTCTACGTCCTCGCGACATGGGCCGTCCTCGCATGATTACCGCCGCCGCGGCCGTGCCTGCCTTGGCCGCGGCCACTCAGCCGGGGGCGCTCGCTCCTTCTGCCCCCGGCCTTTTCCCTTCGGCGCGACCCTCCTCTGCGGCGGGGCAGGGACCTGCGGGAGCGGTGCGTCAATGACCGCCTCCCTGCACCTCTCTTTGCCGCCGCCCGGCAATCCAGACTGGACCGCGCTCTATGCTCATCCCGCCCGGGACGCGGGGCTCCTGCATTTCGGCGCCGGCCCGGCGCTGGTGGCGCGCCGCGCGAAGCTCGGCCGGCCGGTCTATCTCGCCACGCCCTACAGCTTGCGCGCCGTGGACCGGGAAGGCCGGTGGTCGGCAGACATGTCGGCTGCGGCCATGGGCGATGCCGGGCGCGAGATCGTGCGGCTGCAGCAGGTGGGCGTGACGGCGATTTCGCCCGTCGCCCTCTCGGGCGTGGCGGTGCATGCCACGCTTTATCCTCGGCCCATGCTCGATCCGCTCGATGCGGTGCTCTGGGCCGAATGGTGCCGCCCGATCCTCGATACATGCTCCGCCGTCGTGGTGCCCGACATCCGCGGCTGGTCGCGCTCTCTCGGGATCTGGCACGAGGTGCGGGCCGCGCTCGCGCGCCAGACCTCGGTCTTCGTCTATGCGGAGGGGCCGGAGCGATGACCCACCGCGGCAGGATCACGAGCGAGGCCGAGCTGCGCCGGTTATGGGCGGACCCGAGCCTCAGCATCTCCGAGATCGGGCGACGGCTCGGTATCAGTTATCAGGCGGTCCAGCAGCGGGCCGCGCTGCGCGGGCTCGGCCCGCGGCCGGTGGCGCCCAACGAATGGGCGCGCTGGGTGCCACCTTCGGACTTCGCCGAGATGTGGCGCGCGGGTGTGAGCCTGCGCGACATGGAGGCGGCCTTCGGCGTGGCGCACAACACCATCACGAAAGCGGCCCGGCAGATGAAGCTCGGGCGCCGACGGATCTGCCGCTGGAGCGCGCTGCCGCTGGCCGAGTTCCGCCTCCGCCAGCGCCTCGCCGCGGCCGCCGCCGAAACGCGGGCGGCGATGGATTTGCGCGAGATGGTGGACCGGCCCTATCACGGCAGGAAGCGCTGCCGCATCGAGACGAGGGCCGCATGACGCCCGAAGACGCCGCCCGCGCCGCCCTGATCCGCACCCGCTGCCATCCCGCGCGGATCACCGAAATCATCGCCGAAGTCGCAGAGGCGACGGGCTGGGAGCCGCAGGAGATCACCAGCGCGCGCGTGTTTCCGGGCCTCGTCCAGGCCCGCGACCTCGCCTGTTTCATCGCGCGTCGCGAGGGCTTCTCGCTGACCCAGATCGGCAACGTCCTGCGGCGCGACCATTCCAGCATCAGATCGGCGCTGCAGCGCGAGCAGCGGCGCCGGGGAGGGACATCATGACAGCGCACCCGCGATCCGTTCCCGCAGGATCCGCGCCCCGGCTGATCGAGGCCGGGCACCTGCCGGACTATCCGCTGGACCCGAACCAGCGCCTCACGACCCATTTCTTCATGGCCTGGCACCATGACCGGTGGCTGAACAGCCGCTTCCGGCTCTCGGCCCCGCCCGATGTGCGCGGCCTCGCCTTCGACCTCTTCTGCCTGAGCCAGAAACAGACCCCGGTCGGCACGCTGCCCGATGACGATGTGCAGCTCGCGGCGCTCCTCATGCTCGACCTGAAGGCCTGGCAGTCCTACCGCTCGCGCGACTGGTCGCCGCTCTACAAATGGGTGCCCTGCCAGTGCGACGGCGAGGTTCGCCTCATGCACAGCGTCGTGGTCGAGATCATTCTGGAAAGCCTGAGCCTGCGCGAGAAGCGGCGCGTCGAGGGCGAGACCGGGCGGCGCCGGAAGCGCCTCGCGCGGCTTCCCGACCAGATCCTCGATGCCGGCGGCACGCGGAAGATGGCGGCCGATCCGGGGCTGCTCGAGCGCATCGACAGCTGGCTCGTCCAGTTCTGTCCCGGCAACCGGACCCGCGACATGGTGCGCCGTGCGCTCGAGGCGGATGCGCTGGCGCAGGCCGACGCCGTGCAAGGCATTGGAGCGTAACGGTTAATTCTGTCCGCCGGACAGAATGGGGACAGAACGGGACAGAATGCGGACAGAACCGGACAGAACCGGACAGAACCGGACGGAAGCGGCCGCCTCGGGCCGAATTCTGTCCGGCGCATAAGACAAGACAGAGACAAGACAGAACAGAGTTCCGAAACGCCCGGAACCGGTTGGCGAAGCGGCAGGCGTGGCAGTGCTGAGAAAGGGAACGGGGCCATGAGTGGAGCGAAGGCGGAAGACCGGGCGCGGGTGAAGGCGCTGGTGGTGGATCGGCTCGAGCAGGCAGGAATGGCGCGCCGGCGCGGCGTGTCCGCGGCGGTGCATGAGGCGACGATGGGGCGGATCTGCGAGCGCCTCGCCTACATGAGCGACGACAACCTCATGACGCTGGCCGAGACCCTGCTCGACAGCGCGCCGGATGGCGTCTGGCCGTCCGAGCTGGTGATCCGGGAGTTCGCGCGGGGGCTCCAGGAGCCACCCGCGGCGGAGCGGCGGATCGTGACCAGCTGGCTCGCGTCGATCGAGGGGCCGAAGGCCGAGGCGGGCGGGCATCTGGTCGAGCTTTACCGCTGGCTCCTGAAGCATCCGCGCCCGCCCATGGCCATGGATATGCGCGGGATCCGGGAGCAGGCGGCGGAGAACGCCCGGCGCTGCGAGCTGACCCGCGACCGGATCGACCGGGAGACGGCAAGCCCGGAGGATCGGGGCTGGCTCGAGCAATATCTGCGGGATCGGGATGCGGCCCGTGCGCTGGTCGATGCCGGCCGCGGGCGGAAGGACGAGGAAGGGACGGCGGCATGAAGGCGGCGGGAATGATGAACGCAATGCAGGGTGATGGCCGATCGGATGTGCAGCGGCGGATCGAGGCCATGACGGTGGCGAGTGGCGGCGGTCGCAAGGCATCGGCTGCGGCCGTCGCGTTCTCGGCCGAGGATGAGCGGCAGCGTCTCGCGGCCATGCTCGCAGCGGCCACGCCTCCGGAGGCGATGCAGGCCGCGCCCGTGGCCCCGGCCCGCGGGGCGCAGCGTCTGGTGCCGAACGTGACCGTCCTGCCGGGCGGCCTGCGCCGGATCGAGCCGGGGCACTGGGAGGCGGCCGACGTGTTCGATGCCATGACCCGCTCGGCCTGGCTGAAGCACGAGGCAGCTGTGGAGAAGGCGCGGCTGGCCCATGAAGAGAGCAAGTCGGAAGAAAACTTCACCGCGCCCGTCTTCGAGCCTCCGTTCTCGCCGGGGCAGATCGCCATGGCGCGGCATTACCGGGGCCTCGTCGAGCGTCATTCGGCTGGCGGCGTCAGGTGCTCGTCGGCCGAGGCGCTGCTCGCCGGCGGCGTCTCGGGTGGGGGAGACCGCGACTGGATGGACGGATATCTGCGCGAGGGCGAGGAGCTAGCCCGGCTGCGCGCCCGCATCGGCACCGGCTCGGCCATGGTGGTGCGCCGCATCCGGCCAAGCGCCCGAGGCAGCAAGGCCAGCATCGCTGATCGGACGCTGGTCGATATGGTCGCGCTGTCCGGCAAGACGCTGAGCGAGGTGCTGGCGGCGCATGGCTGGGCGAAGTGCACCGAGCATCTTGGCGCGCTCCGGCTGGCCTTGGCCACCGCGCTGGACAGGATGCAAGGGTATCGGACATGACGCTGAACGAAGGGGCTTGACGCTTAACTCACTCGCGTCCATGTTCTTCGTCATCATCCACCATAGCGCCCGCCGGTCACCCGAGCGGGCGCTTTGCATTCCGGGGGCGCCGATGGACCTGTCTCTTCGAATGGAGGATGGCGGGATCGGCCGGGCGCTGGCGCAGCTCGGCGGCCCGGATCTGCGTCGGGCGGTGAGCTGGGCGCTGAACGACACGGCGCAGGATGTGCTCGGCCATGTGCAGGAGCGGATGGGGCAGGTCTTCGACCGGCCGACGCCGTTCACGAAGAACGCCTTCATGGTCTGGCGGTCGACGCCGCACACGCTCGAGGCGGCGGTGCAGGAGCGCCCGAGCGTCGGTGCCCGGCATTACCTGAAGGTGCAGGAGCGGGGTGGCCCGCGCGGCCGCACCGGGTTCGAGACACTCCTCGACCGCAGGCTCTCGTTCGCGGGCGACCTCCGCTCGGTGATCCCGGCCGACAATGCCCGGCTCGATGCCTACGGCAACTGGTCGCGCGGCGAACGCAATCAGGTGCTCTCGGCGCTGCAGGCGCAGGGCGATGCGCGGGCCAACACGACGGCAGGGTCGAAGAAGCGCAACCGGCGCCGGGCCAGCTACTTCGTGCCGAAGGCGGGCCTCACGCCGGGGGTCTACAAGCGCACGGCCGGCGGGCAGCTGGGGATCGTGGCCGTGCTCTCGCCGAAGGTGCCGGTCTATCAGCAGCGCCTTGGCTTCTACGAGGGCGCCGAGGATGTGGCGCGGGTGAAGCTGCCCCAGCACCTCGGCCGGACCCTCGGTCGGGCCTTCGGCAAGCGGTTCGGGGGCTGATCCCCCTTCGGGTCCTCCCCCCGAGGGGTCCGCACGCGGGTAATTCGCACCCCGTCACAGATCGAACCGCCCGATCCCGCCGGGGTGCAGGTTGCGGTTCTTGTTGTTGTTTCTACAGGAGAAAGCCCGTGCTGACCACCGTCACCCTCGTCGACGGGAGCGTGCTCGACCTCGCGGCCTGGCCGCTCCCCGAGGGGATGGAGGACGGCACGCTCAACCGCGCGCAGCTCGCCCGCGCCTTCTCGGTCTCCGAGAACACGATCACGAAGTGGATCTCGCAAGGCATGCCGGTCATGTCCGACGGGCAGAACGGCGTGGCCTACGAGTTCCGCCTCCGGCACTGCTACGCCTGGCGCATGGAGCGCGACGCGCGTGCCCGCGCGGCCAAGGCCCAGGGCGACAGGCTTGCCGCTCAGGCCGCACTCGCCTTCCGCAACCTCGACGAGGATCAGGCCGAGGAGGAGGCGGAGCTCACCGCGGACGATCTGAAGAAATGGTCCGAGGCCGAGTATCACCGCAACCGGGTGGCCGAGCAGCGGGGCGATCTGGTGCGGGCAGGCCGGATGCGCGAGCTCCTCGAGGAGCTGATGGTCTCCTTCGGCAATGCGCTCGATACGCTGCCGGACTTCTGCGAGCTGAACTTCAGCCTCTCGGCCGAGCAGGTGGCGAAGCTGCAGGAGCGCTGCGATGCGGCCCGGATCGACGCGCGGGCGCGGATCGAGGCCGCGCTCCTGCGGCCCGGCGAGGTCGTGGCCATGGGCGCGCAGAAGGCGCTCGATCTCTGATGGTCGAGATGCTCGACCGCGGCATCGGGCGGCTCACCCGCATTCCGCCCCTGCCGCCCTTCACCGCCCCCGAGGAGATCCTGGCAGACGCGCTGCCGCTCCTCGATCCGCCGAGCCGGGTCACGGTGACCGAGGCGGCCGAGCGGCACATGCGCGTGCCGGTGCAGGGCAACTGGGTGCCGTTCGACCGGGCGGTGACGCCCTATACCGTCGAGCCCGCCGACATGACCCAGTCGCGCCGCTTCAAGGCCGTGGTCTTCCTCGGGCCGTCGCAGAGCGGCAAGAGCCAGATGATGCAGTCGGTCTCGGCCCATGCCGTCACCTGCGCGCCGGGCCCGGTGCAGGTCATCCACATGACCAAGACCGATGCCGACGCCTGGGTCGAGGAGAAGCTCGACCCCACGATCCTGAACAGCCCGGCGCTGCGCGAGCGCCTGGGCACCGGGCGCGACGACAGCACCTTCAGCCGCAAGCGCTTCAAGGGCATGCGGCTCACCATCGGCTATCCGGTGCCGAACCAGCTCTCGAGCCGGTCTCAGCGCCTCGTGATGCTCACCGATTACGATCACATGCCCCAGAAGCTCGGGCCGAAGGACAGCCCGGAGGGCTCGCCCTTCGGCATGGCGCTGCAGCGGATCCGCACCTTCATGAGCCGGGGCTGCGTCCTGGCCGAGACCTCGCCCGCCTTCCCGGTGGACCCGAATGCGGACTGGGCGCCGCATGCCGGCCATCCGCACATGCTGCCGCCGGCCACGGCCGGGCTCGTGCCGATCTACAACGAGGGCACGCGCGGGCGCTGGTACTGGGAATGCCCGGACTGCGGCGATCTCTTCGAGCCGCGCTTCGACCGGCTGCATTACGATGCGGATCTCGATCCGGGCGCGGCGGGCGAGCAGGCGATGATGGAATGCCCGCACTGCGGAACGCTCATCGCCCACCGTCACAAGGTCGGCCTCAACCGCGCCGCGCTCGAGGGTCGCGGTGGCTGGCTGCACGAGGGCCGCCACATCGAGGCGAACGGGCGCCGGGCGCTGGTCCGGATCGACGATCCCGACATCCGACGCACGCCCATCGCGAGCTACAGTCTGAACGGGGCCGCCGCGGCCTTCGCCTCGTGGGAGGAGCTGGTCCAGCGCTACGAGACCGAGCGGCGGCGGTTCGAAGCCTTGGGCGACGACACCGACTTCGCCCGGGTGCATTACACCGACATCGGCGTGCCTTACCGGCGCCCCGAGGCCGAAGAGGAGGGCGCCCTCACGGCGGCGCAGATCCGCGAGCACATGCGCAGTCAGGAACGGCGCGTGGCCCCGGCCTGGACGCGCTTCGTCACGGTCTCGATCGACGTGCAGGGCAACCGCTTCGAGGTGCTGGTCATGGCCTGGGGCGCGCAGGGCGAGCGGATGCCGATCGACCGGTTCGCGGTGGCGCAGCCTCCCGACCATGCCCCGCGCGCGAAGGGTGACGACGAGCGATACCGGGCGCTCGACCCCGGCCGCTATGTCGAGGATGCCGATGCGCTCCTCGATCTGCCCGAGCGTCTCTATCCGGTGGAGGGGGCGAGCTGGAGCCTGAAGCCCTGCGCGCTGGTGATCGACTTCAACGGCCCGGCCGGCTGGTCGGACAATGCCGAGAAGTTCTGGCGCGCGCGCCGGCGCAACGGTCAGGGCGGGCTCTGGTGGCTCTCGATCGGCCGCGGGGGCTTTCAGCAGCGCGACCGGGTCTGGCACGAGGCGCCCGAGCGGGGCTCGAAGGGCAGGCGCGCGCGCGGCATCAAGCTGCTGAACATGGCGACCGACCGGATGAAGGAGAGCGTCCTCGCGGCCGTCGGCCGGTTCGAGGGCGGTCAGGGCGCCCAGCATGTGCCCTCCTGGCTCGAGGCGGAGCATCTCGACGAGCTCCTCGCCGAGCGCCGGGGCGCCAAGGGCTACGAGAAGCGCCAGGGCGCTGTCCGCAACGAGACGCTCGATCTCTCGGTGCAGGCGCTGGCCGTAGCGGAGTTCAAGGGGCTGAACCGGATCGACTGGCAGGCGCCGCCCGCCTGGGCCGAGGCGGGGCCCGCCAACCCGTTCGCCGTGGCCGTGTCCGCAGCTGCGGCAGAGGCCGCACCGGCCCCGCGCCGGCGCGCGCGGACCTCGCGCTCGCGATACATGGAGGGATCATGACGCTCGACGATATGGAGCGGCGGCTCACGGGGCTGCTCGACATCCGCCACCGGGGCGTGCGGTCGGGCTCGGTCGGGTCCGAACGGGTGGAGTATCAGAGCGATGCCGATCTCGCGCGGGCCATCGCCGATCTCGAACGGCGCATCGCGAAGGCGCGGAAGACGGCGCGCCGGGTGATCCGGCCCTATGCGGTGAAGGACCTGTGATGGCGGGCCCCTTCCTGCGCCGGCTCGGCGCCTGGGTCGGCGGGTTCGACGCGGGTCTCGCCAACCGGCGCCTGCGCGGCTTCCGTCCCGCGCGGGCGCATGTGAACGCGCTTCTCGCCGCGGCCGGGCCCGACATGAACGCCCGCGCGCGCTACCTCGTGCGCAACAACGGCTATGCCCAGGGCGCGCTCGACAGCTGGGCCGCGAACACGGTCGGCACCGGGGTGAAACCCTCCTCGCTCATCGCGGCGCCGGCGCGGAAGGCCGCCCTCCAGCGGCTCTGGCAGGACTGGACCGACGAGGCCGACGCCGAGGGCGTGACCGATTTCTACGGCCTGCAGCGCCGCATCGCGCGCGAGTTCTTCCTCACCGGCGAATGCTTCGTGCGCCTGCGCGCGCGGCGGCCCGGCGACGGGCTCACGGTGCCGCTCCAGCTTCAGTGCCTGCCCTCCGAGATGCTGCCGATCGGCAGGACCGAGGTGCTGGGCGGCGGGCGCGCGATCCGGCAGGGGATCGAGTTCGATGCGGTGGGCCGGCGGGTGGCCTATCACTTCCATCGCCGCCATCCGGGCGATCCGACCGAGCCGGGGCTTGCGGGCGAGACGGTGCGCGTGCCGGCCGAGGATGTGCTCCACATCGTCGATCCGGTCGAGAGCGGGCAGCTCCGCGGCGTCTCGCGCTTCGCACCCGCCATCGTGAAGCTCTTCCTGCTCGATCAGTACGACGATGCCGAACTCGACCGGAAGAAGGTCGCGGCCATGTATGCGATGTTCATCACCTCGAACGATCCGGATGCGGCGCCGCTCGAGGGCGAGCTGGGCGATCAGGTGGCGCCGGGGCAGATCGTGCGTCTCGACCCGGGCGAGGACATGAAGGTGGCCGATCCCGCGGATTCGGGCGCGACCTACGAGCCCTTCCAGTACCGCACGCTCCTGCAGGTCTCGGCCGCCCTCGGCATCCCCTATGCTCACCTGTCGCAGGACATGGTGAAGGCGAACTACTCGAATGCCCGCACCGCGCTCATGGAGTTCCGCCGCCGGGTGGAGGCCTTCCAGCATTCGGTCCTCGTCTATCAGCTCTGCCGCCCGGTCTGGGCGCGCTTCACCGATCTCGCGGTGCTGACCGGAGCGGTGGGGCTGCCGGGCTATGAGCGGCGGCGGCGGGACTATCTCGCCTGCGAGTGGCTGCCGCCGAAGTGGCAATGGGTCGATCCGCTGAAGGACATCCGCGCCGAGATCGAGGAGATCGGCGCGGGCCTCAAGAGCCGGTCGCAGGCGATCGGGGAGCGCGGCTACGACGCCGAGGAGGTCGATCGCCAGATCGCCGCCGACCGGAAGCGCGAGGGGCGGCTCGGGCTCGACTTCCGCCGCAGCGCGCAGGGGCCTTCCGCGCCTGCGACGCAAGACGGGGCGCGCGCCGACGAGGAGGACGATGAGGACGACGACGGACGCGCGGCGGACCGCGACGCCGGCAGGAGGGCAGAGCCATGAACTATCCGATGATCGCGGGCCGGGTGTTCGGCACGCCGCTGCTGGTCGATCCCGTGAAAGGCGCGGCCTTCCTCGCGGGCCTCGGCCCCCGGCTCGTGAACGGGGCGCTCGAGCTGCGCGGGCTCGAGGAGCTCGCGCCCGACCGCGTGGCCGAGGCCGGGCGGATCGCGCCGCGCGCCTCGGTGCTCCTCGACGATGCGGGCGACGCCCGGCGGGAGGCGGGCCGGCCGCTCTACCTTGTGGAGGGCGGCGTCGCGGTGATCGAAGTCACCGGCACGCTCGTTCACCGTGGCGGCTGGATCGGCCAGTCCTCGGGGACGACCTCCTACGAGGGGCTGATGGCGCAGATCTCCGCGGCCGTGGCCGATCCGTCCGTGCGCGGCATCGCGCTCGAGATCGACAGTTATGGCGGCGAGGTGGCGGGGCTCTTCGATCTGGCCGACGCGATCCGGGCCGCGCGGGCGGTGAAGCCGGTGCGCGCCTTCGTGGCCGAGGCGGCCCTGTCGGCGGCCTATGCGATTGCAAGCCAGGCCGAGCGGATCGTGCTGCCGCGCACCGGCGCCGTGGGCAGCATTGGCGTGCTCCTCGTGCATGCCGACTTCTCGCAGGCCATGGCCGACCGCGGTGTCGCGGTCACGCTGATCCATGCCGGGCGGCACAAGGTCGACGGCAATCCCTACGAGGCCCTGCCCGAGGGGGTGCGCGCCGACCTGCAGGCCCGCGTCGAAGCCTCCCGCGCGCTCTTCGCCGAGACGGTCGCGGCGGGCCGCGGCGCGCGGCTCAGCCGACAGCAGGCGCTCGCCACCGAGGCGCAGGTCCTCGACGGTGCCGCCGCGGTGGCCGCGGGTCTCGCCGACGAGGTCTCCGATCTCCGGAGGGCCTTCGCCGCCTTCCGCGCCGAACTGTTCGATCCGCACCTTACATCCCCCCGGGCCGGCACGCCGGCCGCAGCCAAGGAGACCCCGACCATGACCGATGAGACCACGACCGGCGCCGCGCGAGGTACGGCCGCAGAGGGCAGCGCGCCCCCAATGGAGACCGCGGAAGGATCCGGCGGCGGCGCGCCGGCCGCGAATGTCGCCGTGGCCGAGGCCGCCGAACTGATCGAGATCGGCCAGCAGGCGGCCCGGCTCGGCCTGGCCGTCGATGTGGCCGACGCGATGCGCCGCGGCCTCTCGGCCGCTGCCCTCCGCCGCACCGTGCTCGACGGGCTGGCAGCCCGGGGCGACGGGGCCGACCTCGTGGCCCACGCCCCGACTGCTGCCGCCGGGCCGAAGGAAAGCCCGCTCCTCGCCGCCGCGCGCCGCACCGCCGAAGCGCAGGCCGCCAGCCGCCGGGCCTGACCCGGCGGCTGTGAGACGGGGGGCTAGACCGCTCCCCGCACGCACGCTCATCCGCCCGCATCGTTCCGAAGCCCCCGCCTCCCCATGGACCGCGGGCGCTTCCGCACGCCCTCACCCCCGAAAGGACCCCCGACCATGGCACCCCTGATCAAGCCGCCGAGCCTCGGCGATCTCGTGAAGTACGAGCTCGAGCCGAACTTCACCCGCGAGACGGTCACGCTGCGGGCCGGCACCGCCTATCCGCTGGGCGCCGTCCTGGGCCTCGTCGCCACCGGCCCCGACGCCGGCCGGTTCGCCTTCGCCGCGGACGAGGCGGAGACCGGCGAGACCGCGGCCGCGGCCGTCCTCCTTGAGCCGGTCGATGCGACGGAGGGAGAACGCCGCGGCACCGTCCTCCGCCGTGGCCCCGCGATCCTCTCCCGCGCGGAGCTGGTCTTCGACCCGAGCCTCGGGGACGAGAGCCAGCGGGCCGGCCGGATCGCCGAGCTCACCGATCTCGGCCTCGTCGTGCGCGAAACGGCCTGAGCCCCCGCCATCCGTCCCGTCCCATCCATTCTCCCCGGCGACCCGCCCGGCGCCGATCCCCGTTCCTGAAGGAGCCCGATCATGACGATCACCCGCAATCCGTTCGACGCCGGCGGCTATTCGCTGGCCGAGATGACCCAGGCCATCAACATCCTGCCGAACCTCTACACCCGCCTCGGCCAGATGGGCCTCTTCCAGTTCGAGGGGGTGACCCAGCGCAGCGTGATCATCGAGCAGGCCGAGGGCGTGCTCTCGCTGCTGCCGTCCCAGCCCTGGGGCGGGCCCGCGACGGTGGGCGGCCGCGAGCGCCGCTCGATGCGCTCCTTCGCGCTGCCCCACATTCCGCATGACGACGTGATCACCGCGGCCGATGTGCAGGGCCAGCCCGCGCTGGGGTCGACCGGGCAGGCCGATCCTCTGGCCGAGGTCATGACGCGCAAGCTCGCGCTCATGCGCCGCAAGCACGCGGCGACCCGGGAATATATGGAGATGAACGCGCTCCGCGGGGTGGTGAAGGACGGGGCCGGTCTCACGCTCTACGACTACTTCGCCGAGTTCGGGCTGGCGCGGATCTCGGTGGACTTCCTCCTCGGCACCGCGGGGACGAACGTCCAGGCCAAGTGCCGCGAGGTGCTGCGGGCGGTCGAGGAGGAGCTCAAGGGCGAGTCCATGACCGGCGTCACCGCCCTCGTGAGCCCCGAGTTCTTCGACAAGCTGATCGGCCATCCGAAGGTCGAGGAGGCCTACAAATACTACGCCTCGAGCGGGGCGCAGCCGCTGCGGCAGGACGTGCGGCGGAGCTTTCCCTTCGCGGGCCTCCTCTTCGAGGAATATGTGGGCTCGGTCACCCTCGCAGGCGGGGCCTCCGAGCGGCTGGTGCCGGCACAGGAGGGCACGGCCTTCCCGCTCGGCACGATGGACACGTTCCGCACCTACGGCGCCCCGGCCGATCTTCTGGAAGCCGTCAACACGATCGGCCAGCCGATCTATGCCCGCCAGCTCCTCGATCCGAAGGGCCGCTGGATCGATCTCATGACCGAGGCCAACATCCTGCCGGTCAACAAGCGCCCGCGTCTCGCGGTGCGGATCCTGACCTCGAACTGAGGCGGCCGCCATGTCCGTCCCCCTCGAGGGCATGGGCGCGACCCTGACCGCCCTCTTCGGCGCGCCCGTGAGCTACCTGCCGCAGGGCGGGCCCGCGCGCGACGTGCCCTCGATCTTCCGCGAGGAGCAGGTCGAGGCCGAGGATCCCGAGGGCCGGATCGTGCTCGTCATGGCGCCCACCTGGCGGGTGCGCCGCGATCTGGTCCCCGAGCTCGCGCGGCGGGACCGGATCCGGCTGGCCGACGGCCGGGTCTATGAGGTGGACGAGATCTGGCCGCCCGCGACCCCGGCGGCGGACGCGCTCACGCGCTGCACCCTGCGGAAGGCCGCGCCATGACCGGGCGCATCCGCTTCCGTCAGATCGCCCGCGCGGCGCTCGCCGCCGATCCGCGCATGGGCAGCTTCTCGCAGATCTCCGCCTGGGAAGCCCGGCCGAATGCCGACCGCCTGCCGCTCCTGATGGTGGTGACGCCGGTCGAGCGGGCGACCCAGGCCACGCTCTCCGCCTTCGAGCGCGCGACCGTCCTGCAGGTGGGCGTGAAGCGGCTCGGCCGAGACGATCTCGAGGATCTCCTCGACGCGGATGCCGATGCCGTCGAGGGCGCCATCTGCCGGGCGTTCCAGCAGGCGGCCATCGTCTGCCTGCCCGAGGAGGTGACGGTCACGCTCAACACGGAAGGCGAGCAGGCCGTAGGCACGCTGATCTCGAGCTTCCGCATCGTCTGGCGCAGGCCGATCCCTCGGCCCGCGCCCTGACCTTGCCCCGGTCCGCGGGCTGGCCTCGGCCGAAGAGCGGGCGATCCATTGCAACCGGGCCTCAGGCACCCCGCACCGCGGGCCGCGGCCCCCTGCCGAAAGGGCAACACCATGAACGATACCGTCACGCCGGGCATCGGCACGCTGATCTATGCCTCGACCGCGCTGCCCGCCGCCGCCACCGAAACGGCCTACGGGGGCCTCACCTGGACCGCGGTGGGCGAGGTCACCGAAGTGCCCGAATACGGCGGCTCCGCCGAGGTGGTGAACCACACGCCGCTCGCGACCGGCATCACGCAGAAATACCACGGCGCGGTGAACTACGGCTCGATGCAGATCCCGCTCGCCTTCAACAGCACCGACGCGGGCCAGGCCATCCTCGAGGCCGCGCGGAAGAACCGCAACCGCATCGCCTTCAAGATCGCCTTCCCGAAGATCGACCCGCTCTCGACCGAGGGGGCGGCCGATTACTTCCAGGGCAAGGTCTTCGGCTTCACCAAGAGCGCGCCCGCCAACGGCGTCGTCTCGGGATCGGTGACCGTCGAGATCGAGACCGAGCTTACCTCGGTCGAGGAGGCCTGAGCCTCCCCCCGGATCCCGCCCGGCGACGGGCGGGACCGGCCGCGGCCGGCGTGGGTCATCGGCGGCGGCCACCCCCTGAACCCGAACCCCAAGGATCATGGACATGGACTTCACCCAGTTCGACAGCCGCACCGCGGCCGAAACCGCCCGCCCGCTGCATCTCCGCCACCCGGCCACGGGCCGGCTCCTCTTCGCCGACGAGGCCGAAGCGAAGCCCTGCGAGGTGCTGGTGCTCGGCTCCGAGAGCCGCGCCGCCCAAGCCGCGATCCGCGCCGCGCAGAAGGCACGGCTGAAGACCGACCGCGACGACGAGCGCCAGACCATGGAGGAGGTCCATGCGAACCTCGTCGCCGCCGCAAAGCCGCTGGTTGCGGGCTTCCGGAACGTGAACCGCGGCGAGGCGCCCGCCGGCCCGGCCGATGCCGAGTGGTTCCTGAACCTCAACCTGATCACCGGCCGCGAGGGCGAGAAGAGCTTCGTCGAGCAGGTCATGGGCTTTGCCACCAGCCGCGCGAACTATCTGGGAAACGGCTCGCCCGACTGACGCTCTATGCGCGTCAGACGGGCTTCCTGCAGGCCACGCCGGAGACGGCGAAGCGGACCCGGATGGAAGATCTGCGGGCGGCCCGGCGGCCGCTCGGCCTGCCCGAGATCGAGGCCGGCAAATATCTGATCGCCTGCCTCACCGCCGAGGACGGTCTCGGCTGGTGCGCGACCGACCCGATGGGCGGGCTCGCCCCGCATTCCTGGGCCGAGATCGAGGCCTACAGCCGCGGGGCAGGCCTCGACCTCGAGCCCTGGGAGGCGCGCCAGCTCCGCGCCATGTCGGCCGCCTACGTCGAAGGCCGGATCGAGGGTCGGAAGAAGAACGGCGTGGCGCCGACCTTCTCCGGCGGAGAGGCCGCCCGGAAGCGCGAGCTGGCTCAGGCCATCAGGGCGCAGATGCGGCTGGCGCAGGCGCCAGCGTGACCGCGGTTCCGGTCGCGACGACCATCACCATCGAACTGTGAATTGCGCCAGCCGCGATTTGAGAATGCGTGAATGAGATCGCTATAACCGCGTCCGCCCCAAGCTCTGAGGCTCTGGTTTTGATATCTTCGAGTGCATCTCTGCGGGCGTCTTGAAAGGCCTTCTCCAAGGTGACGCTCTTTCCGCCGGCGAGGTCGCGGACAGCGACAAACATGTCCTTGAAGGCGTTGAGCCCGAATACCCGTTCTGACGAGACGATACCGAGCCTCTGGATTACCGGCAAATTTGGCGCCGTCTCGGTCGTCAAGATAATCGCATCCCTTTGCTTTTTGCGGGTCGCGGCTTCCTGGGCCGAGGCCCTCTGATCGTCCTCAAGGGATTCCTGTCGGCACCTCCGACATTGGCCGTCAATGACGTCAAGAAATCCGGTCTTGTGGCCGCATGTTTTGCAGACGGGCATTCAGGCTCCTCCGGGCAGATCGACGTTCGCACCCTCCGCGGGGGGTGCTCCAAACGCAAGCTCCTCAAAATTCTGCAATGCAGGAAAGAAACGGCTTTCCCAATGTCAGCATCGAACATGGGCGCCATGCGCGCCACCCTCGGCCTCGACGTCTCGCAGTTCGAGAACCGGGCTCAGTCCGCCGGCCGGACGGCAAAGCAGATGTCCGACGCCATGGCGCGGGCGTTCGAGGTTGCGAAGGCCTCCGCCATGGGCGGCGCCCGGAGCTTCGAGGAGCTGCGGGCCTCGATCGATCCGACCTTCGCCGCGACGCAACGCTATGCCGCCATCCAGCGCGAGCTTGCGGGGATGGTGGAGAGCGGTGCCGCCAGCCAGCGGGCGGCGAACCTCGTCCTCGAGCAGGCCGCCGCGAAGTACATGGGGGTGGAGACGGCGGCCGAACGGACGGCACGGGCGCAGCGGGAGACCTCTGCCGCGGCGGATGCGGCCGCCCGCGGATATACCTCGCTCCGGGCGCAGGTCGATCCGCTCTATGCGGCCTCGAAGCGGTACGAGCAGGCGCTCGAGACGCTGAATGCGGCGCAGGCGGCGGGGGTCATCGGCGATCAGGAACGCGCGCGGACGCTCAAGCTGCTCGACGCCCAGATGATCTCGGCGGATCGCGCGACGACGGCGGCCACTCTAGGCATCGGTCGGTTCACGCCCGCGATCACCAATGCCTCGTTCCAGGTGCAGGACTTCGCGGTGCAGGTCGCCTCGGGTCAGTCGGCGATGATCGCCTTCACCCAGCAGGCGCCCCAGCTTCTCGGCGCCTTCGGCTTCTCCGGGAAGCTGGCCCTGATCGGGGCGGGCCTCGGGACGATCCTCGCCATCGGCGCAGCACTCGTTCCCGTGTTCCAGCGCATGGCCGCCGGGACTGCTGGGCTGAAGGAGAAGATCGACGATCTGACGAAGTCGGTGGACGGCTACAAGAGCGCCTCGGAACGCGCCCACAAGTCGGCCATGGAACTCACCGCCGAGTTCGGCGCCAACGCCGCGAGCGCGCGGGAGGCCTATGCCGCCCTGCAGAGCCTCGCGCAACTCACCGCTGTTCAGGATCTTCGCAAGGCCATGGAGGGCATCGGGGATGCCATTCCTTCGTCCTTCGGTCGCCTCATATCGCAGCTGGATGCCACGGGCCGCGTCGGGGCGCAGGCTGCCGCCAACCTCCGCACTCAGTTCGGGCTGACCGCGGAGGAAGGGAAGCGCCTCGCGGAAGCCATCCACGCCGTGGGAGCGTCCTCCGGCCCCGAGGAGGCGGCAAAGCGCGCGGCCGACCTTCATCGGACGATGGTCGACGTGTTCGGAGCGGTCGAGGCCATTCCGCCCGAGTTCCAGACCCTCGCGCGCCTCGCGGCCGAGGGCAATGTCGCGGCCCTGCAGTTGCTCGGGACCATGAACGGTCTCACCGGCAGCATTTCCTCTGCGGCATCGGAAGCGGCGCGGCTGGCGGCAAACCTCGGCTCCGCGGCCAACAGCGCCGCGGCGGAGGCCTCGCGCCAGATCTCGATCGTCGACGCGCAGATGGCCGCGATCCGCGCCGGCCAGGACGAGGTGATCGCGGGCAAGCGCGCAGCCATCGAACTTGATAGGCAGGCCTATGTGGCGGCGAAGATGGCGGCGGGCATGGATGCGGACCGCGCGGAGTCTCTCGCGTCGCAGGTCTTCGCCTCGCAGGAGATCCTCGCCGTCCGGGAAGAGGAGCTGCGGGCGATGCAGAAGGCCCGCTCGGAGGCCGAGAAGGCCGCCAACGGAGGCGCGAAGGCGGCTGCGGCCGAGGCGAAGGCTCTCGACAAGAGCGCCCGGAAATATCTCGAGATGATCGACCCGATGGAGAAGTATCGCCGGAAGCAGGCCGAGCTGAAGAAGCTCCTCGATGCCGGCAGGATCTCGGCGGACCAGTATCGGCGGGCCCTGGCGGAGATCGCGGCCGAGATGGGCGAGAACAACCCCGTGTTCGAGGAGTTCCGCAGCGCCGTGGGCTCTGCCGTCGACTGGATGCTCGACGGCTTCCGCGGCGGCTTCAAGGGCCTCCTCGACATCGCGAAGAACACGCTGCGACAGATCATCGGCATGTTCATGACGAACCGGATCACGCTCTCGCTCGGCCTGGGGGTCTCTGGCGCGGCCGCAGGTGCGGCCGGGGCTGCCGTCGCGGGCGCCGGCGGCATGGGCACGCTCAGTGCGCTCGGCGGCATCGCGAGCGGGATCAATGCGGTGCTTGGCGGCATCGGCGGCGCGCTTTCCGCCTTCGGCACCGGCGCCTGGGGCGCGCTCTCGAACTTTGCAACGGGCGGCCTGTCCGGCGGCCTGGCCTATATCGGCAGCTCCCTGAACTTCGCCACCAGCGGTCTCGCGGGCTTCGCGCAGGCGGCGGGCGCCATCCTCGGCCCCATTGCCGCGGTGGCGGCGGCTTTCTCCTTCTTCGGCTCGAAGACGAAGCTCCTCGACGCAGGCCTGCGCGTCACCGTGCGCGAGCTGAACGCGATGGTGGAGAGCTACAGGAAGGTCGAGAAGTCCCGGTTCGGCGGGCTGTCGAAGTCGCGGCGCACGAGCTATGGCCTCGCCGACGGCGCGGTGGCGGGCCCCATCGTCAAGGCCGTGGGTCAGATGCAGGCCTCGGTCATGGATGTGGCGGACACGCTCGGCATCGGGGCCGAGGCCTTCAAGGGCTTCGCGGCCTCGGTGAAGTTCTCGACCAAGGGGCTCTCCGACGAGGAGATCGGGGCGAAGCTGCAGGAGAAGCTGACCGAGCTCGGCGACAACTTCGCCGCCCGCGCCTTCGGCTATGTCGGGAAGAACGACCAGGCGATCCGGGACCTCGAGAAGCGGATCGCCGAGGGGACGTCCGATGCGGTGGTGACCGGGCTCAAGGGATCCATCGGCGACCGGCTTCTCTCCGCCTTCTTCGGCCGGAAGCAGCAGGGCGATCTGGCCGAGCTGATCGCGGGCAACACGCTCGTCTCGACCCGTCCCGAGCTCGCCGCTCTGGTCAAGGAGGGCGAAAGCTTCGTCGAGGCCCTGCAGCGGCTGAGCGCGGCCATGTCCGGGGTCAACGGCGTCATGGACACGCTGGGGCACAGCTTCCGCGCCGTGGATATGGTGACCGCCGGCATGGCCTCGGATCTGGCCGCGCTCTTCGGCGGGCTCGACGGGCTCGTCTCCGCCACCTCCTCCTATTACCAGGCCTTCTATAGCGAGGCCGAGCGGATGGAGACCGCGACCCGGCAGGCGACCGAGGCGCTGGCCGAGATGGGCGTGGCCCTTCCGCAGACCCGCGCCGAATATCGCCGGCTGGTCGAGGCGCAGGATCTGACCACCGAGCGCGGTCGGGAGCTTTATGCGGCCCTCGTCGGCATGGCCGGCGTCATGGATCAGATCCTCCCGAGCGTCGCCGGCCTCTCGGCCGGGCTGGCGGGGCTCGTGGGCACCATCTCCACGGATCTCGACGGCATGATCTCCGGCGCGGCCGAGGCGCAGCGGGCGGCGGCCGCGGCGGCGAAGGGCTGGTATCAGGTCACGGTGGCGCTGCGCGATTACATCGGCGACCTGCGCTCGGCCGCGTCCGAGCTGATCTCGCCCGCGGTCGCGGCGGCGCAGTCGCAGGCGCGCTACCAGACCATGCTGGCGAGCGCGATGGCGGGGGATCAGGAGGCGGCCAAGGCCGTCTCCGGCGCGGCCTCGGCCTATATCGACGCCGTGCGCGGGCAGGCCCGGTCGGCGGTGGATGTGGCGCGCGCGCAGGCGCAGGTGCTCTCCGACCTGCAGCTCCTGCAGGGCGTGACCGGCCTCGAGGGGGCGAAGGAGGATGTGCTGGCCAGCCTCTATCGGGAGCAGGTCGATCTCCTGACCGAGGTGCGGGACTATCTGACCGGTGGCGAGGCGCTGAAGCCCGAGCAGATTGCGGCGTTGAATGCTCAGCTGGGCTCCCTCGAAGGCGCCATCGCCGCGGCGAAGGAGATCTCCTACGCCGCGCTCCGCGAGCGGATCGATGTGACCGTGGGGCTGACGGCGACGGCCGCGATCCCGGCCGACCTGCGCCGCATCCTGAAGAATGCCACGAGCGGCGTCGAGGTCTCGCTCGACATGGTGCTGCGGCGGATGGATCTCTCGCTCGATCTGGTCTGGATCGCGGCGAAGGCCTCGTCCGACCACCTCGCGCGCATCGACTTTCTGGCGAAGACCGACGCGCTGCCCGACGATCTGCGCGCGCTCGCCGCCGTCCGCGTGGCGCAGTCGGTGCGCAGGCTCGCGCTGGTGATGGACAGGCCCGCCTCCGATCTCGGCATGGCGGAACTCCTGAAGGCCCTCGGCGCCCAGGGCGGCCGGATCACGCTCGGAGGCTCCTTCGCCTTCGACCCCTCGACCGGCTTCTCGACCTGGTTCGAGAGCACCACCCGAACCACGCTCACCGCCCCCATGGGCGCTCTGCGCACCGCGCTCGACGATCTGAGGGCCGCGATCCTCGCCCAAGAGCGCGCGGCCGGGCAGCGCGAGCGCGGAGCGGCTCTCTCGGCCTTCGCCGGAGGCCTCGCCACCAATGCCGCCGGCGACATCCTCGCCACCGACAAGCAGATCATGGCGATGGCGGCCAAGGCCGGGATCTCGACCGATGGCAAGACCATCGGGCAGGTGATGCGGGCCGTCGAGGGCTTCTCGCCGCTCGACGGGATCGAGACGATCCGCCGGCTGCCGGGGAGCCTGAAGGACTATCTCTGGGGCCTCTTCCAGCAGCGGCAGGGCCGGATCCCGCTCGATACCGCCGATTACCTGCGGCTCTACCCGGACGTGGCCGCGGATGAGTACGGCTACGACCCGACCATCCACTACCGCAACCACGGCCGCGAGGCGATCCTCGCTGGCCTGCGGCCGTTCCGGCCGGAGGTGTTCGACTGGTCGGCCATCGGCCTCGACGTCCCGGGCTTCGCCGCGGGCGGGCTCCATGCGGGCGGCCTGCGCCTCGTGGGCGAGCTCGGGCCCGAGCTCGAGGCCACCGGCCCGAGCCGCATCCACAGTGCGGGGCGGACCGCCGACATCCTCGGCGGCGCCGCCATGGGCGCCTCCGAGGTGGCCGGGGCCGTGCGCGACCTGCAGGCCGAGCTCGTGGCTCTGCGGGCCGAGCTCGCAGAGATGAAGGTCTGGGCTCGCAAGGGGGCCGAGGCCTCCACCGCCACCGCGAAGGACCTGCGCCGGATCGGAACGGTGGGGGTGCGGATCGACCCGACGGAGGCCGTCTGATGCGGATCATCCTGCCGACCCCGGTCACGCCGGCGGCGCTCCTCGCGAGCAATATCCCCGAGGACGATCATCCCGCCTGGGGCGCAGGCGTAACCTATGCCCGCGGCGCCCGCGTCGTGGCCCATCACGGCGTCTGGGAGAGCGTGGCCGACGGCAACACGGGTCACGATCCGGCGGCGGATGCGCTCGGCAGCTGGTGGCTCCGGATCGGGGCCACCAACCGCTGGCGCGCCTTCGACGAGCGGATCGGCGGCCAGACGGTCGGCGGCCCCACCATCACCTATTCGATCCGGCTGCCGCGCACGCTGAACCGCCTCGCCTTCTTCAACCTCGATGCGGCGTCCCTCCGGGTGAAGGTCACCACGCCCGCGGGCGCCACGATCCACGACCGGACGGAGGATCTCGTGGCCCGCGATCCGGTCGGCACCTTCTGGGAATATGTCTTCACGGAGTTCGCCTTCACCCCGAATGTGATCGTGGCCGCGCCGCTGCCGGCAGGGGCCACGCTCGACATCACGGTCACGGGGGGCGCCGTCACCCGCGTGGGCGAGATCGTGATGGGCCGCGACACGCCGGTCGGCACCACGGTGGCCGGCACCGGCCTCGGCCTCGTCGATTATTCCGTGAAGCAGCGCGACGAATGGGGCGGGCTCTATATCGTGCCGCGCCCCGTCACCCGCACGGTCTCGCTGGCCTTCCAGGTCCCGCTCGAGGGCGCGGCGCGCGTCCAGTCGATCATGGAGCGGGTCTCGAGCCGGCTCGCCGTCTTCTACGCGGGCGAAGGGGTCGACCTCTGGGGCACCACCGTCGCCGGCATCCTCCGCGATTACGACCTGACCCTCGGCCATGCCATCTGCGACGGCCGCGCCGAGGTCGAGAGCCTCGCCTGACGCAAGGAACCTGCCATGGACTTCTTCTCTCCCCCGCCGACGCCGCCGAACAGCGGCAACCCCGGCACCTTCAACGACGATGCCGACGCCTTCCTCGGCTGGTTCCCGGCCTTCGTGGCCGAGCTGAACGCGCTGCTGCCCTATCTGACCGGCGCGGGCTTCGGGGACGGCACCGCCGCCGCGCCGGGCCTCGTCTGGAAGGGCGATCCCGACACCGGGCTCTTCCGCCCGGGGAGCAACGCGCTGGGGATCGCGGCCGGAGGCATCCTCCGGCTCACGGTCTCGGCCCTCGCGCTCACCTCGACCGTGCCGCTCCGGGCGCCGCTCGGGACGGCGGCCGCGCCGGGGATCTCGTTCGAGACCGATCCGAACACCGGGATCCGGAGCGACGGGGCGGACGTCCTGCACTTCATCACCGGCGGCGCCACCCGCGGCTTCTTCTCCACCACCCACTTCCAGTCCACCCTGCCGGCCGTGGTGCCCGTCGGGGCGGCTGCAACCCCCGCTCTCACCTTCGCGGGCGATCTCGACACCGGCATCTTCCGGGCCGCGGCGGACCTGCTCGGGATCGCGACCGGGGGCGAGGAGCGGTTCCGCATCGGCTCCGGCCGCGCGGCCTCGCTCGTGCCGTTCAGCGTTCCGGACGGGACGCCGACCTTCCCCGGTCTCACCTTCAACGGAGAGGTGGGTTCGAACACCGGCTTCTTCCTCGCGGCCGAGAACGAGCTCGGCGTCTCCTGCCAGGGGACGGAACGGGCGCGGTTCACGCCCTCCGGCATGCAGCTGCAGGGGCTCATGACCGGCACGGCCGTGACCCAGAGCGATCTCGACACCACGCCCGGGCGCCTCCTGAAGGTCGGGGATTACGGCCTCGGCGGCACGGCGCGCCCGATCCCGGGCAACGATGCGGACCAGATCGGGGCGACGGGCTTCTATCAGGTCACAAGCGCCACGCTGAACCGTCCGGCCGGCATGAGCGTCGGCACCCTGCAGCATATCCAGCACGGAGCGAACCGGGCGGTTCAGATCGCCTATCCGCAGACCGCCAGCGACACCGGGCGCTGGTGCCGGTCCAAGGATACCACCTGGGGCGACTGGTTCCTCACCTACGATCAGCGCAATATCGTGGGCGCCGTCAGCTGGGCCTCCGGCTTTCCGCGCGGAGGCATCATCGAGAAGGGCGAGACGGCTGGCGCCGAATATGTCCGCTTTGCGGATGGGACGCAGCTTTGCCGCCTGGTCCAGACCGGCGTTCCGGGTCCGGCCACGCCGCATGGGCCGCTCTATCGCACCGAATGGCAGACGGTGACGCTGCCCGTCGAGTTCGCGAGCGGGGCCCTGAACGGCCATTGCGTGACCGGCGGCTGCCGGGGCGGCTCGGTGATCTCGCTCCTCGGCCGGCCGGGGGCCTCGAACGTCGCCGCCTACATGCTGCTGGCGCCGACGTCCTACGCGTCGACCCAGGTCGTCGATCTTCTCGTCACCGGTCGCTGGAGGTAACCCGCCATGATGCGCATTCGCATGGTCCCGCTTCGGCGGATGTATGAGCTGACCCTGTTCCGCGTGCAGGGGGACACCCTGATCTGCAACGACATGGTCTACGACTTCAGCGGCGTCGAGGAGGGCGACGTGCTGCCCTGGGACGCCATGGACAACACCTGGGTCACGAGCAACGTCACCCGGGTCGACGGTGTCCTCGAGTTCGAGGTGGTCTTCCCCCACGGCTATTACGGGGACCTGCCCTTGCCGAACCCCGGCACCATCGAGGTCGAGGATCAGGATATCGAGATCCCGCCCTACCTCCCGCCGTCCGGGGAGGGCTGACCCATGACCGGAAAGAGAGCAGTGATGACAACCGCGACCATCGACTACAGCAGGCTCATCAAGGCCCGGGACATCAAGGCTCAGCGCGACCTGATCCCGGCCGAGATCAGCCTGCTGCAGGCCATGATCGTGATCGGCGAGGAGAAGTGGGCCGAGGCCATGGCCATCGCGGAGGATGCCGCCTACCCCTGGGCGATGCGGGCGGCGCTCCGCGGCGCGCCGGTGCTCGTCCGCGGCTCGGAGACGACGGACACGCTGGCCTTCCTCCTCGGCCTCTCGCCGGAGGAGACCGACCGGCTGTTCGTTGAGGCCGCAGAGGTGAGGCTGTGAGCCCGGTCCGGTTCAACGCGGGTCGCTGACGCGCCGGCCGACCGCGCCGCCTGTCGCCAGCCGTTGCGCGAAGTGCCGAGGCGGCTGGGCCCCGGCTGGGATCGCCGGGTCCGACCCGCCGGCCGACCGGGGCACCCTCCCGATCATCATGACGGGACCCGGCCGCCTCCGGCCGGGCCGAGACCCGCGCGACGAGCGCGCACAACAGGAGCGGCGCGATGCCGGAAAAGGGACTGATCGACACCATCACGGCGCTCTGGGGCGGGGCCATCGCCACGCTGATCGCGGCCGCCATGGGGCGCCTGATGTATCACACCGGCGAGGTCCGCGCCCGCCGCCGCGCCTTCTTCGGCCGCGAGCTCCTCTGGGAGATCCCCGCCCTCGTCGCCATGGCCTTCGTGGGCGAGGCGCTCAGTTCGTATCTCAGCCTCGATGGTCGGGCGGCGATGGGCCTCGTCGCGATGCTGGCCTATCTCGGGCCGAGGGGCACCACGGCGATGCTGGAGCGGCTCTGGCGGGGACGGAGTGCGGGGTGAAGCGCCAGCGACAAACCGGCACATCTGCCTCCGCGACTGCGGCCCTGCCGCGCCGAAGCGTTCGCCGGATACTGTCAGCACAGGCTGAATTCCTTCGACCGAGCGGGACGTTAGCGCCAGCGCTCGCCGGGCCGCCGCAAACTCCGCCCGTCCATACCGGAACGAGAGAAAAGGCCGGCCACGGTTTCGCCACGGAGGTAACGAACTTTTGACCCGCGGATGAGAAAAGCCAATCTCTCGAAGTGGAGAACATGATGAAAAGCAAATACGTGGCTGCCGTCAGCCTGATGATCCTGCTTGCGGCATGCGCGAAGCAACCTGACCGCATCGCTGCCGTGGAAGTCGGAGGCGACAACTACTCTCGGCATAACTGCCGCCAATTGGCGAGCGAGCGGATGGCGATCTCTCAGGATCTTGCCAATCTGAGCGCAAAGCAGAAGTCCGCGGCCAATGGGGATGCCTGGGGGGTCTTTCTGCTCGGGCTTCCGCTCTCCAGCATGTCCGGAGGCGATCAGGAGGCCATGATTGCCATCGCGAAAGGCAAGATTCAGGCAATCGACCGGCAAGTGGTGGCAAAGGGCTGCCCCGTGAGCCGCCCGTTGACCCAGGACTGATCTCTCGGCTTTCGTGCCACCGCTGGCACCAGCAGCGAAGGTGCGGGAACCTCACGCCTGAGGCTCCCGCACAGAACCTCCATCAGCGTCGCCGCCTGCGATCACGATGTGGCCGCCGTCTCAGGTGGCTCGAGCGCTTGCGGGGTTTGATCCCCGCTATTCCCCAACGCCCCAAACTTCGACAATCCGAGCTCGGCGCGCCCTTTCTCAGGGCGCCCGCAGCGCCCCTCAGGCAGGGGCCGGGCTGCGTCAACAGCCCGAACCACGCGGCCAATGTGCAACCAGCGACCGCGCCAGCCTGTCCGAAGCCTTTCAGACTGCCTGCCACCCCTCGCGAGGGCAGGCGCCTTGTGAGGCAGAATCACCTTATGAAACAAGTACCTCCCGCCGCCCCGGTTGCCCCCTGGCTCGGCGGCAAGAAACGTCTCCACCCGCTCATCCTCGAGCGGATCGAGGCCATCCCGCACCGCGCCTATGTCGAGCCCTTCGTCGGCATGGGCGGGATCTTCCTCCGCCGCCGCTTCCGGCCCCGCCTCGAGGTGATGAACGACCGCAACGGCGAGATCATCAATCTCTTCCGGATCCTGCAGCGGCATTACCCCCAACTCCTCGAGATCATGCGGTTCCAGATCTGCAGCCGGCGCGAGTTCGATCGGCTGCGGCTCACCGATCCCGCCACGCTCACCGACCTCGAGCGGGCGGCGCGGTTCCTCTACCTCCAGCGCCTCAGCTTCGGCGGCAAGCCGAACGGCAGCTTCGGCATATCGCCCGGCAATGGGCCGCTCTTCTCGCTGGCGCGCCTCGAGCCGCTCCTCGACGCCGCCCGCACGCGGCTCGATGGCGTGGTCTTCGAGTGCCTCGACTGGGCCGACCTCATCCCGCGCTACGACACAGCCGAGACGCTTTTCTATCTCGATCCGCCCTACTTCGGCGGCGAGAACGACTATGGGAAAGGTCTCTTCGACCGGGCGCAGTTCGCGCGGATCGCCGAGATCCTCGGCAGCCTCAAGGGCGCCTTCCTCCTGTCGATCAATGACACGCCCGAGATCCGGGCGCTCTTCGGCCGGTTCCATCTCGAGCCGGTGCGGCTGAATTACTCGGTCTCCGCTGCAGGCAGCACCGAGGCGCAGGAGCTCCTCGTCTCGAACCGCGAGCGGATCGCGACCCTCCTCTGAAAAACCCCACCAGTCCGACCACCCACGCCCCGCCCTCGCGCGGGGCTTTTGCATATGGAGAAAGACGTGACGACATCCGACATCCAGCGGCTGCTCGCGGCCGCGGGGCTCTACCGAGGCGCCATCGACGGCGATGCGGGGCCGCTGACCCAGGCGGCCGCAAGGGCGGCGCTCGAGGGAGAGCCGGTACCTTGGCGCGCCTGGCCCTCCCGCCGGCAGCGGATCGCGGCCGGCCAAGCGGTGCTGGCGCGGCTCGGCCATGCGCCGGGAAGGATCGACGGGCTCCTCGGGCCGAACACCCGCGAGGCGCTGACCGCATGGGCCTCCGGGCCGGTGCGCGCCGCCGTCGACCGGGTGCCGCTGCCGGGCCATGCCGTGGCCGATGCCCAGGGCGCCTATCCCCGGCAGGAGTCGGTCGCGACCTTCTACGGCGTGGCGGGCGGCCCCGACTGCACGGCCGGGATCGTCGAGCTGCCGATGCCGTTCCGCCTGGCTTGGGATCTCAATACGAGCATCACGAGCTTCCGCTGCCACAGGCTGGTGGCGGCGCCCATGGCGCGGATCTTCAGCGAGGCCGTGGCCCACTACGGCGCGGCCGAGTTCGAGCGGCTGCGGCTGAACCTCTTCGGCGGCTGCTTCAACCACCGGCCCATGCGCGGCGGCTCGGCCCTCTCGATGCATGCCTGGGGCATCGCCGTCGACCTCGACCCGGAGCGCAATCCGCTCCGCTGGGGCCGCGACCGGGCGAGCTTCGCCGCGCCCGCCTACGAGCCCTTCTGGACCATCGTCGAAGCCGCCGGCGCCACAGGCCTCGGCCGCGCCTGCAACCGCGACTGGATGCACTTCCAGTTCGCCCGCCTCTGAAGGAGAGAACCCATGTCCCTGATCTTCATCCTTGCCCTCGCCCTCTGCGCGCTCGCCTTCATATTGCTCATCGGCTGGCCGCTGGTCGCTGCTCTGGCGCGGTTGGCCGCTTCGACGATCTCGGCCTCGATCCTCGCCACGCTCGCCGGGCCCGCCGCCGCCTCGACCGGTAGCGACCTGCTGACCGCGCTGACGCCGAGCCTCCTCGATCTCGCTGGCGTAGCGCTGACCGCGCTGATCGGGCTCGCGACCGTCCGCTTCCAGCGCTGGACCGGGATCCAGATCGAGGTCCGACATCGCGAGGCGCTGCACTCGGCGATCATGACCGCTGCACGGGTGGCGGTAGCGCAGGGGTTGACGCGGGAGGTCGCGACAGAGTTTGTCGCTGCCTATGCCCGCTCCTCGGTGCCCGACGCGCTGAAGCGCCTGTCGCCCTCGTCCGAGACGATGGATGCGCTTGTCCGCTCGAAGCTGCTCGAGGTCCGCGGACGCTGATGGCCACGCTGGCAGGCGACCTGATGCGCGCGCCAGCCGTGCCCCTTCCACGGCCGCACCGCTGCGACCGGTCATTGCGTCGCGAAATATGTACAGAGATTTCGGCGGGCCTCGGACGGATAACGCACCAGGGTCGTGGCTTGAAGCACAGGTTGCAGGCCGGTAGCAACCGTCACCTTCACCCGCTCATCGTTGAGCAGATCTTCCGCCGGGCGTACATAGCGCTCAACACAGCGAGCAATGGTGAGCCGAATGGCAGACACGAGATCTCCGGAGCAACGCCGGCAGATCATGCGGGCGGTGGGGACCAAGAACACGGGCCCCGAGCTCATCGTGCGCTCGTTGCTGCACGCAAAAGGCTATCGCTATCGACTCCACGCGAGGTCTCTGCCCGGACAACCGGACATAGTCTTCCCAGCCCGGCACAAGGCCATCTTCGTGAACGGGTGCTTCTGGCACGGACACGACTGCGCAAAGGGGCGGTTGCCGACCTCTCGACTGGACTACTGGGGCCCGAAAATCGAGGCGAACGTCGCACGGGATCGCAGGAAGCTCTCCGAGCTCGAGGCGCTCGGCTGGCAGACGCTGGTCGTCTGGCAGTGCGAACTGAAAGACATCGAGCGCGTGGGATCGCGGTTGTGCGCATTCCTCGGGCCGACGAAAACCGATCGACAAGCATGATGCGGTAGGCTAATCTGCAGTCCGATCCGCGCCAGCCGAGGAAGCAAACCTTTGAGACCTATTGGAATCGACCTGTTCGCCGGCGCAGGAGGCCTGTCGCTCGGCTTCGAGCAGGCGGGCTTCGACGTTGCCGCTGCCGTCGAGATCGATCCCGTGCACTGCGCCGTGCACAAGTTCAACTTCCCCGACACCGCCGTAATCCCGCGGTCGGTCGTGGGGCTCACGGCCGAGGAGATCCGCGAATCCGCCGGCATCGGGAACCGCCCCATCGACTGTGTCTTCGGTGGGCCGCCCTGCCAAGGCTTCTCCTTGATCGGGCACCGCGCCCTGGAGGATCCACGCAACAGCCTGGTGCTCGAGTTCGTACGCCTGGTGCGGGAGCTCGATGCACGGACCTTCGTCTTCGAGAACGTCAAGGGGCTGACGGTTGGCTCCCATCGGACCTTCCTCAGCGAGCTCGTCGCCGCATTCGGCATGGCGGGCTACGATGTTCGCTTGCCTTGGAAGGTTCTCGATGCGGCGGACTACGGAACGCCGCAGCATCGGCAACGCCTTTTCCTCATCGGAGCGAAGCGAGGCGAGACGCTTCCCGAGATCCCCCCGCCCCAGACGAATGCAGCCGACGCGCGAAAACCGCTCGCTCACCTTCCTGGCGGCCCGACCGTTCGGGACGCGATCGAGGACCTTCCCGATGCAGATCGGTTCGCCTCGCTCGTGGAGAGCGACGCTGTTCGGACCTCTGCCATGGGCGAGCCGTCTACCTACGCGGCCGAATTGCGCTGCCTGAACAACGATGCCTGGCATTACGGCTATCCCCGGAACTGGACGCCGACATGGATGACATCCAGCGCGCGCACGGCCCATTCGGAAATTTCTCGCCGGCGCTTCCAAGAGACCCCGCAAGGGGCGGTTGAGCCGATCAGCCGCTTCTACAAGCTGGCACCGGGCGGCCTTTGCAACACTCTGAGGGCAGGCACTGACGGTGCCCGGGGGGCCTTCACCAGTCCTCGGCCGATCCACTACGAGTACAACCGCTGCATCACCGTGCGCGAGATGGCGCGGCTTCACGGGTTCCCCGATTGGTTCAGGCTCCACGCCACTAAGTGGCATGGCGGAAGGCAAGTCGGCAACTCCGTGCCGCCGCCCCTCGCCCGCGCGGTCGCCTCCGAGATAGTCCGAGCACTGGGCGTCGCCCCGGAGCGGCCTGCGCGTGCAATCGATTTGGGAGAGCCCTCGTTGCTCTACATGGAGATGTCGGAAGCGGCGGAGCACTTCGGAGTGGCAGCGCCGTCCTCGCGGCGCGACCGAAAGAGCGGCGCAAAGAAGCGCAAGCAGCACGAGATCGAAGCGGCGCGTGTCCAATTACGTGTGGTAAATGGCTGATCCTGAACCCGAGAACGTTTCGGCAGAAGCCCAGGCGGCCGTCACTTCCGCCGAGCCGAAGACATTGAACGCCTATCAGGCGATCATCGTCGACATCTTCCAACGGTTCTATCGGCCGGGCATGGAGGAGTTCGAGTTCGGCCGCGAGGAAATCTACGAGGCCGCCGTCAGGACGGGCGTCAAGGCCCCCAAGAATCTCGGCGACGTGATCTACACGTTCCGCTACAGGCGCAGCCTGCCAAAGGCGATCCTGGATTGTCAGCCTACGGGCCGCTTTTGGCTTATCCTCGGCGCCGGCGACGCCCGCTATCGTTTCCGCCTCAGCAAGCTCTGCTACATCGAGCCGACACCCGGACTGCTCGTCAGGAAAATCCCCGACGCGACCCCCGAGATCATCGCTCAGTATGCGCTCGGCGACGAGCAAGCGTTGCTCGCGAAGGTGCGCTACAACCGGCTCATCGACATATTCCTGGGTATCACGGCCTACAGTCTGCAAAACCATCTTCGGACGAAGATCCCGAACTACGGGCAGATCGAAATCGACGAGCTCTACGTCGGCCTGGATTCCAAGGGCGCTCAGTTCATCGTCCCCGTCCAGGCCAAGGGTGGCAGCGACCGGCTCGGCGTGATTCAGACAATTCAGGACACGATCTTCTGCCGAACTGCCGAACGATACCGGCATTGCGTGGCCCGGACTGTATCTGCTCAATTCATGGGCGACGACGTCATCGCCATGTTCGAGCTCTACTTCGACGAACATGACGTCTCGATCGTGCAGGAGAAACACTATCGACTCGTTCCGGCACGCGAGATCACCGGCTCGGACTTGGGCATCTATCGTTTGTCCTGACAAGATTGTCGTCGCCCCAAGCGCAACAAATAGACAACGAGGCTGGCTGCCTTGTGCCACAAACGCACGTCCCGCCTGCGGCTGCGATGCCGCAACCTCTTATACCGCTTTCCGCACTCTGCGAAGGCGCCTAGCGTCTTGACGCGTCCCGTACGACCGGCAGCTAGGGGCTGTCTGCGGTCTTTCGCCGCCCTGCGCTCGGAGGGCGGCGATGCGCAGGAACCGGACTTCCGCTGCTAGGTGGCCGAGCGCGGCAAGATAGCGCACCCGGCCCATAGCCGCCGGTCGGGGTCGTTTCATGCTGCGTGGCAGCACTTTCCGAAGCCGCCGTTCAGGCGGTGCCGCAGCAAAGCACCTGAACACGATCGCAGATGCTGTCAGGCTTACTGCTCTTCGCCTCCGTCAAGCTACCTGCGATTTGAAACACGGCATTGAGTCTGGCCGCTTCAGCCACGGATGGACCCGGTCGAAGGTCGACCGACCCAAGAATTCACTATCCAGCTTCTTCTGGTCGGCTAGACTTGATTGAGCCGCACCCGCCCTTGTAGACTTTGCTTAAGCTGTGCCTCATAGCAGTGTACACGGCGAAGGGAGTCACGAGTTTGTTCATCCAACGCGCGGTTATCAGAAACTACCGCTGCCTTAAGCAGGCAAACGTCACCTTCAATGACAAACTGAACGTCATTGTCGGAAACAACGAGTGTGGAAAATCCACCCTCCTCGAAGCGATCCACCTAGCGCTCACCGGTCAACTCAATGGCCGGCCTCTCCAGATTGAACTCCATCCTCATCTGTTCAATCTCGATCTCGTTCTTGAGTACATCGAAGCACTAAAGGCGGGTCGTGCGCCGGCACCGCCATCAATCCTAATCGAGGTGTACCTAGCCGACGATCCCGCTCTAACGAAGCTCAAAGGCAACAACAACACCCTTGGCCTTGACCTTCCCGGCGTGGCGCTCCTAATTGATCTCAACCCTGCGTACGCAGAAGACTTTGCTCAATACGTCTCCGACCCGTCCGAAATTCGTACGATCCCAATGGAGTACTACTGGATCAAGTGGAGGGATTTCGCCGAGAACGACATTCTAAACTCGCGCGTCATTCCACTTCACGCGAGCCTGATCGATGCCAGTACGATCAAGAACAACGCGGCAGCCAGCCGCTACGTAATCGACATCGTGAAGGAGAGCCTCACCTCGAAAGAGAAGGTTGACCTCGCTCTGACCTATCGGCTCATGAAGGACCGCTTTCTTGAAGAGCCGAAGGTCAAGGCGATCAACGACGCGCTCGCGGCAAAAAAGGGGAAGATCAGCGACAAGGTTATCTCGGTTTCACTCGACACCTCCGCTCGGGCGAACTGGGAGGCAGGAATCATGCCTCACCTGGACGACATCCCTTTGCCACTCGTCGGGAAAGGCGAGCAGAATTCGGTCAAGATCAAGCTCGCGATGGAGACATCGGCAAAATCCCACATCATCCTGATTGAAGAAGCTGAAAACCACCTCTCCTACGCCAGCCTCAACGAGCTGATAGGCCACATTGCGGCAAACGCCGGCTCGCGGCAAATATTTATCACGACGCACAGCAGCTTCGTTCTCAACAAGCTTGGCGTGGAGTCGGTCCTTCTGTTCCTGCGCGGCGAGGGTGTGCGCCTGACCGACCTGAAGGATAGGACTACACAGAACTATTTTATGAAGCTGCCGGGGCACGACACGCTGCGGCTCATCCTCGCGAAGCGTTCGATCCTCGTGGAGGGGCCGTCAGACGAGTTGATCGTCCAACGCGCCTACCATATGAAGCACGGCAAGATGCCGCTGGAGGATGGGGTTGATGTTATTTCCGTGAATTCGCTCGCATTCAAGCGCTTCCTCGAAATCGCAGTTCTCCTAAAAAAGACAGCCGATATCGTGACCGACAACGATGCTGATGTTGCCGCGTTGGAGAAAAAATACGCCGAGTACCTGAACTCCGACATCGTTAAAATCCAATACGATAAAGACGAAACGGCCCACACGCTCGAGCCCCAGCTCGTGAAGAAGAACGGCCTGGCGACGATCAACGCTGTACTCGGCAAGGCCTTCGCGGATGAAGCTTCCGCTATCGAGCACATGATCAAATACAAGGCTGAGACCGGCCTTAAATTCTTCGAAACAAATGTGGAGTGGTCGCCTCCGGACTATATCGCCCGTGCTGTCCGTTAATCGCATCGTGATATCCGCCGCCGGGGGCGGAAAGACCACGCGCGTCGTCGACCAGGCGCTGGCGTGCGAGCAAGGGCAGGGAGCAACGGCACTAATCACCTATACTCGCAACAATGTCCGCGAAATTCAGCTTAAGGCATACGAACGCACACGCACCATTCCCTCCCATGTGGAGGTCATCTCTTGGTACTCGTTTCTGCTGCGGGAGCTTGCCCGTCCCTATCGTTCAGCCATGCATGCGAGTCGGGTTGATGGCATCCACTGGGTTGAAGGGAAGTCGGTCCCCTACATTCCCGAAGCGCGGACCAGCGGTCACTACTTTTTTGATGGCTCCCGGATTTATTCGGACAAGATCGCGAAGTTTGTTTGTGAGTGTGACCGACGATCGGGTGGCGCTATCATGCGCCGACTGAAGCAGCGCTTCCGCCACATCATCATCGACGAAATCCAGGACATGGCCGGGTACGATCTCGACCTCTTGGAGTTGATACTAAAAGCGGGCGTCCCGGTCACCTTTGTCGGTGACCACCGGCAGGCCACCTTTGCCACGAACAACGCTTCGAAAAACAAAGTGTTTTCTGGCCCGGCCATCATCAAGAAGTTCGAGCTGTGGAAGAAGCAGGGGCTCGTCGAGATCGAGTACGAAACCCACACACACCGCTGCAACCAAACCATTGCGGATCTGGGCGACGGCTTTTTCCCGAATGAGCCGAAGACCGTTTCGCGAAACGACAAGGTGACGGGACACGACGGAGTGTTTCTCGTCTCCAGCGCAGACGTCGGTGAATACATGAAGCGGTTCGCCCCACAGGTGCTCCGGTATTCCGCTGCGACCAATTGTGATCTCGACGAAGCTATGAATTTTGGGGAGTCAAAGGGCCTGACTTTTGAGCGGGTCCTGATCTACCCGCACGGGCCGGCTCGCAAATGGCTCGCGTCGGGCGACATCAGACATGTCGAGAAATCCTTGACGAAAATGTACGTAGCCGTCACACGCGCTCGGTACAGCGTGGCCTTCGTCCACGACGGAAAGATCTGCAGCGTCGCTGCTACCAAATGGGTACCCGGATGAGTCACGACGACGAGGAAGACGAAGTAGGGCCTTTCGTCTGCGATGAGTGCATCGGCGACGAGGTTCTCTCAGACGAAATCGAAGCTGAAGGCGGCGTCCGCGAGTGCGACTACTGCAACCAGGATCATAGTTCTACCGTTTCAATTCGCTGGCTAGGCCAGAGAATCGACGAAGTGTGGCGGGAGCTGATCGGCGAAGCCGAGCCTACGCCCTATATCGGGGATGACGATCGTACGAGCTGGCAGGCCAACGGCGATAGCGCGATCACGCTCCTGAGTGAAATGCTGATCGCCTCCGACGACAAGATCGCGGAGGACGTGCTCGACCTCCTCGGTTCCCAACATCAGTTCGACATCCATGATGGTGGATACGACTGCTACGATACGACCGAGGACAAATACGTCATTCGCCTTCCCGACGATCGCCGGTATCGGGACCTCTGGCAGTCGTTCTGCGAGTCTCTGAAACACGGTCGGCGCTTCTTCAGCGATGTTGCAGAAGAGCGTCTTGATGAGATTCTTGGGCCGATCCTACGGGGCGAAAATACGGACTACGGCGCAGCAATCCGCACGATCACACCGCAAGATGAGAACCGTTTCGTCTATCGGGCTCGGGTCGCGAACGATGATGCCAGTCGGCGCGCGATCTTTGCCGCTCCTATCAGGCAGCTTGGTCCGCCACCGCCAGAGCATTGCACCGCCGGCAGAATGAATGTGACCGGCATACCAGTTTTCTACGGGAGTTTTGACGTTGCGACCTGTGTTGCTGAAACACGGGTTCCGGTTGGAGGCTCGTCGATCGTCGGCCGCTTCGAAGTGGCCCGGCCGCTTCGACTTCTTGACCTCACGCAGCTCAGCTCGATTGGAAACCGCCTGAGCTATTTTCACCCTGACTATCTGCGGGCGCAGGCCTACCGGAGCTACCTCCGGGGCTTCCACAATGAGATCAAGCGCGCCGTCATTCCTGGCCGCGAAGCACTCGAATATCTTCCAACCCAGGTGGTAGCGGAGTACCTCTGGACTAGGGATGAGAATCGGGTCGACGGCATCATTTTCGGCTCGGCTCAAATGAGCGGCGATCACTCAAATTTGGTCTTGTTTCCTCATGCCGCCAAAATCGCCGGCGCTGACGAGGAAGTGCCACGCGACATCGTTCAGGCGTTCGTCTGGAGTGGAGACCCCGATGAGGGGGAGCCTCCCGTGCAAGCAGTCTCCTATCGTGAGCCTGTACCTGTGGCTGAAGCCGGACAAGAGACTGACGATACCTTCATCGGCGGACTTGAGGTTTGGGTTGTTGATCCGGTCGTTCCAATCGAGCCCGCTCTAAGCTTCACCGGGACGTTGATCAGAACGGAGGTGACAGGGATTCACTTCGATGTTGCCGAGATCCCTGTCGAGTATCATGCTCGCGTCGGTGACCCAGGTTTCTAGGGTCAGAACCCATCGATTTTGCTTCTGCGGCGTGGCTCGGCCGCGGCAAGGAGACTGACTGACTGCACCGCCCTCAGTCGGCTTCCCGCCCTCTGGGGCGCTCGGTCGCAGCATGCAGACTCGGCCCTGAGCTGCCTGTCGAGGGTTATCGGTTGCCACACTCGGCTTCACGATAGCTGCCGTTTGAACGCGCCAGAGCGAAGGAACCGAACAGCCATTTCTCAGTGATTGTTGAGGGCTTTGCGTCAATTGAGTGCAGCCAAACACTTACTTGCCATGCAGAACGAGGTCTGACGCTTCGCGCGGGGCTCATGACAGAAATCCATGATTGCAAACTTTCAGTGTTTCGTGCAGTCAGTCAAGTCGGTGGACCAACGTCTTCGGCAACCCAAAGCCGGCATACGTGCAAGTTGGGGTGAGGCCCTTCGGGTTGCCTCAGTTGTGCTTGGGCGTTGCGTCCACCACCGCACTCAGTAGGATATAGAATTTCCCCGGCGAAGCTCATGGACGCTGTAGAAATATAGACGAGACCTTCCTGACCCGGTCAATTTGCAGATGGAACGCGTTCTGCGAATAATTACCTGCACAGTGGCGGGAGCTCGCGATTTGAAAGTTACGCTGGCTCGCAGAGACAAGGCATCGAGAACATCGGTTGTCTGCGATCGTTCACGCGTTTTAGCGCTGCCCAACTGTCTCCAGTCAGCTCCCTGAATAATCATCTGGCGTGCGGCCTCAAGCAGGAAGAATGAGTTTTGTATGTTTTCGGGATTTCTACTGCGCCTTGTGAGATGTCTCCAACCCGCATTTGTGACTTCGATGTCCCCCAATTCAGGATGGTGCCGGAGGTTCGATTGCGACCATTCCCTGTAGAATTGTCGAGCGGATTTCCTGTCATGGACCGAAATTTGCGACAGTCGCTCAATCTTCCGCATGTCGATATTCTTAAGTGGCGCATCATCAGCTTTAGAGCCTGTTAATCGCCGCAGCGCTCCTTTGGCCTCGCTGCCGAATGTCTGATGCCGCGGGATAAGAACCACATTCTTATTTGTTGAGGAATAGGATGCATCTGATTTCAGGTTCTGCCAAAAAATAGATGAAGTTTTCTTGTCAGGTTCAGCGACATAGACAAGAATTACAGGGCCAGGCAGCGCTTCCCAGCGTGGTCGATGAGTCGCTATATAATCTTTGCCAATTTTTACCCCAATATATCCGGAGACGCGTTTCCGCTTGTAGTCCAACAAGAAGGATGGCCCGCTTTTCACCTGAACGAACAATAACCTTCCGAGGAACGCTTTTCCTTCTCGTAAGGAAATTATACCGTCGATACCGTTATCGTTTTCAGGATCGATATTCTGCCAACTACTTTGAAGAAGCGATCTGACCTGAAAGGACACCAGGTCTCTTCCCGCGGCCCCACGTTGCAAACTGTCCAATCTATCTTCCCCTCCAACATGGTCGAAGCTTCGCCCAAGGAACCTATGGATCAAGCGCTGCCAAAATTGCGTGACAATCTCTCACCCTACGAGAAGCTGGCATTTCATGCGCTGGCTGCGTTGCCAGTATCTTACACGAGCGGCGGCCTTCGTTCATAGAAGCGTCCGTTGGTGGCTCAAAACTCATTGTGATCCTTCTGCCGATTGTGTCGCTCTCCAGGCGCATGACGGATGGCCGCAATCGAAGATCTTCGCGGATGCGAGGGCTGCAGCCGCCCCTCGTGCCTGCGCCATGCCTTTCGCGGCGCCTCGCATGAAGGTCGGCAAAGGGCTGTCCGCGGCCTTTCGCCGCACCACTCTCGGATGGCGGCGAGGCCCAGGAAGCGACCACACGGCCTCAACGCCATGAGCGTGCGGATCTGCGAGGTCGGCCAATTGCGGCCCTCAGCGAACCTTCATGCCTGCTGCTATGAATGACTGGTCCGAGTCAAAAAGCGGGCGTGAGAACGTAAAATACCCCTGAAGAGCGACCGAGTGAACGTCACGCATCGACAACCTTTTGTTGCCAACGACCCGCAGTATTTGGTATCGACGAAGCAACCTCCCCCAGCATGCGGCGGTACCTTTGCTTATTCGACCTCGTCTTACAGACTATCATGGGATTCACGCCGCACAGGTCGATCTCGACTTCGCGATTCCGTTTCTGGATGAGGACATTCCCCTTTACCTAGACCCCTTTATGCTATGGCGATCGCCCTCTCAGCAGGATCATGGGCTGCACATAGGCCTAATCAACGCCTTCAATCACCTTGGGGTTCTCGCCGCGCAAGGCAAAGAAGCGCAGGCAATCGAAACATTGATCATCGCCTCCGAGTGCGACGAAGTCGGCTTGGGCACGTCCCTCACCCGAAAGGGAAAGCGGATTGGAGCAGATAAGGCCCGCGAGATAATTGACCTGTTCAAAGTGATTCCGCGCTATCAACAGAGCGGTTTCAGGCACTTCGAGGAGATTCAGCTCTTCATCGAAGGAATATCAAAGGACCGCATTTCTGATATTGGCTGCAACTTCCTGAAATCTTTTCTGATCGACTTCACGATTGAGCAATGCCAAAAACTCAGCGTTCCGACCCAGGATTGCACCGTTGAGCATGTCTATGATGCTCGCTTAGGTATGTTTAAACGGGAAGTGGGCGTACCGTTGCCCGTGAACCCTGAAAATGGCTCGCCGATTATCTTTGTGCCAAAGCGGTGGCTGCGGTTTGCCCCGTGGATCAGCTACGACGAGTATTTTGAAAAGCACTGCCCGCAAGATGAGATTTCGCACAAGCCCGAGGAACTGACGCGGGTTAAGGTTCTCAACTATAATCGCCAAAACTATGGCGTCATTGATCAGTATATCCAGTTGAAAGAACGCACGGCAGATGATTGCGCGCACGATCCGCTGTTCTCTCAAATCCCCATCACTTCGGCAAAGCGAGTATTTGCCGAGATAAAGAAGTTGCCGACAGGGAAAACAAACGGCGCAGACGTGAAGTATGAGAAGTTGGTCGGGCGATTGCTGCCGTCACTATTCTATCCAAGCCTTGACTTTGCACAGGAGCAGGCGCGAACGGACGACGGGGTGTCCATCCGCGACCTGATCTTCTACAACACCCGCTCGACGCCACTTCTTCAAGAATTGATGGACGACTACGGGTCGCGACAGATCACCTTTGAGATGAAGAACGTCGCGGCAATTGAGCGAACGCATATCGACCAGATCAACCGCTACCTAACAGACGAGCTTGGCAAGTTCGGGGTCTTCGTGACAAGGAAACCACTCAAGCGTGCGGAGTTTCAGCGCACAGTCAATCTATGGGGTGGGCAGCGGAAGGCCGTGATTACCCTCACCGATGCTGACCTGGAGCGGATGGTCGAGGTCTTCGACAGTAAACAGCGCGCACCGCTCGACATTCTGAACATGAAATACCGCGAGTTTCAACGCGCTTGCCCATAGGAGAGATCATGGACAGCAAAGAGGATGTAGAACGGCTCGAAAAACTAGTCGGCCAACTTCAGGGACTTTATTCCGAAGTAGGAGCCCTTGCAAAGAAAAACCCAAATGACGCAGTAAACTCGTTCAAGCTCAAGCTCATAAACAGAGTGTTAGAGATGGGCAACGAGGTGCTTGGAGAAAAATACAAGCCTTTCGACGACTTCGATAGTTTTGATCCAGACGACGCCCCTTCGACCAGCGATGTTACGATTGTTGTTGCGCAGTATATGGAAGAAGCCGAGCGATTCCGCTCTGACAACGTGATCAGCGCGTCGGTCAAGGGGAGTTACGGCTGGTATTATGTTGTGGATGGAAGGGCGAGCGAAGTTCGATCTGGCCCGCCGACAAAGATTGGAAGAAAATAATGGCATTTGAAGACCACTACTATTTCCCCAATATAACAACAGATGCAAAGGTCGCTGAGTATGAAGCGAGTCATGACGTGTTTTCGTCCTTGCTCGACGAAGTGAAAGAGCTTTCAAAGAAAAAGCCCGACGCATCTATGAGTGCGGGCAAAGTCAAGATCGTGAACCGGGTTCTTGAAAACTTGTTGGTCGTGCTCGAAGGCCAGCCAGACGCAAAATATCTTGAGGCTCTAGACGACGATGACCTGCCGCAGGTCAGCGACGCCGTTCTTGTCATGGTGCAATTCAAGTCGGCCCTCGCTTCATTCAAAGAAAGGCACTATCGGCACGTTTCGCGGATGGGCTATCAGTGGATCACCGTGGAGTTGATTGAACAGCTTAAGGTGGACTATGAGGAGGACCTTGAAGGCGACGAAGAGGACGAAGATGAAGCGTTGTAGAACATTAGCGAAGGCGACTGCAGCTTGAGCTCTGTTGAGGTATGCGCCAACACAACGACTTCGCAGCGTCTGCTTGGCTTCGCTTAGCCGTCGCTCTTGCAGACCGCAGCGACCGTCCGCTCCCCGCCCTGTACGTCGGGACCACATACCATGCTGCAGCGAGCTTGAAGGTCTGAGAAAGGGCTGCCAGCAGACCTTTGCCGCCCGGAATTCCGGGGGGCCGTGAAGCGGATGCTTCGGCCGTTTGGCGGTCCCCCCCGAGCGTGTCGAACTTATTCGGCCAAGATGTGAGTGATCAGGTCGTAAGTGGCTCGAACCCGCGCCTCGTTGGGGTAGTTGCGGTTGGCAAGGACGACGACGCCCAGATCCTCGCTTGGCACGATCGCGATGTACCCACCGAAGCCGTTCGTGGAACCTGTCTTGTTCAGGATGACCCTCCGATCGGGTGTCGTGTCCACCTCGTCCACAGGCTGAGGCTGGAGGATGAAGTCATACCCGTTCCCCTCCACCAGACGCTCTGGGTCGACAGGCCAAGGATAGGCCTCCCATATCATGGCCTGCGTGTACAGGCGGGTCTGGAACCGGCCCTCCTGCGTGGTGGCCACCGCCGTTTGAACTTCGGGCGAGGCAGTGCCGGTTCCAAGCTCGAGGTCGAGCAGCGTCAGCATGTCGCGAGCGGAGGATTTTACCCCGTACGCTTCATCGTCCAGCACGCCGGGCGTAACCCGGGTTGGCGCGTCTGTCTTGCGGTCATAGCCGAAGGCGTAGCGTCCCATCGCATCGGTGGGGACGTCGATCCACGTGCTCTTCAATCCGAGCGCCGGGAAGATAACCGTCTGGGACGCATCAGCATAGCTCATGCCCAGCACGCCCGCGGTGATGTGCCCCAATAGGCCGATGCTGATGTTGGAATAGCTGCGCGTACCGGGCTCGGGCGGTCGCCAACTCCGTAGCCAGTCGACCAGGCGATCTACATCTGCAACTTCGTCCGGCACCTGCAACGGGAGGCCGCCGGTATGGTGCGTCGCCAGATCGATCAGCGTCAGCTCTCCTGCAGGAGAACCTCGCAGGGAGGGAAGATAGTCGGCGACCGGCGCATCGAGCGACAGCGCGCCCCGCTCCTCTGCCAAGGCCGCCAGCGTCACGTTGAAGATCTTGCTGATCGAACCGAGCTCAAAAAGCGTGTCAGGGGTTACCGGCTGCTGATCTTCCCGTGAGGCCAAGCCTGTCTGATAGAAACTGTGCCGTCCGCCGTGGGTCACGCCCACCACCAGACCGGGAATGTCATGCTCCTCGATGACGCTCTCGAAGGCCGCGGCGGCGGCGCTCTCGAACGACGGCGTGGTGTCTTGCGCAAGCGCGGGCGTCAGCGCGCCCACCATGAGCAGGATGGAGAGGGGGGAAAGGTGCTTCATGTCCGGTCCTATGTGATCATCGGAGCCGGGATAGACCGCGCCGACTGCACGAGGCAGACGACAAAGGGTTGGACTGCACATAAGTAGATCTCATGCCAGATCGTCCCGACATCCCGCTGAACGCCCTGCGCACCTTCGAGGTGGCCGCTCGTCAGGGCAGCTTCACCCGCGCAGCCGTCGAACTGCGCGTCACCCAGGCCGCCGTCAGCCACCAGATCGCGCGGCTGGAGGATATGCTGGGCGTGATCCTGTTCCAGCGAACGCCGGGTGGCCTGATGCTGACGGATGCGGGTCAGGCGCTGTTCCCGGTGATGGAGCGCGGGCTGGACGACATCGCCCGCATGCTGGACCGGGTGGCGGCGGGGCAGGCGGGCGAAGTGCTCAACATCGGCGTGGTGACGACCTTTGCCGCGGGCTGGCTCATCCCCCGGCAGCAGGCATTCGGCCGCGCGCATCCCGGCATCACGTTGCGCCTGTCCACACACAACAACCGGGTGGAGATCGCGCGGGAGGGGCTGGACGCGGCGATCCGCTTCGGCGACGGCCAGTGGCCGGGGCTCGAGGCGCATCACATCATGGATGCCCCCATGACGCCATTCTGCGCTCCAGATCTGGGCCTGCGGGTTCCGTCAGACCTTCACCGGCACACGCTTCTGCGCAGCTATCGGGCGGATGAATGGCCGGCCTGGTTCGCGCAGACAGGTGAAAGCTGTCCTTCTCTGACGGGGCCCATCCTGGACAGTTCGATCGGGCTGGCGGACCTCGCCTCCGAGAGGTTCGGGATTGCCTTGCTGCCTGCGCCGATGTTCGAACGCCATGTTCGGGCGGGTCGGTTGACACGCCCCTTTGCCACCACCGTGACCCTGGGCAGCTACTGGCTGACCGTGCCCAAGGAGCGACGCATGACATCAGCATCACGGGCCTTGCTGGACTGGATGCGCGACGTGCTTCGTCAACCGCGTGCCCCTGAATGACAGCGACCGCTGCGAGCTGGCCGCAGCCCGAGGACGCGGAACATGGAGGGCCGCGATTTACGAGACGCGCCCGGGTTCACTGAACCTGAGTGAACCCGGAAATCTTGGCCAGACCGTGAACACGCGCCTTTTACAACACGCGCCTTTGACGGCAAATCAATGGCTTGGCTGGTGCCGCCCTTCTTTACACCGAGGATGTCGGGGGTTCGAGCCCCTCACCACCCACCATCAACGCAGATGACTTTCCGAACAGTTGCAGGGCGCGCTCGGGTCCGCAGCACCCATCCTGCTCACATCGCCCGTCGCGGGCCATCAGCCTTTCCGCACCGTGAGGCTTACGCCCAAGGCCGCATGGGTCACCAGAAATAATGGGGGGTGCGGGTGAGGAGTTCGGGGGTGCCTGCCGTCACGATCACGATGTCCTCGAAGAAGGCCGACCCCACGCCCTCGAGGGCGAGGAAGGCCTCGACGCCGAAGACCATGTTCTCCTCGACCACATCGCCCGGCAGCGACATGGCGGTCGAGATCCGCGGCTGCTCGAACGAGAGGCCGATCCCGTGGCCGTAGAAGGGGAAGTTCTTCATCAGCGGAGAGATCTCGCCGCCGAAGGCCTGTGTCATCCGGTCCCCCTCGGCCGCCACGTCAAGGAGACGCGCGCCGGGGCGCATCATGCCGATCAGCCGCTGGACGATGTCGTTGGTGGCCTCGATCAACCGCCGCTGATCGGCAGTGGGGGTGCCGCGCACCGCGGTGCGGCCGGGATCGAGATAATAGCCCTGGAAGAAGGCCGCATGGACCGTGCCGCGCACCATGTCGCCCACCGCCGGCGTGTCGGCGCTCGAGCCCGTGAGCGGGTTGCGGTAGTCATACTGCATCGTGTCGCCGTGGTTGGTGCCGATCGCCTGCACCCGCCCGCCGCGCGCCACGGTCACGCGGGCGGCCTCGCCGGCCGCCTCGCGCTCGGACAACCCCGACAGGAGGCCCTGCATCAGAACCGTGGTGGCCTCGGTCGCCGCCTCGCCCGCGATCCGGTAGCAGTCGAGTTCTTCCGCGCTCTTGATCCGGCGCAGGCTGCGGATCAGGTCATCGGCCTCGACCCATTCGATCCCCGGCGTCCGCGACACGAGCTGCTGGTAATATTTCACCGGGATGAACTGGGTCCCGCAGAGCGCGACGCGCCCGGTGACGCCGCGCGCCACCAGCGCTTCGGCCACACCGATGAACGGATGGTTGTGGCAGGCCACCCGGTCCACGGCGAGGAGATCCGCGCGTCCCTCGGGCTCGTCGATATGCAGCTCGGGCTCCTGCCCGCGGCGCAGGATCACCGCCGAGAAGGACCGCGCCGACCAGATCGTCGAATCGGTGCCCCCGCTGACCGAATAGTGGTTCGCCAGATAGAGCACGTCGCCGCAATTGTCGGTCGTCCCGCCGCCGCGCGAGAAGACGACAGCCGTCTCGAAGCCGCGCTCGGCCATCAGCGCCTCGGCCTTCTGCCAGCGGCGCTCGTACTCGGATCGGGAAAAATAACGGCTCATGGAGCTCCTCGCAGTCTCGCGCCGGGCCAGCTGCGCAAGGACTTGGCCTGATTTCAGTATACCGAGCGTATTCCGCGTTCGGCAAGGCTTGCGTTGCCGGGACTCGCCGGCACCCGAGGCGGGCACGGACCTGCCCGATCGTGCAGCACCGGTGCGCGAACTCTGCATCTTTCTTGACAGGTTCGTAAAAGACGGTTCCGAATGCCAGTGGTATACTGAATTTGCGTTTCCATGGCGACCGCTTCCCCCCACCACCGTCTGCATGAGCCTTGCCGACCTTCCGAAAGGACTGCCCGATGCGCGAAAGCCACATTCTTCCCGCCGCCCGAGGCGCAGCCTATGCGGTGCGGGCAGGCCAGTGCGCCACCATCCGCAACCCGCACGGGACGCAGGTCGTCGATACCTGGGCGCTGGCGCTCGACGATCCCTTTGACCATTCGGCGATGGAACATACGCGCTCGGTGAACAGCAATCTGTTCTTCGAGGCAGGTCAGCGGGTGATGTCCGTCCGCCGCCGACCGATGCTGACCATGATCGATGACACGACGCCGGGTCACCACGACACGCTGCTCTGCCCCTGCAGCGCCGAGATCTACCGCGAACTCGGCTGCACGGGGCACCACCGCAGCTGCACCGAGAACTTCCACGAGGCGATCGCCGCGCACGGTCTGTCGCTGCCCTTCACGCCCGCCTCGCTCAACCTGTTCATGAACGTGCCGGTGGCCTTCGACGGCAGCCTCGACCGGTTGCCGCCGCGCAGCCAGCCGGGCGACCGGGTGACCCTGCGCGCCGAGATGGATCTCCTCCTCGTGCTCTCGGCCTGCCCGCAGGATGTGACGCCGATCAACGGCAGCGCGCGCACGCCGCGCGACATCGAGGTCATCCTCCATGCAGAGGGAGAAGAGGCATGACGGAGGCCGCACCGCTTCTCCGCTTGCGCGAGATCCGCAAGAGTTTCGGCACCTTCGAGGTGCTCAAGGGCGTCTCGCTCGATGTGGCGCAGGGCGAGGTGGTCTCGATCATCGGCGCCTCGGGCTCGGGCAAATCCACCTTCCTGCGCTCCATCAACGTGATGGAGATGCCGCAGGCGGGCACCATGGATTTCGGCGACTTCCATTTCGACTTCCGCAAGGGGGCGGCTTCGCACCCGACCAAGGTCCAGCTGCAGAAGCTGCGCGCCGAAATCGGCATGGTGTTCCAGAGCTACAACCTCTGGCCGCACATGACCGTGCTGCAGAACGTGATCCACGCGCCGATGACGCTGCGCCGGACCCCGCGCGCGCAGGCGGTGGAAGAGGCCGAAGCCCTGCTGGCGCGGATCGGCCTCTACGAGAAGCGCGACAGCTATCCCGCGCGTCTCTCGGGCGGCCAGCAGCAGCGCGTGGCCATCGCGCGGGCGCTGGCGATGAAGCCGCGCCTCATGCTGTTCGACGAAGTGACCTCGGCGCTCGACCCCGAGCTCGTGCATGAGGTGCTGGTGCTGATGGCCTCGCTCGCCGCCGACGGCATGACCATGCTGCTCGTCACGCACGAGATCGCCTTCGCCCGCGACGTCTCGAGCCGCGTGCTCTTCTTCGATCAGGGCGTGATGGCCGAGCAGGGCCCGCCCGACCGGGTGCTGCGCAACCCAGAAAGCCCGCGGCTGCGGCAGTTCCTGCACCGCATCCTGCACGACGAAATGACCCGGACGACAGAGGATCAGGCATGAACGGCTCTCTTCTCCAGGATATCGCGGCCTACGGACCGGGCTTTCTCAAGGCCGCCTGGCTCGTCCTGTGGCTGACGCTGCTCACCATCCTCGTGAGCTGGGCCTGCGGCCTGCTGGCCGCGCTCGCCCAGCGGTCCGAGCTGCGTCTCGTGCGCGGCGCCGCCGCCTTCTACATCTGGTTCATCCGCGGCACGCCCGCCCTCATCCAGATCTTCATCATCTATTTCGGCCTGCCGCAGCTCGGCCTGCGCCTGTCGCCCTTCACCGCGGGCGTCATCGCGCTCGGCATCAACTCGGGCGCCTATGTGGCCGAGATCGTCCGCTCGGGCCTCTCGGCCATCCACCGCGGCCAGACCGAGAGCGCGCTGGCGCTGGGCTTCAGCCAGAGCCAGACCATGCGTACCATCGTGCTGCCGCAGGTCTTCCGCATCATCCTGCCCTCGATCACCAACGAGGCGATCTCGACGCTGAAGAACACGTCGCTTCTGTCCACGATCACGGTGGTCGAGCTCACGCTCTATGCCCAGACCCTGATCTCGGCGACCTTCCGGCCCTTCGACTTCTACATCGCCGTGGCCGTCATCTATCTTGTCCTCACCACGGTGCTCACCCAGATCGCGAACTGGGCCGAGCGGCGCTACGCAAGGCTGAGCTGACCCATGTCCGTCCTGCCCACCGATTCGCTCTCCACCCCCCGCTTCGTCGGCCTGCCGAGCTTCATGCGCCTGCCCATGGCCACGGAGCTTCAGGGGCTCGACGCCGCCATCGTCGGCCTGCCCTCGGATTCGGGCGCGCCCTTCCGCACCGGCGCGCGCTTCGCGCCGAACGCGCTGCGCGCCATGTCGGTGATGCTGCGCCCGATCAACCCCTACCGCGGCCACATCAACATCTTCGAGGTCCTGCGCGTGGCCGATGCGGGCGACGCGACCTGCGTGCCGGGCTACGAGATCGAGAGCCTCGCCGCGCTCGAACGGGCGCTCGACGCGGTGGTCGAGGCCGGCGCCGTGCCCTTCGGCATCGGGGGCGACCACTCGGTCTCGCTCGCCGGTCTCCGGGCGGTGGCCAAGCGTCACGGGCCGCTCGGCCTCGTGCATTTCGACAGCCACACCGACACCTGGGACAGCTACTTCGACGGCAAGCGCTACAGCGCCGGCACCATGTTCCGCCGGGCCATCGAGGAGGGCATCGTCGATCCCGCCCGCTCGATCCAGGTGGGGATGCGCGGCTCGCTGTTCCAGCCGGCCGATGTCAGCCAGTCGGTCGATCTCGGCCTCGAGGTCATCACCTGCGACGAGATGTTCGCGCTGGGACTGCCCGAGACCGCCCGCCGGATCGCCGCGCGCAGCGCAGGTCACCCGGCCTTCCTGAGCTTCGATCTCGATTTCGTGGATCCCGCCTATGCGCCCGGCGTCGAGACGCCCGAGTGCGGCGGCCCCACCGCGCGCGAGACGCTCTCGCTGCTGCGCAGCCTCCAGGGCCTCAACCTCGTCGGCTGCGACGTGGTCGAGCTCAATCCTTCCTATGACGGTCCGGGCCAGATCACCGCCCTGCTCGGGGCCACCGTCATGGCCGAGCTTCTGGCGATCCTCGCCGAGGCGCGGGTCCGCGAGCGGTCACGATAAGCAGCGTCCCAACAGAGAGAATAGATCATGACCCTGAAAGCCCTGGCGCTCGGCGCCGTCCTTGCCCTCCAGACCTTCGCCCCGGCCGCCTGGGCCGCCGACGAGCTGGAACTCCTCGTTCCCGGCCAGCTCAGCGCCGCGACCGAGGGCACCTATCCGCCCTTCTCGATGCGCGCCCCCGACGGCGAACTCGACGGGCTCGAGATCCGCGTGATGGGGGAGGTGGCCAAGCGGCTGAACCTCGAATATGTGCCGGTGCTGGTGAAATGGGAAAGCGTGCTGATCGGGCTCGAGGCCGATCAATATGACGTCATCAGCGTCGCCATGGACATCACCGAGGAACGGCAGCAGAAGGTCACCTTCGCCGATGGCTGGCTGGAATCCGGCGGCCGCGTGGTGGTGCGCACCGACAGCGACATCGCGGCGCCGGCCGATCTGAAGGGCCGTCCGGTGGGCGGGCTTGTGGCCTCGAACTGGACCAAGATCGCCGAAGAGCTGGGCGGCGAGGTCAAGGCCTACAAGGCCGAGTCCGATGCGATGCAGGATCTGGCCAACGGCAATGTCGATGCGATCATCACCGACGCGGTGGCCGCGGGCTATGCGATCAAGAACTCGAACCTGCCGCTGAAGATGCTCGACGAGCCGGTGAGCACGATCCAGAAGGGCTTCGCGATCAAGAAGGGCAAGCCGCACCTGACCGCCGCCATCAACAAGGCGCTGGGCGAGATGATCGCCGACGGCACCTATGCCAAGCTGACCTCCGAGCTCGTGGGCTATTCGCCCGCGCCGGCCGACCCGATCCGCAGCCTCGCCGACTGAGGCACGGCCCGCCATGTCGGGAAGGGCCGGCCTTCGGGCCGGCCCTTTCGCTTTGCGGCATAAGACCCTTCGCGTGCCCCGTGCTCTCCTGCCGCACGAGGGCCTCTCGACCCGGCCGGGACACGCGCCTGCGGGGGCCGCGGCGGAGGCGGGGCTTTCCTCGCCTCCGCTCCGGGTCAGGCGCCGTAGGGCACCCAGATCGTCTTGATCTGGGTCGCCCGGTCGAGCCAGCTCCGCCCGCAGGCCACGGCATCCGCGTTCCAGTCGAGCGCGCGCCCGCCGTTCGTCCAGACCTGCTTCAGGTTGCCCGCCGACAGCGCCTCGACCTCCGCCGCTCCCTTGGCCGATCCGTGATACCAGAGCCCGTCCACCGCATCGTGCTCGGCGAGCGTCCGGGCGAGGAGGTCGCGGTCGCCGGTGACGAGGTTCACCACGCCCCCGGGCAGATCCGACGTGTCGAAGATCTGGGTGAGCGGCTGCGCCAGCAGCGCCTGCGCGGGCGAGGGCACCGCCACCACGCGGTTGCCCGCAGCGATCAGCGGCAGGATCAGCGACATGAGCGACAGGAGCGGCGCCTCGTCGGGCGCAAGCACCCCCACCACCCCCAGCGGCTCCTTCACCGAGAGCGTCAGGTGGCGCGGCTTCGTCGCATGGATGCGGCCATCGTCCTTGTCGGCCATGCCGGCATAGAAGAACACCCGCTCGATGAGGCTGCGCACCTCCGCTGCGGCCTCGGATCTGCCGGCGCCGCCCTGCACGAGGGCCGCCGCAAGATCCTCGGCGCGGGCGGCGATGTTCTCGGCAAGGAAGAACAGCACCTGCGCCCGGCCATGGGCGCTGGCGGCCCAGCCCTTGGCCTTCAGCGCGGCCTCGACGGCGTTGCGGATGTCCTTGCGCCCCGACACGGGCGCGAGGCCCAGGGCCTCGCCCTTCGGCCCGCGCACCACATAGCTCGCGCCGCCGTCGGGCCGGACCTGCGCGCCGCCGATGTAGTTCTTCATCGTGCGGTCGATCAGTCCGGTCAGGCTGCCGCCCGTGCCGGTATGGGCGGTGAAATCCACGGGCGCCACCAGCGCCTCGGGGCCGCGCGGCGTGCGCGGGCGCAGATAGGCGCCGAGACCCTCGCGCGCGCCCTCGCGCCCGAAGCCGCTCTCCTTCATGCCGCCGAAGGGCGCGCCCGCATCGAAGAGGTTCGAGGCGTTGATCCAGACCACGCCCGCGCGGATCCGCGCGGCAAGCTCGGTCGCGGCATTGATATTCTCGGACCAGACCGAGGCCGCAAGCCCGTAGGGCGTGTTGTTGGCCAGCGCCACCGCCTCGTCGACGGTGCGGAAGGTGGTCGTGACCGCGATCGGGCCGAAGATCTCGACCTGCGCGACGGTGGCCGCGGGCTCGGTGTCGGCGAAGAAGCCGGGCGCCACGAAATGGCCCGCCGCGGGCAGCGGGCAGGCCGCCTGCTCGAGCCGGTAGCCCTCGCGCGCCGCGCCCGCGATCAGCTCCTCGATCCGGGCCTTCTGGCGCGCCGAGACGATGGCGCCCATGTCGGTGGATTTGTCGAGCGGGTCGCCCACGCGGATCTTCTCCATCCGCGCCCGGAGCTTGGCGAGGAATCGCTCGGCGATCCCCTCCTGCAGCAGAAGCCGCGAGCCCGCGCAGCAGACCTCGCCCTGGTTGAACCAGACGCCCTCCACCACCCCTTCGACGGCCGCATCGAGATCGGCATCGGCGCAGACCACGAAGGGCGACTTGCCGCCGAGTTCGAGCGTCAGGCTCTTGCCGCTGCCGGCCGTCGCGCGCCGGATCTCGCGGCCGACGGCGGTCGAGCCGGTGAAGGCCACCTTCGCCACGCCCGGATGGCGGACGAGAAGCGCGCCGGTCTCGGCCCCGCCATGGACGATGTTGACCACGCCCCTGGGCAGGCCGATCTCCTCCAGCATCTCGGCGAAGGCCACCGCGGTCAGCGGCGTGAGATCGGCGGGCTTCAGCACCACCGTGTTGCCCGCCGCCAGCGCCGGCGCGATCTTCCACGCCAGCATCAGCATCGGGAAGTTCCAGGGGATCACCTGACCGCAGACGCCGAGCGGCTCGTGGCCCGGAAACTCCTCGCCCAGCACCGCGGCCCAGCCCGCATGGTGGTAGAAGTGGCGGATGGCGAGCGGCACGTCGGCGGTGCGGGTCTCGCGGATGGCCTTGCCGTTGTCGAGCGTCTCGATGACCGAGAAGAACCGCTCGCGCTTCTGCAGGCCGCGGGCGATGGCATAGAGGTAGCGCGCCCGCTCGAAGCCCGGAAGCTGCGACCAGCCGGAGAAGGCCGCGCGGGCCGCCGCCACGGCGGCCTCGATCTCGGCCTCACCCGCCGCGGGGATCCGGGCGAGGATCTCGCCCGTGGCCGGGTTCTCGACCTCGATGGCGGCCGTCTCGGCGCCTGTGAAGGCGCCGTCGATGTAATGTCCGAGAGCATGGCCGCGCGCCGCCAGCCAGGCCTTCGCATCCGTCGCGGCCTCGGGCGCAGGGCCGTAATCCATGCTTTCCATGATGTCCTTGATGCTCATGTCTCAGGCCTTCAGCTCAGGGCGTGGTGGTCGGCGCTGGCATAGCGCCCCGTGACGTGGTGCTCGAGTTGCCGCTCGATGTCGCCGAGCAGCGTCGAGGCGCCGATGCGGAAGAGGTCGGGCCTGAGCCACGGCTGGCCCAGCTCCTCCTTCATCAGCGCGAGCCAAGCCAGCGCGTCCTTGGCCGCGCGCAGGCCCCCGGCGGGCTTGAAGCCGATCCGATAGCCCGTCCGCTCGCCATAGTCCCTCAGCGCCCGCAGCATGGTGAGCGAGACGGGCAGGGTGGCATTCTCGGTCTCCTTGCCGGTCGAGGTCTTGATGAAGTCGGACCCCGCCTGCATCGCGACCATCGAGGCGCGGTAGACGTTCGTCAGCGTGCCGAGCTCGCCCGTGGCGAGGATCGCCTTCATGTGCGCCTCGCCGCAGGCGGCCCGCATGGCCGCGACCTCGTCGTAGAGCGCCTGCCAGTTGCCCAGCAGAACATGTTCGCGGGTGATGACGATGTCGATCTCGGAGGCGCCCGCCTCGACGGCATAGGTGATCTCGGCCAGCCGCTGCGACAGCGGCGTCAGGCCGGCGGGAAAGCCCGTGGCGACCGAGGCCACCGGAATGCCCGAGCCCTGAAGGGCCGCGACCGCATGGGGCACCATCGTCGGATAGACGCAGACTGCCCCCGTGGTCAGGCCGATGTCGCCCACGCCCATCGCCTCCAGGAGGTCCGGCCGCACGGGCTGGCGCGCCTTGGCGCAGAGACGGCGCACCTTGCCCGGCGTGTCGTCGCCCGACAGGGTGGTCAGGTCGATGCACTGGATCGCGCGCAGGAGCCAGGCGGCCTGATGATCCTTCTTGACCGAGCGGCTGCCCGAGATCGTGGTCGCGCGGCGCTCGGCCGCGGTGCGGTTCACCTGCATCTCCTCGAACCAGTCGGGGGCGAAGGGCGTGCCGGGGTTGCGGGGGTGGCTGTCGGGCATGGCGTGGGCCTTCATGCGGATGGGGGGAGCGCGCGGCAGAAGGCCTCGAAGGCCTCCGGCGTGGCGTAGGATTTCTGGGTGCCGCGCCCCGTCACGGAATGGGCGGCATAGCGCGCGGCGTGGGCCAGCGCGCCCTCCACCTCGCCGGTCGCGGCGAGGAAATGGGCGAAGGCGCCGATGAAGGCATCGCCCGCGCCGGTCGTGTCGACGGGCGTCACCCGGACCGGGGCGATGGGCACCACGCCCGCGCGGGTCACCAGCCGGGCGCCGCGCCCGCCCAGCGTCACGATCACCGTGCCGATGCCGCGCTCGATCAGGCTCAGGGCGGCGGCCGCGATCTCCTCCTCGCTGCCGGTGGGCAGGCCCGAGATCAGCGCAAGCTCGCTCTCGTTCGGCACGAGGAAGCTCAGGTCGCGCAGGTCATCCACATTCAGGTCGGCCGCGGCCGGGGCGGGGTTCAGGATGGTGCGCACGCCCCATTCCGCCGCCCGCCGCACGGTATGGATCACCGTCTCGCGCGGGACCTCCATCTGCATCAGGATCAGGTCGGCCGCGCGCAGCGTCTCTTCGGCCGTATCCACATCGGCGGGCAAAAGGTCGGCATTCGCGCCCTTCACGATCAGGATCGAATTCTCGCCCGACGCCTCGACGAAGATCGGCGCCACGCCCGAGGACTTGCCCGCCACCGTCTCCACATGGCGGATGTCGATGCCGTGCTGGGCGAGGTTGCGGCGGGTGTTCTCGCCGAAGATGTCGTCGCCGACCTTCGTCACCATGCTGACCGCGCTGCCGAGCTTTGCGGCGGCCACCGCCTGATTGGCGCCCTTGCCGCCGCAGCCGATCTCGAAGTCGGGCGCCTCGATCGTCTCGCCGGGCGCGGGCATCCGGGTGATGTAGGTCACCAGATCGACCATGTTGGAGCCGACGACCGCGATGCGGCCGGGTTTCGATGCGGTCATGGCTCAGCCCTTTCGCATGGTGTCGATGTCGGCGCGCGCCGCGGCCACCTCGGTCGGCCCGAGCCAGCCCAGCGTCACCGGGAAGCGGGCGCTTTCGCCCGGCCCGAGCAGCCGGACATGGCCCTTGGCCTTCTCGGCCGTGTAGCCCTCGGGCTCGCAGGTCGAGGGCAGCGCGAAGGCCGCCACCTGCGCATCGCCGTCGTTCAGGATCCAGCGGACGCAGAAGGGCAGGTCCTCGGGCCGCCAGGCGACCGAGAAGGCGCCGCCCGCCGGCAGCTCCATCAGCATCCGGGTGCGGCCCCGGGCGTCGGTGCCGGGGTCGCGGATGTAGAAGACCTGCTCGGGCGCATAGAGGTCGGGCTCGGTCAGCCGCTCCATCCGCGCAGGGTTCACGGCCAGATCCTCCAGCAGCGCGAGGAACTCGGGCGTGGGGGTGACGTGGCCCGGCACCGCGCGGCGCACCTCGGTGCGCTCGGGGGTGAAGGGCGCGGCCTGCACGATCCGCCCGCCGGTCACGAAGTCGAAATTGGCGTGGAGCATGTACATGAGCTCCATCGGATGGGCCGAGCGGTTCTCGACCGCCATCTCGACCGCGATCAGCGCATCCTCGGCATGGAGCCGCACCCGCGGCGTGGCGCGGTAGTTCGGCCCGAAGCCCACCACATGATCGCGGTGCCCGCCGAGCTCGACGAAGGGGCCCTGCCCATCGGTGCCGAAGATCAGATGGGCGCTGTCCATGGCCGCCACCGGCATCTCGCCATGCAGCGGATGATCGTCCTGCGGACCGGGGGTGCCGTTGCGCAGCAGGCCCGCATGATAGGCGAAGGCGCCGTAGGTCTCGAGGATCGAGCCGCCCGCGCGGGGGCCGTCGAAGGCATTGCCCATGGTCAGGCGGCGCCCGTCGAACTCGGCGTCCCAGATCATCTGCCCGAGGAAGGGCAGGAGCGTCACCGCGCCCCGCGCATTCGTCAGCCGCAGCGCCTCGACGCCCGACGGATAGCGGAAGGCCGTGGCGGTGAAGCCCGCGCCGCTGGCGATGGGCCGCTCGCCCCGGTCGGGGAAGGCGTCGCGGGGCAGGGGTATATGGATCTCGGTCATTTCCGCGACCTCAGGTAGTTGATGGCGATGACGATGACGAGGAAGGCGCCCCAGACGGCATCGATCAGGAAGTTCGATACCCGCATGATCTGGAGACCCGACGAGAGCAGCATCAGCGCCACGAGCGCGAGCAGCACGCCCAGCACCCGGCCCTTGCCGCCGGCGGGATTGGTGCCGCCCAGCACCGCGATCAGCACCGCCTGCAGCAGGTAGGAGGCGCCGAAATCCGCCTTGGCCGAGTTGGTCCGCCCCGAGAGCAGCACGCCCGCCACGGCCGCGAGCATCCCCGTCAGCATGTAGCTGTAGAGGATCATCCGGCCCGAGCGGATGCCCGCGAAGATCGCGGCGCGCGGGTTGGTGCCCATGAGCATCAGGTTCACGCCGAGCGTGGTGCGGGCGAGCAGCAGCGCCACCAGCCCCGCGACCACGATCAGCACCCAGAGCGGCGTGGCGAGCCCGAGGATCTTGCCCGCCCCGATCCAGGCCCAGGTCTCGGGAAAGCCCGTGATGGCGGGGCCGCCGGTCAGCACGAGCGCGAGGCCCGCGAAGATCTGCCCGGTGCCGAGCGTGGCAAGGATCGGGATGATGCGGAGCCGTGCGATCAGCACGCCGTTCAGCCCGCCCGCGGCCAGCCCCACCACGAGCGCGATCAGGACCGCCGCCGCCGTATGGAGGACGAGCCCCGCGCCGCCCGCGGCTGTGGCTTCGCTCACGGCCGGGATGCGGAAATAGACCCCCGCCACGATGGCCGCGAGGTTCGCCACCCCCACGATCGAGAGGTCGATCCCCCCGGTCAGCATCGCGATCATCATGGCGACCGAGAGGATGCCCAGCTCGGGCGCGATATAGGTGAGCGACTCGAAATTGTAGTAGCGCAGGAACTTGTCGGGGTTCAGCGCGGTCATCGCGACGAAGATCAGCAGCGTGATGACGATGAGCTGCGCCACCGCCGCATCGCGCCCGAGAAGGCGGCTCAGCAGGGGGCGGGTTTCGGTGTTCGAGGCCATGGCGTTCCCCCCTCAGGCCAGCTTCTTGCGGTCGCGCCAGGCGGTGATGGCGGTCGCGGCGACGATGATGAGGCCCACGACCACCCGCTGCCAGGTCGTGTCCACCTTCAGCAGGATCAGCGAGTTCTTGACCATCACCAGCATGAACACCCCGATCAGCGTGCCCGCGACCGAGCCGCGGCCGCCGAAGATCGAGGCGCCGCCCAGCACCACGGCCGCGATCACGTCGAGCTCGAGCCCCTGGAAATCGCGCGGGTTGGCCTGCCAGATCATCGAGGTGTGGAGCATCCCGGCAAAGCCCGCGAGCAGCCCCGCGAGGCAATAGACGAACCAGATCGTCCGGCGGGTGTTGAAGCCCGCCCGGCGCGCCGATTCCGCATCCGTGCCGTAGGCATAGACCGAGCGGCCGATCATCGTGTGCCGCAGCACCAGATGCATGACGAGCGCGATGCCGAGATAGACCAGCACCATCGAGGTCAGCCCGTAGGTCGCCCCGTTCGCGGCCTCGACCGTCATCAGGTCGTGGCGGCCGAACTCGATCAGCTCCTTCGGCATCTTGTTGATATTGACGATGGAGCTGCCCAGAAGCCCCAGCACGAGTCCGCGCACGATCGAGGCGGTGCCGAGCGTCACGATCAGCGGGATCATCCGGAAGCGCTCGATGATGAAGGCGTTGAAGCCTCCGAGCACGAGTCCGATCGCGGCCGCGGCGAGGAAGGGAATGAACACCCCGTCGTAGTTCAGCTCGACCATGGCGCGCACGACGATATAGAGCGCCGCCACCGCGATGGCCGGAAACGACACGTCGATGCCGCCCGAGATCATCACGAGCAGCACGCCCAGGGCCATGATGCCGATGACGACGTTCGATTTCGCCAGGCTGAAGAGGTTGTCCAGCCCCCAGAAGGCCGGGTTCACGAGACCGATCAGCACCATCGCGGCCAGAAGCACGAGGGCGATCACGAATTCGGTGGAATGCAGGATCTTCATCGGACCGCTCAGTTCAAGGTCTTGAGGGCATCGTTGATCCGGTCCTCGGTCATCCCGGACCCGTCCAGATCGGCGACGAAGCGTCCACGGTGCATGACGTGGATGCGGTTGCAGTTGGTGACGAGCTCGGGCACGTCGTCCGAGATCATCAGCACGCCCAGCCCCTCGCGCTGCGCGAGGTCGCGGATGATGCGGTGGATCGTGGCCTTCGAGCCCACGTCCACGCCCACCGTGGGCCCGTTCAGGATCAGGACGCGCGCGCCGGTCAGGAGCCAGCGGCCGAGCATCACCCGCTGCGCATTGCCGCCCGACAGGTTGCCCACCGCCGTCTCGGGCGAGGGGGCCGCGATTTGCATGTCGCGGAACATCCCGAGCGTCTTCTCGCGCACGGCGCGCGTGTCGAGGAAGGGCCCGCGGCGCAGCCGCTCGAGGATCGAGACCACGAGGTTGCGCTCGATCGACTGCGGCAGGAACAGCCCCTCGGTCAGCCGGTCCTCGGGCACATAGGCGATGCCCAAGGCAATGGCCTCCTGCACCGAGCGGGGATGGATCTCGCGGCCCTCGAGCCGGAGGGTGCCGGTCATCGCGGGCTCCATGCCGAACAGCGCGCGGGCAAGCTCGGTGCGCCCCGAGCCGATCAGGCCCGAGATGCCCACGATCTCGCCGGGGCGGAGCGACAGGTCGATGTCCTGCACGCTGCCCGGCACCGAGAGCTTCCGGACCTCGAGCAGCGGCGGGCCCGGCGGCAGCGTGGGGCGGTAGGGGTCGTCGGTGAGCGAGAGGCCCGTCATCGCATGGGTGATCGCCGCCTCGTCGAAGTCGGACATCGGCCCCTCGGCCACCTTGCGGCCGTTGCGGAAGACGGTGAGCCGCTCGGAAATCTCCAGCATCTCGCGCATCTTGTGGCTGACGAACAGGACGGCGATGCCCTGCGCCTGCAGATCGCGCACGATGGCGAACAGCGCATCGACCTCGTGGCGGGTGAGGGCGGTGGTGGGCTCGTCCATGATGATGAGCCGGGCCTTGGCAAGGATCGCACGCGCGATGGCCACCACCTGCCGGCCCGAGGTGGGCAGCGTCCCCACTTCGGCGTCAGGGTCGATGTCGACGCCGAGCCGGGCCAGCACCTCGACCGCCATCGTCCGGGCGCGGCGCCAGTCCATCCGGCGGCGCCCCTCGAGCACATAGGTGTTGAGCGCGAGGTTCTCCGCCACGGTGAGATTCCCGAACAGCGAGAAATCCTGATAGATCACCTGCACCCCGTGCTGGACGGCGCGGATCGGGTCGAGCCGGCCCACGGGGCGGCCGTCGATCAGGATCTCGCCCTCCTCGGGCGTGTAGATCCCGGACATCACCTTGATGACGGTGGATTTTCCCGAGCCGTTCTCGCCGGCCAGGCAATGGATCTCGCCGGGGCGGATCGCCAGCGACACGCCGTCGAGCGCACGCACGCCGCCGAAGCGCTTGCCGATGTTTCTCAGCTCGATGAGGGTGTCCGACATGGCCTGCCCGTGCTGGAAAGGAGAGAGGAGGAAGGGGCCCCGGCGGGCCCCTTCGCGACGGATCCGGTCAGGCGAACCCGATCAGAAGTCGTAGTCGGCCATGTTGTCCTTGGTCACGCCGACCCAGCCTGCGCCATAGAGCAGATGCGGGTTGGCCGCGTCCGGCGCGGTCAGCTCCTCGTAGCCCGCGAGGCCGAGGTTCAGGCCCGGCTTGATCTCGTCCTTCTTGCCCTCGAGGGCCGCCACGGCCAGCATGTTCATCGCATAGCCCGCGACCGCCGGATCCCAGAACTGGATATACTGGATGTCGCCGTTCTGCAGATATTCGCCCGCGACCGACGGCAGGCCCGTGCCCGCGAAGAAGACCTTGTCCTTCAGCCCGCTCTCGGCGATCAGGCGACCGGCCCCGGCCGAGGTCGGCATCGGCGCGCCGAGGATCCCCGTGATGTCGGGATAGGTGGTCATCGCTTCCTTGAGCTTGGTATAGTCGATGGCCGCGTCGTCGGCGGTCTCCAGACGGTCGCCCACGAGGCTCATCTCGGGGTAATGCTCCTTCTGGTAGGCCACCGCGCCGTCGATCCATTCCATCTGGCTCTTCGAGGTGAGCGAGCCGACGGTGGCGACGTATTTGCCCTTCTCGCCCATGGATTTGGCGAGTTCCTTCATCAGGTTCGCGCCATAGGCGAGGTTGTCGAAGGCCTCGAGGTCGAAGTCGGTGTTCTGGATGTTCGACGCCTCGTGGGTGATGACCACGATGCCCCGGTCGCGCGCCTTCTTCAGCACGGGCTCCACCGCCTCGACCGAGAAGGGCACCACGCAGATCGCATCCACGCCCTGCGCGATCAGGTTCTCGATCAGCTGCACCTGCGCCGCCGCGTCGGCCTGGCTCGGGCCCACCATCCAGACGTCGTGGCCGGTGTCCTTCTGGAACTGGGTGATCCCGTCGCGCATCCGGTCGAACCAGGCGATGCCGTCCACCTTCACGACGGTGGCGATGGAATATTCCTTGCCGTCCTTCGTCGCGATCAGGTCCTTGTTGACCTTGGACACGTCGACGATGTCCTGAGCCACGGCGGGGGCCGCCAGAACCGACAGCGCCAGCGCCGCTGACGTCAGCATGATCTTCATCCGATTTCCTCCCTCGGAACAGACGGCGCCGATCCTCCTCGCGCCCCCTGCAGTTGCCTATATTGATCGAATCTCGTCAATATGATCTTATTCATTCAAAACCTGGGCTGGCCTGTCAATGTCTAGTTTGATGTGCCATGGCGGCGGCCTACCGGAGGTGCGAGTGGCAAGACCATCAGGCAGGGCAGAGCGGATCGCGGCGCTGGGCGAACTGTGCCGGGCGGGCTCGATCGTCCATATCGGCGAGGCGGCGCGCCAGATCGGCGCCTCCGAGATCACCATCCGGCGCGATCTGAGCGTGGGCGCAGGGGGGCTCGTCTGCCTCGGCGGCTATGTTATGCGCGCCTCCGAAGGGGCCGAGGGCTATTCGCTCACCGCGGCCGAAGCCTCCGAGGCGGGCGCCAAGGAGGCGCTCGCGGTGCGGGCGGCGGCGCTGATCGAGCCGGGCGACACGGTCTTTCTCGATTGCGGCACGACCACGCCCTATCTCGCCGCGCGGGTGCCGCAGAATGCGCGGGTGACGGTGGTGACGCAGGCGCTCAACATCGCCGAAACGGTGGCGCGGTTGACAGGTGTCAACCTGATCCTGCTGGCGGGGATCTACCACCCCGAGACGGCGAGCTTCTCCTCCGAGGAGGCGGTGGCGATGCTCGGGCGGATCAACATCACCAAGGGCTTCTTCTCGGCCGCGGGCGTGCATGAGACCGAGGGCGTGACCTGCTTCCACTTCCACGAGGTGCCGGTCAAGCGCGCGGCGCTGGCGCGGTCCCGCCAGCCCTATCTGGTCTGCGACGGCTCGAAATGGGGCCGGCTGCGCCCCGCGACCTATGCGCGGCTCGAGGAATTCGAGGGCTGGATCGGCGCGCCGGACCGGGCGGCCTGATCGCCCCTCCGCGGTCGGTCGACCCGCGGAGGGGCGGCGCAGTCAGCCTGCGCTGCCTTCCAGCTTGTCCTGCGTCCGGGTCTCGAAGTCGCCCGCTTCGTGACGCTCGTGCAGCTGCTCGGACAGAGGCCCCGAGGTCCGGTTCACCATGCGCCCGCGCTTGACCCCCGGCCGGGCGAGCAGCTGGTTGGCCCAGCGGTTCACATGGGCATATTCATGGGCGGAGAGGAACCGCGCGGCATCGCCATAGAGCGCGCCCGTCACCAGCCCGCCATACCAGGGCCAGACCGCCATGTCGGCGATCGTGTAGTCCGAGCCTGCGAGGAACTCGTTCTCGGCCAGCCGCCGGTCGAGCACATCGAGCTGGCGCTTGGCCTCCATCGCATAGCGGTCGATGGCATATTTGATCTTCACCGGCGCATAGGCATAGAAATGGCCGAAGCCGCCGCCGAGGAAGGGCGCCGAGCCCATCTGCCAGAAGAGCCAGGACAGGGTCTCGGCCCGCGCGGCGCCGCCCGAGGGCAGGAAGGCGCCGAACTTCTCGGCCAGATGCACGAGGATGGCGCCGGATTCGAAGATATGCACGGGCTCCGCGCCCGAGCGGTCGACGAGGGCCGGGATCTTCGAGTTCGGATTGACGGCGACGAAGCCCGAGCCGAACTGGTCGCCCTTGCCGATCTCGATCAGCCAGGCGTCGTAGTCGGCGCCCTCATGCCCGGCCTCGAGCAGCTCCTCGAACAGGATCGTCACCTTCTGCCCGTTCGGCGTGCCCTGCGAATAGAGCTGGAACGGATGGCGGCCCACCGGCAGCTCGCGCTCATGCGTGGCCCCGGCCGTGGGCCGGTTGATGTTGGCGAAGCGCCCGCCGTTGCCCTGTTCCCAGGTCCAGACCTCCGGGGGCGTGTAATCCGTCTGGTCGCTCATGCTAGCTCCTGCGCTGTCGGGGGTCGAGGAGGGGCGCTGCCGTCGAGGCGCGCGGTCCTCGGAGAAGGCCGATCCTTGCGCAGCTTGACGGCAGGTGCAACCTCGTCGGGCATCGCCCGAGATCTGCCTCCGGGGAACCGAGCGCGGGCGGTGGGGACCCCGGGGCTCGGTCGTCCGGCGCGGGGCCTTCCGTCAGTGGAGCAGCGCCCCCGGCGGGATCCAGTAGTCGGCGGGATCGCTCAGCGGCTGTTCGCCCAACCGCGCGAGCGTCTGGGGATCGTGGCATCTCTCGCTGAGAAGCTCCGCCATCTCGGCCGGATCCTCCTCGAGCAGCCAGCCCGCGAATTCCGCCGGCTTCAGGTCGCTGAAGATCTCCGCATGGCGCTCGGAGGGCGCATGCCATGCCGCGAGCGCCATGAAGGCCGCCGCGCGCCGCTGGTTGCCCGCCCCGAGGAGCGGCTCCACCAGTTTCACGCCGGTCTGGCCCTCGAGGAGCAGCGCCGTCCGGAGCGCCCATCCTGCGAAGGGTCGGGGGGCGGAGGCGGCGGCGGGAGCCGCGGAATTGGCTGTCGGATCGCTTTGCATGGGACTGTCACCGGCTGAAGGTACTGGGCGGAAGGCGAGCGCCCCTCCTTGTCGCATCCGCCTGCAGCGGTGGAAATATGGACAGGAGTCGGGTGCGCTCATCCGTTGGACGGTGCCACTGCCCATGCTCATCCGAGCGGATGGATCGGGGCGCAGCATAAGCATGGCGAAGGTGCCCTTCGGGCCCTGCCACGGCGCCGCGCCGGTCTTGCCGAAAGGCCCCGGTGCGCGGGGCCGGGCGACGTGGCCAGCTGATCCCGCCGGCGCGGCGCCCCATCCTGCCGCTGCCGGCCCGTCTCCGGCGCTTTCGAACAGGTTTTCTTCTGGCGCGACCTTCGGGGGGCGACCTCGATGCCGCCCCGGCTGACGCGGAGGAGATCTGTTCGCCCTTGCACAAGTCTCGCGCGCCGGCGCGCGTTGCTTGCGGATCGGTCTAATGCCATGTGATTGGCCACAGCCAACAGAGGTATCCGCCATGACCACCATCCTCCGCATCGACAGTTCCATCAAGGGCGAGGCTGCCGTCTCGCGCCGTCTCACCCAGCGCATCCTCGACCGGCTTCTGGAAGCGCATCCCGATGCGACGGTCGTCTCGCGAGACCTCGCCCAGGGCATCCGTCAGATCGACGGCCCGTGGCTCGGCTCGGTCTTCACCGCGCCCGAGCAGCGCACCGCCGATCAGCAGGAGATCGCCCGCACCGCCGGCGCCGTGATGGCCGAGGTGAAGGAAGCCGATATTCTGGTGATCGCGCTGCCGGTCTACAACTTCGGCGCCCCCGCGCAGCTCAAGAGCTGGGTCGACCATATCGCCCGCCGCGGCGAGAGCTTCGTCTATACCGAGACCGGCCCCGTCGGCCTGCTCACCGGCAAGCGTGCCATCGTGGCCTTCACCTCGGACGGCACGCCGCTGGGGTCCGAGCTCGATCATGCCTCGGGCTGGCTGCGGCAGGTGCTGGGTTTCGTGGGCATCACCGATGTGGACTTCGTGGCGGCCGACCGCATGGTCTTCGGCGCCGACGAGGCCATGGCCCGGGCCGAGGCCGCCGTGGCAGCCCTCGCCGCCTGATCCGACCGACAGACCGACGATGCAGACCGCGCCCCCTCGGGCGCGGTTTTTTCATGGGCCGCGGCAGGCAGCGCCACCGCCCGTCCCGGCCGAGCCGCCGGTGCCGTCCGGCCACTCCGGCCTTGAGCGGCGTGCGGGCCAAATTGTGGCGGCAATGTGGCGGCCCGGTTCGCCATTCGCGCGAAACCCTGCCCCCTGATGCGGTTGCAGGGCTTGCCTGCGCGTCCGGGCCGTCGGTTCCGTCTCCAAATTGCCGGGGTTGCGGTCAATTTGGATCACATTCCCCCGCCATCACTGAAGTCCTATGCGGATGGCGAGACGGCCGGTCCCGCCTCGGGCGTGGACCGACGGGTCGCCCGACTGCGGAGATGGCCCGGCTGCGGAGATGGAGTGTGCGCGATTTCGCCGAGAAGACCGAGCCTGTCTCTCCCCTCGGGCGGCCGGCGTTCGAGGAGCTGGAGAGCTACCGGGCGAGCCTCGGCCGCATCCGCGAGGCCCTGCTGGAGCTCGCGAGCGATGCCACGCCCGCGCTGCGCACCGACCTCGACCGGATCGTCGAGCGGATCGACGCGTTCGAACCTTCGGTGAGCCTGCTCGGTCAGGTGAAGGCCGGCAAGAGCACGCTGCTCAACGCGCTGATCGGGCGGCCGGGCTTCCTTCCGGCGGATGTGAACCCCTGGACCTCGGTCATCACCAACGTCCACCTGAATTCGCCACGCCGCCCGCTTAAGACGCGCGCGCTGTTCCGCTTCTTCGATGCGCTGGAGTGGGAGCGGCTGGCCCTCACCGGCGGGCGGCTCGGCGAGATGGCGCGGCGCGCCGGCTTCACCGACGAGGCCGAGGAGGTGCGGGCGCAGGTGATGCGGATGCGCCGGGCGACGGAGGCCCGGCTCGGCTCCGCCTTCGAGACGCTGCTCGGCAGCAGCCATGCCTTCCCCGACCTCCGTTCCGAGATCATCGACCGCTACATCTGCTACGGCGACCCGGCCGAGGCCTCTGCGGGCGGGCAGGGCTTCTATGCCGACCTCACCCGCACGGCCGATCTCTATCTCGATCTGCCGGGCTATCCGCAGAACCTGTGCCTGCGCGATACCCCCGGCGTGAACGACACGGTCCTGATGCGCGAGCAGATCACGCTCAACGCCATCAGCGAAAGCCCTGTCTGCGTGATCGTCCTCTCGGCGCATCAGGCGCTGACGACGATGGACATGGCGCTTCTGCGCATCATCGGCAATGTCGAGGCGCGCGAGGTTCTGCTCTTCGTCAACCGGATCGACGAGCTGGCCGATCCGGCCGCGCAGTGCCGCGAGATCGAGACCGCGATGCGCCGCACGCTTGCGGCGGCGGAGGTGGGCGCGGGCCTTACCATCCTCTTCGGCAGCGCGCTCTGGGCCGTGCGCGCGCTCGAGGACCGCTGCGAGACGCTTCCGGCGGCCAGCCGCGCGGCGCTGCGTCTCTGGGCGGCCGAGCAGGGGCTGCGCGAGGAGGGGGACCTCTGCCGCATGGCCTTCGAGGCCTCCGGCGTGCCGAAACTGCGCGCGGCCATCGCGCGCCGCGTGGTCGAGGGGCCCGGACAGGCGATGCTGGCCGACATCCGGGCCGAGACCGGCAATGTCATCTCGGAGGTGGAGACGGTCGATGTGGTGGCGCGCAGCCAGCCCGCGCGGCGGGTGGACCGCGCCGGCATCGAGGCGCGCGCGGCCGAGGTGGCAAGGCTCTGCGAGACCCGTCTTGCGGCGCGGCTGGCCGAGGCTGCGGCGGCCCTCTCGGATCGGCTCGGCCGGGCGCAGGAGCAGTTCGTCGAGGGGGCGGTCGCGGCCCTCGCCGCGCATATCGCGGCCTGTGGCGACGGCGAGGGCTGGCGCTGCGATCCGACCGCGCTGCGGATGATGATCCGCTCGGCCTATCTCGCGGCGGCCAAGGCCGGGCGCGACGCGCTGGCCGACTGCACCGCCGAGGCGGCCGAGGGCTACGGGCGGATCCTCTGCGGCGACCTTGCCGTGCCCGAGGGCAGCGTGGCCTTCCATCTGCCCCAGGGGCCGGTGCCGCAGGCGCCGGGGCCGATCGCGCAGGCGATCGCGCTCGACATGCAGACCGCGTGGTGGCGGCGGTTCTTCCAGCGCCGCGCCGCCCCCCAAGAGCTGGCGAGCCGCTACCGCGCGCTGATCGCCGACGAGACTCGGCCCATGATCGAGGCGGTCGCAAAGGAAGAATTTACCCTCTTCTGCGATGCCCTGTCCGAGGCCGCCCGTGCCTTCTGCACGCGGCAGGCGGGGTTCGTGACGGCGGTGCTGGACGCGATGGAGCGTCCGGCGACGGATGAGATGGCGCAAAGGGGAGCGGCATGAACCTGCCTCTGGAACTGTCCGAGGTCGTGGGAGAGACGGCGGCCGTTCAGGCGGCGCGACCGCGCATCCTCGTGGCGGGCGAGTTCAGCTCGGGCAAGACGAGCCTTGTGAACGCGCTTCTGGGCGAGGATCTGCTGCCCGCGTCGGTCACCTCGACGGCGCTGCCGCCGATCTGGATCCGTCACGGCGAGGGCGCACCCGACTGCCTGTTCCTCGACGGCACGGTGCAGCGCTTCGCTTCGCTGGCCGAGATGCTGGCCCATCTCGACGGGACCGATCTCGAGCGCATCTCGCACTGCCGCCTGGCCCATCCGAGCCCGCTCCTGCGCGCGTTCGACCTGATCGACACGCCCGGCGGCTCGGATCCCGGGATGCCCGCGGCCAGCTGGGAGCGGATGGTGCCCGAGGCCGACATGGTGGTCTGGTGCTCTCCGGCGGTGCAGGCCTGGCGGCAGAGCGAGAAATCCGCCTGGGCGGCGCTGCCCGCGGCGCTCACGGCGCCGAGCCTTCTGGTCCTGTCGCAGGCCGACAGGCTCGTGCGGGACGAGGACAGGGGCAAGGTCATGCGCCGCGTCCTGCGCGAGGTGGAGGGGTTGTTCGCGGCGGTGCATATGGCCTCGTTCTTGGCCGAGGCCGATGTGGGCGCCCTGCGGCTTGCGCTGCGCGAAGCGGCGGCCGCCCTGCCGCGGCGCCCCGTTCAGGAGCCTGCGGACGATCCTGCCCGGACGCGCATCGTGCCGCGGCGCGTCCGCGGACGCTCGGCCGCGCCCGCACCGCTCCTGCTCGTCGATCCGGCGGATGCGTCCGCGCGCGAGGGCGCGCCGCCGGACGGGCACGCCGTCTCCGGCGGGGATTGGCTTCCCGACGATCCGGGCGTCGCTTCTCCACTTGATGCGGAAGAGGGGCACGAAAGAGAGGAGTCGGCAGCTTTGGGCGCGGCGCACCTCCCGATGGGCGCGGACGGGCCGACACACGTCGAGAGCGCGCCCGAGGGAGGCCCCGGCGATGAGGAAGCGGCCCGGGGAGAGGAGCTTCTCCCGATCTCGCCCTCGCCCGCGCTGGCCTCCGGGCAGGAGAACCGCTCGGTCGGGGACCCGTCCCCGGACCTCGATCTCCCGGAGCCGGAGACCGCGCCGCGCTATGAGGATGGGGCGGATGCCGCCCAAACCGCGCCGCCGGAACCGGTTGAGGCGGCCGACGATGGGGCCTTCCTTGCCCTTCTGCGTGAGACGATCGGGACGCCCCAGCCTTCGACTCCGCTCTCGTCGGAGGCCGACGCTGGCGAGGCGACCGCCGAGGCTCGCGTGGCCGGTGCCCTGCCTGGAGGGGCCCGCACGCCGGACCCATCCCAAATGTTGGAGGCCGGAGCTCTGTCCAGGAAGGCCGGGACGCCGGATCAGTCGGAGCCCTCCCTGACGTCGGATGCTGTGGACCACGAGATCGCGGCGGACGCCCCCCTGCAGGGGCCGGGCAGGCCAGCGCCGCAGGCGAGCGCCGAGCCCCGGCCGCGGGCCGTGGCGCCCGCCATGATGTTCGGCCCGGCCCGGATGCTGTGGGAGCGGATCCTGCCGACGCTCGACCCGGACGACCCCGGGGCGATCCTCGACGGGGTCGATCGGCTGGTGGCCGAGCTCGACCTGAGCTGGGCGCGGGCCTGCCTGCAGGCCGCCCCGCCGTCCGGCCGCCGCCGCGGCGGTCCCGCCTGAGGCGGGGGGCGCGCGCATCGAGAGCGGCGCGCGGCAATGCAGCCGGATCGCGGCCTCTCGCCGGATCGCGAGGCCCGCGAGCGCTTCGAGCGGCTGCGGCAGGCGCAGGCGCGCCCCTGCCGCTCGCCCGGACGGCGCTGCAGCGCATCGCCGGGACACGGGCCCGCGAGGGCTGAGCGGTTTGCCACCAACGTGACCGGTCCGAGGGGGGACGTCGGGTCGGCTCCGGTTGCATTGGCCACCGCTTGCTGTAGTTTCGCCGGGTTCAGCGAAGGGTTGAAGGTTGGGACTGCTCACTGCGAAACTGCCGGACCGGCTGAGCCGGTTCGTCCTGCGCTGGGCGACCGGCCGCTCGCCCCTGTTCAAGAGCGTCTTCGTGCTCTCTGCCGTCGCGGTCTCGACCCTCCTGCGCTTCGCGGTCGACGAGGTGCTGCCGCCCGGCTTTCCCTTTCTCACCTTCTTCCCGGCCATCATCCTGACCGCCTTCTTCGCGGGGGCGGCGGCCGGATCGGCGGTGGCGGTCGCGACGGGCTTCATCGCCTGGTATTGCTTCATCCATCCGGTCGGCACGCTCTCGGTGACCACGCCTGCGCTGTTCGCGATGCTCTTCTTCGCCTTCATCGCGGCGACCGACATCCTGCTCGTCCATCTGATGACCGCGGCCCTGCACCGCATGGTCGAAGCCGAGGCCCGCAGCTCGGCGCTGGCCCATGCCCGCACGCTCATGTTTCACGAGCTTCAGCACCGGGTCTCGAACAATATCGCGACCCTGGGCTCGCTCCTGCGCCTGCAGGAAAGACGGCTCGGCGATCCGAAGGCGCGGGCCGCCGTGGCGGACTCGCGGGCCCGCCTCGAGGTGGTGGCGCGCCTGCAGCGGCGGCTGCACGATCCCTCGCGGCAGTTCGTCGATATGGGCGACTATATCCGCGGCCTCGCCGGCGATACGGTGGCGGCCATGGATGCAAGCGATCGCATCTCCTGCCGGTATGAGATCGACTCCTTCCGTTCCGAGCCCGATCAGGCGATGCCGCTGGGGCTGGTGACGAGCGAACTGCTGATGAATGCCTGCGAGCACGGCTTTGCGGGCGGCGCCTCCGGGACGATCCTGATCCGCCTGTCGGTCGCCAGCGCCGAGGGCCACGCGCGGCTCGTGATCGAGGATGACGGGGCGGGCCTGCCCCGGGGCTTCTCGGTGACCGGGACGACGAGCCTCGGCCTGTCGATCGCGCGGCAGTTCGCCGAGCAGATCGGAGGCGCGCTCACGATCCGCGCGCGTCCGGGCGGCGGCACCCTGTCGGAGCTGACCTTCCCCACCGAGATGCCGCGCGGCCCTCAGGCCGATCCCGTCCCGGAGGTTTGACGGCCCGCCTCTGCGCACCGGCCGTGCCGGTGCAGGCCGGATTTCGCCGCCCCTGAGCGGGATCGCGCACAACTTCAGGCTGCATGTGGTGCCTCCGGCGAAAAGGGCCTAGGGTCGCGGCCAAAGCCCCCGTCCCCGGCGGGACCCTTCTCACGCTCAGACGGAACCGAGGTCTCATGTCCCTGGCGCCTCCGCCTTCCCCGCGCATCGCGGCCTTCGACGGGCTGCGCGGCATCGCCGCCGCCATCGTGGTGCTCTATCACTATCTGTGCCTGCTCCATCCGCATCTGACGCCGTCGATGGGCAAGACGCTCACCGGCTTTGCCGATACGCCGCTGCATCTTCTGTGGAACGGTCGCTTCGCCGTCGCGGTCTTCTTCGTCCTGTCGGGCTTCGTCATGGCAGCCGCGGCCGAGCGGCGCCGCTCGGCGCTGCTGACGAACCTCGTGACGAGGTATCTGCGCCTCGCGCTGCCGGTGACGGTGAGCTGCCTCGTGGCCTGGGGCTGGCTCTCGCTGTTCCCGGATGCGGCGACCCGGCTGCAGAGCACGCTCGTCCAGCCGTCGCGCTGGCTGGCCCTGACCTATCAGGAGCCGCTGAAGCCGCTCTGGTTCGCCGTGGCCGACGGGATGGCGGGCAATTTCATCCGCGGCTTCTCGCGGTTCAACAATGTCCTCTGGACCATGAAGTTCGAGCTTCTGGGCTCGGCCGGGATCTTCGTCCTCTATTTCCTGACGGAGGGCCGGGTGCGGCTCCTCGCGCTCGGCGCGGCCAGCCTCGCCGTGCTGATCTGGCTGCCCGATCCCTATCTGGGCTTCGTTCTGGGCGCCGGCCTCTACGAGGCCCATCGGCGGGGTCACCTGCGACCGCTGCCGGGGCTGGCGCTGCCCGCCACGGCGCTGGTGGCGGCGGTGCTGCTGGGGTCGCCCGGCGAGGGCGCGCACGACCGGCTGCATCTGCCGGACGTGCCGGAGGGCTGGGAGGTGGGCGAGCCGCGCGGTCTCGTGCCGATCCTCGCCGCGGCGCTCCTGCTCTATGCGGTCCTCACGCTGCCTGCGCTGGCGCGGATCTTCGCCACACGGCTGCCGCTCTTCCTCGGCCGGATCTCGTTCGGCCTCTACCTCGTCCATGTCCCGATCCTCTACACGGTCGTGTGCTGGGCCATGCTCCGCGGCGCGCCCGAGGCGCTGGTGGCTTCGGTCTTCGCGGCACTCACGCTGGCGCTGGCCATCGCCTTCACCTGGCTCGTGGATGAACCTCTCCTCCGCCGGATCGCCACGCTGCGCGGCAGGTTCGCGCCCGACCGCCCCGGAACGCCCCGCAATGCTTGACCGGGCGGCGGCGGCTTCCCATCGTCAGGCGCCCGCCCCTCGACAGGCCGCAGGCCCGCCCCACCTCTGGCCTGAAGCCATGACCCGGAGACCCGCATGAACTACCGCTCGATTGCCGACATGAACCGCACGATCCTCGCGAGCCTGCATCGGCTGCCGCGGGATCTCGATCTCGTGGTGGGCGTCCCGCGGAGCGGGCTTCTGGCTGCGCAGATGCTGGGCGCGGCCACGGGCCTGCCGGTCGTGGCGCTCGACGATTTCCTCGAGAAGCGCACGCCCGCAGGCGGCGCCGAGCGGCGCGTCCTCGTGCTCGAGGACAGCCTGAGTTCCGGCATCGCCATGCAGGAGGCGCGCGACCGGGTGGCCTTGGCGGGGCGGGGCGAGGGCGTGCTCTACGCCGCCGTCTACGGGCTGAAGCCGCAGCATCCCGAGGCCGACCTGATCTTCGAGGCGGTGCCGCAACCGCGCATGTTCCAGTGGAACGCGATGCACCACAAGTTTCTCGCCCGCTGCTGCGTCGATATCGACGGCATCCTCTGCCACGACCCGAGCGAGGCCGAAAACGACGACGGCCCCGCCTATCTCGACTTCCTCCTGAACGCGCGTCCGCTCAACCGCACGCGCCAGCGGATCGGGATGCTGGTCACCAGCCGTCTCGAGAAATACCGCCCCCAGACGGAAGCCTGGCTGGCCGCGCAGGGCATCGCCTTCGACCGGCTGGCGATGCTGGATTTGCCGAGCCGCGAAGAGCGGATGCGCCGGGGCGCGCACGGCAGCTTCAAGGCCACGGTCTACCGCGACAGCGACGCGCTTCTCTTCATCGAGAGCGAGCCGCGGCAGGCCGCCGAGATCATGCGCCTCTCCGGGCGGCCGGTGCTGTGCTTGCCCGAGCAGCGGCTCTACCAGCCCGATCTCGGCCATATCGCCGCCCAGATCCCGCGCCTGCGCAGCCGCAGCGCCGCCCGCCATCTGGTGCGGCAGGCGGCCTGGTCGGTGCTGGGGCCGGATCGGTTTTCCGCCCTGAGCCAGCGCCTGCGCGGGGCCTGAGGTCCGGGCGGAGGCTGGACGATACGGGGCGCAGATGGTCGCGTCACGCCTTCAGGGGCAACGATGAAGAGGGAGAGCCAGCCCGCCTGTCGAGGGGCCGACGGTCGCGGCCCTCTGATCCGGCGGAGCGGGCGGACGGGACCGGGCCCCGTCCGCTGCGGGGTCGTCAGATCAGGGGCAGGGCCACGGTCATGGCCCGCGCCGCCACCGTGCCGGCGCGACGGGTGAAGTCGCCGCAGGCGCCGCGGAGCACCGAGAGGAAGGTGCGGAGCTGGTGGTCGCCCGCAATCTCGGGCCGCCGCGCATGGGCATAGGCTGCCGCCGAGGCCGCCTCGTAGGCCTTCGGATCGTCCCAGAGACGCCGCACCTCGGCCGCCCAGTCGGCCGCCGGCGCATCCACCGGCAGCACATGGCCGCCGATCCCGATGGCCTCCGGCAGGCCGCCCTGGTTCGAGCCGATCACCGGAATGCCGCAGAAATGCGCCTCGGTCGCGACCCGGCCCCAGGCCTCCTGCCAGACGCTGGGCGCGAGGAGGATCTTGGCCTTGCCATAGACCGATTTCATGTCGCTCGTCCGCATCCGCAGGGTGACGTTCGGCAGCGCGGCGATGCGCTCTTCCAGCTCCTGTTTGCGTTCGGCGCTGAGCGGCCAGCTCTCGACGAAGACGAAGGGGATGTCGGGGCAGAGCTCGGCCACGCCGAGCGCGGTCTCGAGCCCCTTCACCGCCACCGGGTTGATGAAGGTGACATTCTCGCGCGTGGTCTCGGTGCGGTAGAGCTCGGGCTCGACCAGCGGCGGGATCACGGTCGAGCGGATGCCGAAGACCTTGCCGTAGGTGCGGGCGGTGAATTCGGAATTGGCCACGAAGCGCGCGCCTTTGAGGCTCGCCGGGTTGCCGCCGAGATCCTCGAGTTCGACGTTCCGGAAGTAGAAGACGACCGGCACGCCGGCGGCCTCGAGCGAGCGCGCGAGCGGCACGGTGCGCTGCGTGTTGTCGTTCTGCACCACGGCCACGTCGGGCCGGAAGCGGCGGACCACCTCGGACGCGTCGACCGGGTTCCAGGTGCGGAACACGCGGTAGCCGCCCATGCGGTTCTGGGCATAGTCGCGGCGCAGCAGGCGGCGCTGCATGCGCGAGCGCAGTTCCGTCCAGCCGCCGCCCTCGAGACCCGCGAGCACCGCCACGTCATGACCTTCGGCGCGCAGCGCGGCGGCCAGCTGGTCGGTGCTCGACTGGGCGCCGCCGCTGCGCTGCGGCAGGTAGGGGTCTCCCAGAGTGAAAAGAATGCGGAGCGGCCGCGCGGCCGTCTGCGGCACGGACTTCTCGGATCTGACGCCACCGAAGCCGCCGAAGGGCAACTGCCGGTTGAGGTCCGCCGGCCGCAGCTGGTCCAGCCAGGACGGCCTCGCAGCCTCGGACCGGGCGAGAGAGGCGGAAGCTCCGCCGGCACGGCCTCTGGCCGTTTGACGAATGTTCTGTGACAACGTTCTGTTTTCCCGTGCTTCCTGTTGACGGTCGGAGTTGAGGAGATCGCTGGACCCCCGGTCGGTTCATGGATCGATCGGGACGGTGATCGCCTTCGCCACCAAACTGGCACCCAAACTCCTCGTGACAGACTCAACCATAGGTTACTATTTTCCGCGGTCCAACGTCTGGCCGCGGATTCTCACAAAGATGCAAACCGCCCGGCCCTGACAGGTCGGCCGCCGCAAGGTCTTCTCCGGTTCATGCTGCAGAGCGGCGCTTTTTTCATCACCGTGCGAACCGCCGCTTCAGAGCCGCCACCCGCGCCGGGCCGAGAAGGCCGCGCGCGATGGCCTTCGCCGTGCCCAAGGTGGAGGGCACGGGCGCTGCGGCGGGGGCGCGCGCCAGCGTCTCGCGGGTCACGAGGCTGTGGGTCTCGAGGCAGAGCACGGGCTTGCCCGACAGCTCCGCGATGCGGCGCGCCTGCCGGTTCTCGCTCTCGATGAAGAGCGGCGCGTCGGACTTGCGGTAGGTCTCGGCCTTGAAGCTGCCATGCGCCCCGAGCCGGATGCGCTCGGCCTGGCTCGGCAGGTCGAGCATCGCCAGCCGTCCGTAGGCGATGCCTTGGGCTGCGAGCCAGCCCTCGGTCTCGGCGCGGTATTTCTCGAGCCGGCTGGTGACCAGCGTTCCGATCCGCCGCACCGGGCGGTAGAGCGGCCGGGCGGTCGTCAGGAACTCCAGATAGGCCGCGCCGTCGTCGTTCTCGGCATGGGTGGGATCGAGGCAGAGGACGCCGTCGATATCCACGCAGGCGCGTTCGAGCACCGGATGCTGCATGAAGCTCCACTGGAAGATCCGCGGCTCGGGCAGGGCCTCGAGCACCAGATCCGCCCCCGGCACGTCCGGGCCATCGCCGTAGGCCACGACGAGCGTGGCGGCGATCCCGGCCGCCTCGAGCCGCGCGCGCGCCTCGGCCACGCCCTCCGCCGTGTCGGCCACCGCCACCACATGCTGCGGCTGAGGCGCCGGGCCGCCATCGAGCTTGGTGCGCCCCACCGAGAAGCTGCGCCCGGCGAGGATGCTCTCCAGATCCGACATCGGCACATTGGCCAGCAGGCACAGGATGTTGGCCGCCAGAACCCCGCCGCCCGGCAGCCCCACGACCAGATCGGTCTCGCGCGGGATGCGGTGCAGGCTCTGTTGCAGAAGATCGGCCAGATCGGTGATCGAACGGTAATGCATGTCTGTCCTCGTCAGCCGGACGTCGCGCGGCGGATGGTGCGGGAGCGGAGCTTCGAGAGGCCGCCGCGGAGAAGCGATCCGGCCTCGGCCAGCACGGCGCGGCCCTGCGGGAAGGGGGCGATGAGCAGGACGGTCACGAGATAGGCGAGCAGCGCCCCCTCGAGCAGCGCCGCCACGGGGGCCTCGGCGAGCCAGGGACGCGCGAGCCACACGACGCCGAGCGCCGCATGGCCCGCCAGCACGAGGGGACCGCAGGCAAGGGCCACATCGCGGGCGCGGACCGCGCCGAGCCGCCCGATATAGAGCCAGAGCACCGGGGTCTTCAGATATTCGCTGATGGCGTAGGCGATGGCCACGCCGAGCGCGCCATAGGGCAGGCCCAGCACGAAGGCCACCACCGCGAAGAGGGCCGTGGCGAAGCCCCAGTACATGAACTCGGTCGAGCGGCCCTGACTGATGAAGAGCCATCCGGCCGGATTGTTCAAAGGCTGCAGGAGTCCCGCGAAGCCGAGCGCCATGAAGATCGGCGCGCTGCCCGCCCAGTGCGCGCCGAGCGCGAAGGGGATCAGCAGGTCCGCCATCGCCGTCGCCGCCGCCACGCCCGGCAGGACGAGGAGGAGCGACAGCGTCAGCACGCGCAGATAGGCGCTCCGGTAGCGGTCGGGCTCGTCCAGCATCCGCGAGAGGGCAGGGATCATCACCTTCGACAGCGGATTGGCCACCTGATTCAAGGGCATGAGCAAGAGCTTGTAGGCACGGTCGTAAAGCCCGAGCTGCGCGCCGCCCCAGACCCGGCCGATCAGCACATTGTCGAGGTTGCGGGCGAAGAAGTTCGCGAAGTTGAAGCCCGTGATGCCCGCGCCGAAGCCGATGAGCGCCCGCCCGCCTTCGGCCCCGCCCGGCCGGCCCGGCCGCCAGCGCGAGGCGAGCCACATGAGGCCGGTGGGCAGCAGCGTCCCGGCCAGCTGGCCGCCGAACAGCGCCCAGTAGCTCGGCTGCACCAGCGCCCAGGCCGTCGCCGTGCCGAGCCCCGCCACCGCGCCCACCACGCCGATGATGGCGATGCGACCGTATTCCATCCGCCGGTTCAGAAGCGCCGCATGCTGCGCGCCCAGCCCGTTCGCGGCCACGATCAGCGCCATGGCGGCGATCAGCGGCCCGATCCGCGGTTCCTGATAGAAGAGGGCCACGAGCGGCGAGATCAGCAGCAGCAGCAGCGCCAGCGCGGCCGAGAGGGCGACATTGACCCAGAAGAGGAAGTTCACCTCCTCGTGCCGCAGGTCGGGCTTCTGCACCGTCGCCTGCACGAGGCCGAAATCCTGCAGCATCCCGATCAGCGCCAGCACCGGCGCGCACATGGCCACGAGGCCGAATTCCTCGGGCGCGAGCAGGCGCGACAGGATGACCACCGATCCCATCTGCGTGGCCACCATCACCGCCTGCGACGCGGCGATGGCCGCGGCGCCGCGGCCGACGGTGGTGCGCAGCGATCCCTGCGGCGGATCGAAAAGATGCTGGCCGCTCACCGGGACACCGGCCCGGCGCAGGCAGTCAGACAGGATCGCATCGAGACGTTTCTCCCTCGGTTCCGCGGCAGACCGGCGAGGGACCGGCCGACCCGCGGCTTGCGGACGAAGCCCCAAGGGGCCGCAAAGTTCCCAGACGTGCAACCTGGCGGTCTTCGGCACGCGCAGTTTCCTGCCGCTGCCCGTTCGAGCGGCACCTCCGCGCTGCATAAGCACAATCATGCTGCGGTTGCAAACCGGGCCGGCAAAGCCTTGCCGATCCACGGGGGCAGGTCTGGACAGTTTCCCGCCGCTCGCCCCAAGGTGGCAAGCAATAACTAGGAGATGAATCTTATGAACCTGGCTCCGCCCGAGAGCGTCGCCGGCGAACATTTCGATGTGATTATTGTGGGCTCGGGCTTCGGCTCCTCGTTCTTCCTGCATCGGCTGCTGCGCCAGCCGGGGCGGCGGGTCCTCGTCCTGGAATGGGGTCGGCATTCGACACACGACTGGCAGCTGGAGGAAGGGCGGAATTCGCCCGTGACCGACAGCGACACCTACGCCACCAACTCCGAGAAGCCCTGGAACTTCACCATCGGATTCGGCGGAGGCACCAACTGCTGGTTCGCCCAGACGCCGCGCCTCCATCCGGCGGATTTCCGGCTCGGGACCGATCACGGCGTGGCGCAGGACTGGCCCGTCTCCTACGACGATCTCGAACCCTACTGGTGCGAGGCCGAGGAAATCATGGCGGTTTCGGGCGATCCCGACATGGCGCAGGTCATGCCGCGCTCGCGTCCCTTCCCGCAGCCGCCGCATGTGATGCCCGATCCCGACCGGCTGATGAAGGCGGCGCGGCCCGACAGCCATTTCGTGATGCCGACCGCGCGGGCCCGCATCGCCACCGAGACGCGCGCGGCCTGCTGCGCCTCACTGCGCTGCCAGATCTGTCCGGCGGATGCGAAGTTCACGGCGAACAATTCGCTCGTGCCGCTCTACGAGACGCCGGGCGTGACCCTCTGCCTCGAGACGGAGGTGCGCCGCTTCGAGGCGGCGGGCTCATCGATCTCGGCGGCGGTGATCCGCGGCCCCGACGGGCGCGAGCATAAGGTGACGGGCGATCTCTTCGTGCTCGGCGCGAACGCGATCCACAGCCCGGCGATCCTTCTGCGCTCGGATCTGGGCGGCGGGCTGACCGGCGTGGGGCTGCACGAATCCTACGGCTGGTCGATGGAGGCCTGGCTCGACGGGGTCGACAATTTCGGCGGCAGCACCATCACGACGGGGCTCGACTTCGGCCTCTACGACGGGCCGCACCGCAAGGATCGGGGCGCGGCGCTGGTCTATTTCGAGAATCGCTGGTCGCACGGGATGCGGCTCGGGGCCGAGCGGATGCGCCAGACCCTGCCGCTCGTGATCGTGACCGAAGACCTGCCCGAGGACCGCAACCGCGTGACGCTGGATGGCGAGGGGCGGGCCTTCGTCGACTATCACGGACCCTCGGATTATGCGCTGCGCGGGATGGAGCGGGCCAAGGCCGCGCTGCCCGAACTGCTCGCGCCGCTGCCGGTCGAGAAGATCCTCGACCACGGCATCCGCGAGACCGAGAGCCACCTGCAGGGCACGCTGCGGATGGGATCCGATCCGGCCACGTCCGTGGTGGATGCGGGCCTTGTCCATCACCGGCTGCGCAATCTGGTGGTGGTGGGCACCAGCACCTTCCCCACCTGCTCGGCCGCCAACCCCTCGCTCACCGCCGCCGCGCTGTCGCTGCGCGCCGCCGACCTTCTGATCTGACGGAGCCGCCCATGAGACTGAGCCGCCGCCGCGCCCTCCAGCTGGCCGGAGCCACCGCCGCCCTCGCCGCGGCGGGGGGCTATGCGATCACCCGCCGGCCCGAGGATCTGGTCCGCGCCGTGCTCGAGCGCCATTTCGGGCCGCTCCGGATGGAGGAGGCGGAGGTCGAGGCGCTGACCGCGGCCAGCGTGGCGCAGCGTCCGTGGATCGCGCCGCCGTGGAAGCTGGCGGCGGCCTATGCCACCGCCTACCAGACCGGCCTCGAGGACCCCGCGATGGAGATGCTGCCCGACGACCGCGCCGCGCGGCTCGAACAGTTCGAGCGGCATATCCTCGGCGATGCGGTGCGGATGACCGACATCGCCATGCGGTCGGGACCGGACGAGGAGGTGAGCTTCATCGGCCCCACCGCCTGCCTCAATCCCTACGCGACCTTCGAAGTGGCCTGAGACGCTTCGGCGGGCTGCGTCGCACCCCGCGCGGATCGGTGTCCCCGGCGGGGCGCGCGCCCCGCCGAGCGTCAGCCGATCACGAGCTCCGCGGGGCCCTCTTCCACCGTGCCGATCTCGGCCGCGGCCTCGAACCCGTGGCGGGCGAAGGTGGCGAGCACCTCGCCCACGCTGTCCGGCGCGCAGGCCACGAGGAGCCCGCCGCTCGTCTGCGGGTCGGTGAGGAGCGCCCGCTCGGGCACCGGAAAGTCTGCGGGCAGCGCGATGCCTGCGCCGTAGCTGTCCCAGTTCCGCCCCGAGGCTCCGGTGACGAAGCCCTGCGCGAGCAGGCCCCGCACCGTGGGCATGACCGGCACCCGCGCCCAGTCGATCCGGAGCCGCGCGCCTGCGCCCCGCGCCATCTCGAGCCCGTGCCCGCCGAGGCCGAAGCCGGTCACGTCGGTCAGCGCATGCACGCCCGGAAGCTCGGCCAGATCCGGCCCCGGCGTGTTGAGCCGGGTGGTGGTGGCGATCATCTCGGCATAGCCCGCGGCATCGAGGGCCTCCTTCTTCAGCGCGGCCGAGAGGATGCCGGTGCCGATGGGCTTGCCCAGCACCAGCCGGTCGCCGGGGCGTGCGCCCGCATTCAGCCGCACGCGGTCGGGATGGACGAGCCCCAGCGCCACGAGACCGTAGATCGGCTCGACGGAATCGATGGTGTGGCCGCCGGCGATCGGAATACCGGCGGCGGCACAGGCCGCAGCGCCCCCTTCGAGGATCCGGCCGATGGTCTCTTTCGAGAGGACCGAGATCGGCATGCCCACCAGCGCCAGCGCAAGGATCGGCCGCCCGCCCATCGCATAGACGTCGCTGATCGCATTCGTCGCGGCGATCCGGCCGAAGTCGTAGGGGTCGTCCACGATGGGCATGAAGAAATCGGTCGTGGCGACGAGGGCCTGCTCGTCGTTCAGCCGCCAGACGGCGGCATCGTCCGAGGTGGCGGTGCCCACCAGAAGATCGGCCGGCACCGGCAGGGCGGGCGCCGCGCGCAGAAGCTCGGCCAGCACGCCGGGCGCGATCTTGCAGCCGCAGCCGCCGCCATGGGACAGCGAGGTGAGCCTCGGTTCGCTCGCGGGTCGGTCGGTCATGGGCTCCTCCGGACATCCTGTCGCACCCTCCAGCCATGAAGCGCCGGTTGCCGGCTGTCAACTCATGCCCGGGCGCGCGCGTCTGAAGGCGCCCGGAGGCCGCCCTGCCGGCGCGGATCCGCATTTTCCTCTGCGAGATTACTTTTCGTGACCTGCAAAGACTTGATCCGCAGGGGTCTTCCCATCCATAGGAGGGGCATCGGTTTTCCCGGCAGATGCCCGCTTTCGCGCCCCGGTTTCACGGCAGGCGCGCCTGCGCTGCGTCCTGCGGAAGGACCGGCCCTCGAACGCCCCAGCACGGAAAGGATCCCGGCCCCGCATGATCGAACAGAACCTGCTCCTGATCCTCGTGACGCTGCCGTTTCTCGGCGCGCTCGTTGCGGCCAGCCTGCCCGTGAACGCGCATAATGCGGCGGCGGCGGTATCGGGGCTGGTTCTGGCGGGGGCGCTGGCGATCCTCGCGGCGCTCCATCCCGCGATCGCCGAGGGGCAGGTGCTGCGCGCGAGCCTCGACTGGGTGCCGTCGCTGGGGCTGGGGCTCGACATCCGCCTCGACGGGTTCGCCTGGATGTTCGTGACCCTTGTCGCCGCCATCGGCGGGCTCGTGGTGATCTACGCCCGCTACTACCTGTCGAAGTCCGATCCGGTGCCGCGGTTCTATTCCTTCCTCATGGCCTTCACCGGCGCCATGATGGGGATGCTCCTGTCGGGCAACATCCTCCTGCTCGTGGTCTTCTGGGAGCTGACCTCGATCCTGTCCTTCCTTCTGGTCGGCTACTGGCACCAGACGCCCGCAGCGCGCGACGGGGCGCGGACGGCGCTCGTCGTGACGGCGGCCGGCGGGCTGTGTCTGCTCGCCGCGATGCTGCTCCTGGGCCGGATCGCGGGCAGTTACGATCTCGACCGGGTTCTGGCCTCGGGAGACCTCATCCGCGCCCATGGGGCCTATCCGCTGGTGCTGGGCCTGTTCCTGCTGGGCGCCTTCACCAAATCGGCGCAGGTCCCGTTCCATTTCTGGCTGCCGGGCGCGATGGCCGCGCCGACGCCGGTCTCGGCCTATCTCCATTCGGCCACCATGGTGAAGGCGGGGGTCTTCCTGCTCATTCGCTTCACCCCGGCGCTGGGCGGCACCGAACTGTGGTTCTACGCCGTGACCGGCACGGGGATGCTCACGCTGATCGTGGGGTCGGTCGTCGCGCTCTTCCGGCACGACCTGAAGGGGCTTCTGGCCTATTCCACCATCAGCCATCTGGGCCTCATCACCGCGCTTGCGGGCATCGGCAGCTCGGGCGCGATCCTCGCGGCCATCTTCCACATCGCCAACCATGCGGTCTTCAAGGCCTCGCTCTTCATGGCCGCCGGCATCATCGACCACGAGAGCGGCACGCGCGACATGCGCCGGCTGAGCGGCCTCATGCGGCTGATGCCGGTGACGGGCACGCTCGCCATCGTGGCGGCCGCCGCCATGGCAGGCGTGCCGCTCCTGAACGGGTTCCTGTCCAAGGAGATGTTCTTCGCCGAGGCGGTGGACTGGCACAACGGCACCTGGCTCGACGACATGCTGCCCTATCTCGCGACCTTCGCGAGCGTCTTCTCGGTGGCCTATTCGCTGCGCTTCATCGCGACGGTCTTCTTCGGCCCGCCGCCGGTGGACCTGCCGAAGGTGCCGCACGAGCCGCAGCCCTGGATGCGCCGTCCGGTCGAACTGCTGGTCGCGGTCTGCCTCGTGGTGGGGATCCTGCCGGGCCTCACCCTCGGGCCCACGCTGAACCTCGCGGCGCGGTCGGTGATGGGGCCGGACACGCCCTATACCTCGATCGCGATCTGGCACGGGATCAACGCGCCGCTCGTCATGAGCCTGGTGGCTCTGGCCCTGGGCATCCTGCTCTATGCGCTTCTCGGCAGCCGGATCGCGGCGGGGCCGGAGGGGCCGCCCCTCCTGCACCGCATCCGCGCGCAGAAGGTCTACGAATGGCTGCTCCTGCGGCTGAGCTGGACATGGCCGCGCCGGATCTACCGGGTCGTGGGCACCGAGCGGCTGCAGCCGCAGCTGCGGCTGATGGTGCTGCTGGCGCTCGGCGCCGCGACCGCCGTCATGTGGGGCCATCTGGCGCCGGTCGAGCGGGCGCGCGCCACGCCGGTCAGCCTGAGCTTCGCGCTCATGTGGGCGGTGGGCGTGGCCTGTGCCGTGGGCGCGGCGTGGCAGGCGAAATATCACCGGTTCGCGGCGCTCGTGCTGCTCGGCGGCGCGGGGCTCGTGACCTGTCTCACCTTCGTCTGGTTCTCGGCGCCCGATCTGGCCGTCACCCAGCTTCTGGTCGAGATAGTGACCACGGCGCTGCTGCTGTTGGGCCTGCGCTGGCTGCCCAAGCGGCGCGAGGAGATCGCGGCCGACAGGCTTCTGCCCGCGCGGCTGCGCCGCGGGCGCGACTTCATCATCGCGGGCGTCTCGGGCGCGGGGCTCGCGGCGCTGGCCTATGTGGTGATGACCCGGCCGCTCATCCCCAACATCGGCGACTGGTTCCTGCGCAACGCCTATCACGAGGGCGGCGGCACCAATGTGGTGAACGTGATCCTCGTCGATTTCCGCGCCTTCGACACGTTCGGCGAGATCACCGTCCTCGCGGTGGTGGGGCTCACGGTCTATGCGCTCCTGCGCCGCTTCCGTCCCGCCTCCGAGAGCGCCTCGATCCCCGACGAGCAGCGCGGCGAGGAGGCCGAGGCGCTGCAGGATTACATGTTCGTGCCCTCGGTCATCATGCAGTGGATGTTCCCGGCGCTGATCGTGATGTCGGCCTATCTCTTCTTCCGCGGCCATGACCTGCCGGGCGGCGGCTTCTCGGCCGGGGTCACGCTCGCCATTGCCTTCCTGCTCCAGTATCTCGCGACGAACGTGCGCTGGATCGAGATGCGCCTGACGGTGCTGCCGATCCGCTGGATGGGGGCGGGGCTCCTCGTCGCGGGCGGGACCGGCATGGGCGCCTGGCTCTTCGGCTATCCGTTCCTGACGGCCCATGCCCGCTATGTCGAGCTGCCGCTGGTGGGCAAGGTGCCGGCCGCCACCGCGCTCGTCTTCGATCTCGGCGTCTATGCGCTGGTAATGGGGGCCACCGTCCTCATGCTGATCGCCATCGCGCACCAGACGCTGCGCTCGGCGCGACTGCGCGAGCAGGACGCCGAGGAGAAAGAGACAGAGCGGAAGGAGACACCCTGATGGAAATCGTCCTGTCGCTCGCCATCGGCATCCTCGCCGGGTCGGGGATCTGGCTTCTCCTGCGGCCGCGCACCTTCCAGGTGATCGTGGGTCTCTGCCTCCTGTCCTATTCGGTCAATCTCTTCATCTTCTCGACGGGCCGGCTCACGCTGGCCCAGCCGCCGATCATGCCCAAGGGCGGCTTCATCGATCCGGCGCGCTATGCCGATCCGCTGCCGCAGGCGCTGGTGCTGACGGCCATCGTCATCAGCTTCGCCACCACCGCGCTCTTTCTCGTGGTGATGATGGCCTCGCGCGGGGTGACGGGCACCGACCATGTCGACGGAAAGGAGCGCGAGGAATGAGCGCGCACCATCTTATCGTCGCCCCGATCCTCATCCCGTTCGTGGCGGGGGCGCTGATGCTGCTCTACGACGACCGGCAGCGGAAGGCGAAGGTCGCGATCTCGGTCGGATCGACGGTGGCGCTTCTTCTGGTGGCGGCAGAGCTTCTGGCGGGGTCGAAGGGCAACGCGGCCTCGGGCGGCAACGACATCGGCTTCTACCTGCTCGGAGACTGGGCGGTGCCCTTCGGCATCGCGCTGGTGATCGACCGGCTCTCGGCGCTGATGCTGCTGCTGACGGCGCTGCTGGCGATCCCGACGCTGCTCTATGCCTCGGCCGGCTGGCACCGGCAGGGCAAGCACTTCCATTCGCTGTTCCAGTTCCTCCTGATGGGGCTGAACGGGGCCTTCCTGACCGGCGACCTCTTCAACCTCTTCGTCTTCTTCGAGGTGCTGCTCGCGGCCTCCTACGGGCTGCTCCTGCACGGGTCGGGGCAGCTGCGCATCCGGGCGGGGCTGCATTACATCGCGATCAACCTCGCGGCCTCGCTGCTGTTCCTGATCGGGGTCAGCCTGATCTACGGCGTGACCGGCACGCTCAACATGGCGCATCTGGCGCGGATCGTGCCGACGCTGGCCGAGGCCGACCTGCCGATCCTGCATGCCGGAGCGGCGCTTCTGGGGCTTGCCTTCCTCGTGAAGGCGGGGATCTGGCCGCTCTCCTTCTGGCTGCCCACCGCCTACATGGCGGGCGCGGCACCCGTTGCAGCCATGTTCGCGATCATGACCAAGGTGGGCGTCTATGTCATCCTGCGGGTCTCGATGCTGCTCTTCGGGCCGGCGGCAGCCGCCTCCGCGGGCTTCGGATCGGGGGTGCTGATCGCGGGCGGCATGGCCACCGTCGCCTTCGGCCTGCTGGGCGTGCTGGCCTCGCAGGGGCTCGGACGGATGACGGCCAATATGGTGCTGATCTCGTCGGGCACCGTGCTGGGCGTCGTGGGCTTCGCGCTCGCGGGCGGCGGCCCCGAGATGCTGGGCGGCGCGCTCTATTACCTCGTCAGTTCGACCCTCGCCACCGGGGCGCTCTTCCTGCTCATCGAGCCGATGAGCCGCGAGGAGGGCGGCATCGCCGCCATGCTGGCCCTGACCGCCGATGCCTACGGGCTCGACGAGGCCGAGGAGGACGAGCCCGAGGTGGGGCTCGCCATCCCGGGCACGCTGACCGTGCTGGGGCTGAGCTTCGGCGCCTGTGTCCTCGCGCTGGCGGGCCTGCCGCCGCTGTCGGGCTTCATCGGCAAGATCGCGATGCTGGCGCCCCTGCTGGCCGCGCCGGGCTTCGATCCGCTCCTCGGCTGGGCCTTCCTGTCGCTCCTGTTCCTTGCCGGGTTCGCCACCCTGATCGGCCTCGTGCGGATCGGCATCCAGACCTTCTGGGCCACCGACGGTTCGGTGCCGAAGGTGCTCGCGCTCGAGATCGCGCCGGTGCTGGGGCTGATCGCGCTGCTCGTGACGCTGACCGTCCGGGCCGAGGATACGCTGCGCTATATGCAGGCCACCGCGCGGGCGCTGCACGAGCCTGCCATCTATGCCGACGGCGTCTTCGCCGCCCCGCGCGTCACCGAGGGGAGCGCCGCCCCATGAGCCGTCTTGTGCCCTATCCGCTCCTGTCGCTGGCGCTTCTCGTGATGTGGCTTCTGCTCACGCGCTTCTCGCTGGGCCACCTGATCCTCGGCAGCGGCATCGCGCTGATCGCGGGGAAGGCGATGGCCGCGCTGCAGCCCGCGCAACCGCAGATCCGGCGCTGGGGGCCGGTCTTCCGTCTCGTGGGGATCGTGAGCCTCGACATCGTCCGCTCGAATGCGGCGGTGGCGCTTCTCATCCTGAACGGCGGCCGCCACGGCGCGCGCCGGTCGGACTTCCTGCAGATCCCGCTCAGGCTGCGTTCGCAGCCCGCGCTCGCGCTGCTCGCGATCATCCTGACCGCCACGCCCGGCACCGCCTGGCTCGAGCACGATGCCGAGACGGGAGTGCTGCTCATCCATGTCTTCGACATGGTGGACGAGGAGGAATGGATCCGCCTCATCCGCGACCGCTACGAGGCCCTGCTGCTGGAGATCTTCGAATGAGCGCCACGATCCTCTCGGCCGCCCTGACCTATGCCCAGTTCCTGCTGGCCCTGGCCAGCTGTCTCGTCTGCTGGCGTCTGCTGCACGGGCCGCGCGCGCAGGACAGGGTGCTGGCGCTCGACACGCTCTATGTGACCGCGATGCTCTTCTTCGTGGTGGCGGGGATGCGGCTCGGGACGACCTTCTTCTTCGAAGTGTCGCTGGTGATCGGCGTGCTGGGCTTCGTGGCCACCGTCTCGCTGGCGAAGTTCCTCATCCGGGGAGAGATCATCGAATGACGCATCTCGAGACCGTCCCGCTCTGGCTCGCGCTTCCGATCGCGCTGTTTCTCGTCCTCGGCAGCACGCTGACGCTTCTTGGCACGGTCGGGCTCGTGCAGCTGCGCAGCTTCTACGACCGGCTCCACGCGCCCACCCTCGGCACGAGCTGGGGCGCCGCGGGGATCATCCTCGCGGCGATCCTGCTCTTCAGCTGGATGCAGGGGCGGCCGGTGCTGCACGAGCTGGTGATCGGCGCCTTCGTGATGATCACCACCCCGGTGACGCTGATGATGCTTGGCCGCGCGGCGCTGCACCGCGACCGGGCAGAGGGCCGCGGCGGCGTGCCCGCGGCCGTGCCGCACCCCGACCCGAGCGAGGGTCCGCCGGACGTGGGCACGCTCTCTCCCGAGGATCTGGAGAGCCCGAGGCCTCCGAAAGCGCCGCCGATGGCGATTCGTTAAGGCTTTTCCTCCTTATATTCGGATCGGGTTGCCTGCCGCTCCCTGTCGGTCGATCCCGGCGTCCCTGCCGCGCGGCGGTGCGGCTGGTGCCGATAATGCCTCTCTTTGGGATGGGTCCCGCCGTCTTGATGATGCGGCACCCCGACCGCAGGGCGCAAGCGCTTCCGCCAGATTGTTCCGTCCATACCGGTGGAGCGCTCGACCTGCAGGGCCTTTGAGCGCATCTCGTATGCAGGTTCATTACGAGGATAGAGGCCCATCATGACGATCAAGCTCAAGCTCGCCGCGACGTTCCTTGCGGTCTTTCTTCTCTCAGGCATCGCCGGGCTGGTGGCGGTGCGGGATTTCAATCACATCGACGCACAGCTCACCGAGATGATCGAGAACCAGGTCCAGAACACGGTCAAGGTCCAGGAGCTGAACTCCGCGCAGCTTCGGCTGAAGGCGGCGATCCGCGAACATCTCATCACCCGCAACGAGGGGGCCATGCGCCGGCTCGAGGACGAGATGGTCGAGGCGCGGGCGCAGCAGAAGGACGCCATGGACGCGCTCGAGGCGGCGAAACTGGACCCAGAGGGCCGCGCCCTGCTCGACGAATACACGGCCCTGCGGAAGGGCATCTCCGAGATCAACAACAAGGCGATCGAATTCTCGAAGAAGAACGATCTGGAAGGCGCGTCGAACCTCCTGCTCGACCCGGACTATCTGGCGACCCAGAAGAAGCGCGAGGAGCTGGCCGCCGCCATCGTCGCCCAGCAGCTCGAGGCGCTTGACGCGGCCGAGAGCGATGTCCAGGCGATCATGGACGAGGCGAAGAAGATGCTGATCGGCCTCCTGGCGCTTGCGGGCGTGGTGGGGATTGCGGCTGCCGTCTGGATCACCATGAGCATTGCCGGGGGCCTGCGCCGGGCGCTCGATCTGTCGAAACGCGTGGCGGCCGGCGACCTGAGCGCCCAGGCGGATGCCCGCGGCCGCGACGAGATCGCCGAACTTCTCAAGTCGAACAACCTCATGGTGGAGAAGCTGCGCGAAGTGGTGGGCGGCGTCTCGTCGGTGGCCCGTCAGGTCTCCTCGGGCAGCGGTGAGATGGCCGCGACCTCCGAACAGCTGAGCCAGGGCGCGAGCGAGCAGGCTTCGGCCACCGAAGAAGCCTCGGCCTCGGTCGAGCAGATGGCCGCGAACATCAAGCAGGCCGCCGACAACGCGATGCAGACCGAACGCATCGCCTCGAAGGCGGCAGAGGATGCCCGCGCCTCGGGGGCTGCCGTGGAAGAGGCGGTGGGCGCCATGCGGTCGATCGCCGACAAGATCATGATGGTGCAGGAAATCGCGCGCCAGACCGACCTTCTCGCCCTCAATGCGGCCGTCGAGGCGGCGCGGGCGGGCGAGCACGGGCGGGGCTTCGCGGTCGTGGCCTCCGAAGTGCGCAAGCTGGCCGAACGCAGCCAGGCCGCCGCGGCCGAGATCTCGCAGCTCTCGGCGGGCACCGTCCGGGCGGCGACCGGCGCCGGCGAGATGCTGAACCAGCTCGTGCCCGACATCGAGAACACCTCGCGGCTCGTGACCGACATCTCGGTGGCCTCGCGGGAACTGGCAGCCGGGGCGCAGCAGGTGGCGACGGCGATCCAGCAGCTCGACAAGGTGACCCAGCAGAACAGCTCGGCCTCCCAGCAGCTGGCCGGCGGCGCCAACGAACTGTCGGGCCAGGCGGAGCAGCTCGAGACGACCGTGTCCTTCTTCCGCCTCTCCGAGGCCGCCCCGGCCCCTGCCGCGCCGCAGCTCCGCATCGTCGAGGGCGGGCGGAAGACCCCCGCCGCCGCGGCGGCTCCGAGCCCCGCGAAGGTGACCCCGGGCGGGTTCAGCTTCAGCCTCGACGGGTCGGACGACGATCTCGACCGGGCCTTCCAGCGTCAGGGCCGCTGATCCTGCGACCGGCCGTCCCCTGCGGGGCGGCCGGTCAGTCCTTCTCCGTCGGCACCGGCTTGGGGGCCGCCTGACCGTCCGTCTCGCCGAGCGGCGGCCATGTCATTCCATGACGGGCCATGTAGGGGCCGAAATAGTCCCGGAAGGCCTGGAAGCTGTCGGCGAGCTTCAGGAACTCCTCGCGGTCCATCACCAGCACCTTCGTATCCTCGGCCGCACGCACGCTGGTCTGCCGCCGCGTCGCCCCGAGGATCAGCCGCTCGCCGAAATGGCCGCCGGGCCCGATGGTGCGGACCTGCGGCAGGCCGGTTTCGGGATCGGTCCGCGTCATCTCCACCGCGCCGGTGACCACCGTATAGAACCCGTCCGAGCGGTTGCCCGCCTCGTAGATCACGTCGCCCGCGCGGTAGCGGACATAGCGGGTCGGCGGCACGCTGCGCGTATGCAGCTGCACGACGCTGCGCGGGCTGATCCCGTCCATGAACCAGTTCAGAAGCACGAAGATCCGCGTGGTGAGGCCGGGCAGGAAGGCCAGGTAGTAGAAGCGCCACAGGAGCCAGGCCGGAAAGCCCTTCAGCTCCAGGCCGAAGACCTGCGCCACGCCCTTGCGCGCGCCCAGCGAGGCAAGCGCCCCCTTCGAGCGATAGTCGAACGGCTGCGGCGTGCCGCCCGTGAGGGTGGAGGCGATGTTCTCGGCCAGCTGCTCGGCCTCCCGCACCGCGAACTGCGCGGTGGGAGGCGCATAGTCGCGCGGCCCCTGCGGCGCGTCCTTCAGCGCGATCAGCGCACAGTCTCCGAGCGCCCAGACGTCGCTCCGTCCCTTCACCGCCAGTGTGCGGTCGACCGAGATCCGCCCGCGCTCGGACGGCAGCCCCATGCGGCGGACGACGGGCGAGGGGGCATTGCCGATGGTGGCCACGATGGTGCGGGTGTCGATCACCTCGCCGGTCGTGGTCACGAGCTGCGTCCCCGTGGCGCTCGCCACGCCGGTGCCGAGCTTGACCTCGATCCCGCGCTCCCGCAGCGTGCGCGTCGCATAATCGGCCAGCCCTTGAGACATCTCGCCCAGGATCCGGTCGGCGAATTCGACGACGATCATCCGCACCTCGGACGGATCGATGTCGGGATAGAACTTCAGCGAGCGGTCGATCAGATCCTTCATTTCGCCCGCGGTCTCGATCCCCGAGAAGCCGCCGCCCACCACGCAGAAGGTCAGGGCGCCGCGCTTGACCTCGGGCAGGCGGGTGATCTGGGCATGTTCGAGCTGGCCGATCACATGGGCGCGCAGGCGGCGGGCATCCTCGAGCGTGCGCATGGTCAGCGCATGTTCCTCGAGCCCCGGCATCTTCGACAGATCGGCCGCCTGTCCCAGCGCGATCACCAGATGATCGTAGCCGATCTCGGTCGGGCGGCGCTGGACGCCCTGAAAGACCGTGACGAGGCGGCGGTCGAAATCGACGCTGTCGACGGTGGCCTTGCGGACGAACACGTCGCGCAGCAGGAAGCGCAGCGGCGAGACCGCATGGGCGGGCGTGATGGAGCCCGCGCCCACCTCGGGCAGGAGGGGCTGGAAGACGAAATAGTTCTCGGCATTGACGAGCTCGATCTCGGCGGCCCTGCCGAGCCGGCGCTTGAGGGCGCGGGCGGCATACATGCCTCCGAAGCCCCCGCCCAAGACCACGATCCGTGACGTCACGACGATTCTCCCGGTTGCGGGCCCCACCATAGCCGCTGGATCCTTGCGTGCCAGTAACTGCGCCTCCGAAAGCGACGGAGGCGAGGGTCCATGCCGTCGCAGCCGTGGCGGAGCACGGCCCGGGGCCGCGCAGGCCGGCGCCGCGCAGGGCCGCTGCCGCGGATCGGGCCCGGAGCGGAAAAGGGAGGCAGTCCGGTCCTGCGCCGCCGCCGCGGGCCGCGGCAAAATGTCCGTGCCGCAGGGCGGCACCGGGGGCCTGCCTCCGCCGTTGGACGGCTATACTCCCCCGGGACATCCGACGAAAGGCTGTCCCCCGCTTGTTGACGAGGTGCCGCGATGCCGAGTGAAGGCCTGTCCGGTCTGCCGATGCAGACCCCGCGATCCGCCGGAGGGGCGCGTCCCGCCGCACAGGCCGCCGCGCCGCATCCGATGGTGCCGCAGCCGCCCGACCACTGGCTGACCGATGCCGAGGTGCCGCCGGCGCTCCGCGTGGCCGAGGCGCTCGTGGCCTATCTGGCGCAGGGGCTCGCGCGCTACCGGGCGCTGGTGACGCTGGCCTCCGCCGCGCCACAGGTCCCGCCGCCCGACCGGATGCTCATCACCGTCGCCCCTGCCGGCCCGCGCGAGCTGCGCCTCGTGCTGTTCCTGCCGGGAAAGGACTCGCTCCGTCTCGACCTGATCGATCTCGGCATCTACCGGCTGCTCGGCTCGGGTCTGCCGATGGAAGGCGGGGGGCTGCGGCTGATCCCGATCCCGGCCTTCTCGCGCCTCCAGGCCGAGGGCGCGGTTCTGCGCAAGGATGTGGTCTACCGCATCGCCCCCCTCGACGCGCTGCCCGACGACAACGAGGCGATGGGCGGCTGACCCCCGGCTGCTTTCATTCTGGCGCAAATATCCCGCGGGGGCGCGGGGGCGCGAAGCCCCCGCTCTTCCGCCTCCATCCCCGATCCACCCGTCAGCCGCGCGCGGCCCGGGCCGCCTCCTGCAGGGCGAGGAAGGCCGCATAGCGGCGGTCGTGCAGCGCCGCGATGGCACCCCCGGCGGGCTCGTAGTGCGCGGCCGTGCGCGACATGCGCTGCATGGCGGCCGTCATGTCGGGCTCGTGCCCGGCCGCCACCGCGCCGAGGATGGCCGAGCCCAGCAGCACCGGCTCCGCCACGGCGCTCGCCAGCACGGGCTTGCCCGTCGCATCGGCCAGCAGCTGGCGCACCATGTCGAGCTGGCCCGCACCGCCCGAGATGGCGATCCGCTCGACCGGGGCGCCCGCGCGCTCCTGCGCCTCGAGGATCTGGCGCAGCCCGTAGGCGATGCCGCAGATCCCCGCCACATAGAGCGACACGAGGCTCGGCAGGTCGCGCTCCATCCCGAGGCCCGCGATCACCGCCCGCGCATGGGGATCGGCGAAGGGCGCGCGGTTGCCGAGGAATTCGGGCACCACATGCAGGCCCTCGGCGCGGGTGGCCACCTCCGACAGATCCGCGAGCCCCTCGGCGGCCAGCCGGGCCAGATGGACGGGCAGCGCCTCGCCCAGGGCCTCCGTGGCGCGGGCGGCCTCGGCCGCGGCGGGGTGGAAGGACACAAGCTGCTCGATCGCCGCGCCCGCGGCCGACTGGCCGCCCTCGTTCAGCCACATGCCGGGCACCATGGCCGAGCGGTAGGGGCCCCACACGCCCGGCACGAAGACCGGCTCGCGCGTGGTGGTCATGGTGCAGGAGGAGGTGCCGAACACATAGGCCAGATCGCGCTCGGGCGTGCCCTCGGCGCCCACGGTGCCGATCCCGCCGGCATGGGCGTCGATCAGCCCCGCGCCCACCGGCGTGCCGGGACGAAGGCCGAGCTCCGCTGCAGCCTCGCCCGTCAGCCCTTGGCCCAACGGCGTGCCGGGCTCCACCACCCGGGCGCCGATCCGCGCGAAGCCCTCGTCCGCCAGCACCCCGAGCCCCACCTGCCGGAAATAGCCCGCGTCCCAGCGGTGCTCATGCGCGAGATAGGTCCATTTGCAGGTGACGGTGCAGGTCGAGCGCGCCAGATCCCCCGTCGCCCGCCAGCCGAGATAATCCGCGAGATCGAAGAACTGCCAGGCGCGGGCGAAGATGTCGGGCCGGTGCTCGGCCAGCCACAGGAGCTTCGGCGTCTCCATCTCGGGCGAGATGCGGCCGCCCACATAGCGCAGCACCTCGTGGCCCTGCGCGTTGATCCGCTCGGCCTGCGCCACGGCGCGGTGATCCATCCAGACGATGATGTTGCGCTCGGGATCCTCGGAAGGCCCGACCGGCAGGGGCGCGCCGCCCTCGCCCACCACGACGAGCGAGCAGGTGGCGTCGAAGCCCACGCCGCCCACCGCCTCGGGCGGCAGCCCCGCCTCGGCCAGCGCCGTGCGGGTCGCGCGGCAGACCGCCTGCCAGATGTCGCGGCTCGACTGCTCGACCATCGCGCCCGGCGCGCGCCAGATCGCGATGTCGCATTTGGCCGAGGCGAGCATCCTGCCCGCGCGGTCGAACAGGCCCGCGCGCGCACTGCCGGTGCCGACGTCGATGCCGAGAAGCACGTCACCGGCGCCGGGCGCGGGACGGGAGGGATCCTGGGTCATGGAGGGGCCTTTCGCGGAAGGCGCGCCGGGGCCGGGCGGCGCCCCGCCGAAGGGGGCCGCCCGGAAGCGCGGGTCAGATGTCGACGCTGTGCGGCAGGATCACGAGGTCGCGGATCACGACGCCCTTCGGGCGCGAGAGCATGAAGAGCACGGCCTCGGCCACTTCCTTCGGCTGCATGAGCGAGCCGTTGGCCAGCGCCTCCTCCATCTTGGCCTTGGGCCAGTCGTCGAGGAGCGCCGTCACCACCGGGCCGGGCAGCACCGCGCCCACGCGCACGCCGTGCGGCGCGACCTGACGGCGGGTGGAATGGACGAAGGCCTGCACCGCGAATTTCGAGGCGGTGTAGATCGGCTCCCAGACCACCGGCACCACGCCCGCGACCGAGCTCGTGAAGAGGATGTCACCGCTCTTCCGCTCTATCATGTAGGGCAGGACGGCATGGACCGAGCGGAAGGCCGCGTTGATGTTGAGGTTCAGCATCCGGTCCCAGGCGTCGGGATCGCCCTCGGCCACCTGCCCGCCGATATAGGCGCCCGCATTGGCGTGAAAGATGTCGAGCGAGCCCGCCAGCTCGAGAATGCGCGGCAGCATCCCCGAGACCTGCGGCCCGTCGAGCAGATCGACGACGAGCGGCAGGGCGCGCGGCCCGATCTCGGCGCAGAGCGCCTTGAGCCGGTCCTCGGCGCGGTCGATCAGCACCACCGTGGCGCCTTCGGCCACGAGGGTGCGCGCGCATTCCAGCCCGATTCCCGAGGCCGCGCCGGTGATGGCGGCCACCTTTCCTTGCATGAGCTCTGCCATGATGGGTCCTTTCTAGGCGCGTCCGTGGCTGACCCGGCTCTGGCGGGCGAGCGAGTCCACGATGACGGCAATGGCCAGCACGCCGCCGGTGATCATGTAGCGGAGCGACGAGCTGAGGTTGAGAAGCGTGAGGCCGTTCGAGATCGCCTGGATGACGAGGATCCCGAGCAGGGCGGAATAGGCGCTGCCCCGGCCGCCGAAGAGGCTGGTGCCGCCGATCACGGCCGCGGCGATGGCATTGAGGTTCACGTCGCCGGTGCCGGCCTGCTGGCTCGAGGAGGCGAGCCGGGCCGAGGCGAGGATGCCGCCGAGGGCCGCCAGCGTCGAGCAGAGCATGAAGGCCGAGACATTGACCCGGCGCACATCGATGCCGGACCGGCGCGCGGCCTCGGCATTGCCGCCCACGGCGAACATCGAGCGGCCCCATTGGGTGCGCGTCAGCCCGTAGTTCATCGCCAGCACGAGCGCCACGAACAGGCCGAACATCCACGGGATGCCGCGGCCGAGGTTCAGGTAATAGGCCGCGTAGAGAAGCGCTGCGGTCAGGACGAGCGCCTTGACGAGAAGGACGCTCAGCCCCGGCGAGGAGAGGTTGGCTGCCCGCCGGCGCGCCATGGTGCGCAGCCCCGTAAAGACAAGGATCGCCCCCGGCAGCAGCGCCAAGAGGTAGGAGAGCCAGTCCGGCATGACATAGATCTGCCCGAACCGCACCAGCACCGAGGCATAGGGCAGGTTGATCGAGCCGGTGGGCCCGAGGATGTAGAGCTGCAGCCCCAGGAGCGCGAGAAGGCCCGCGAGGGTCGAGACGAAGCTCGGCATCCCGAAGCGGTTGAGGAGCACGCCGTAGAGCAGCCCCACCAGCGCCCCGAAGCCGAGCGCCACCGCGATGGCCGCGGGCAGCGGCCAGCCCATGTTGACCCAGAGCACCCCGATCATCGCCGAGGCGAGGCCGCTCATCGAGCCCACGGAGAGGTCGATCTGGCCCAGCATCAGCACGCAGACGATGCCGAGCGAGATGAAGCCCACCGTGGCCGCGTCGAAGAGCAGGTTCACGAGGTTGTTCGGCGCGAGGAACACCGGGTTCAGCGTCGAGAAGACGGTCGAGATCACCACGAGCCCCACGAGCACCGGCAGCATGCCGAGATCGCCCGAGCGCACGCGGTCGAAGAAGGCGCGCGCGGCGCCGAGAAGCCCCTCGTCGTGGCGCAGGCGGCTGTCGCCGCGGTCGAGCGCCTCTGGTTTCGGATCCATGGTCACTCCTGGGCCTCCTGCTGCTTGCGGGCCTGACGGCGCGAGACGGAGTTCTCGGTCGCGCCGGTGATGGCGGCGACAAGCTCGTTGTTCGACGTGTCGGCGGGGAAGGTGCCGTTGTTGCGCCCGAGCCGGAGCACGACGATCCGGTCGGCCACGGCGCGCACATCCTCCATGTTGTGGCTGATGATGATGACGCCGAGCCCGCGGTCGCGGACGCGCTCGATCAGGTTCAGCACCTCGGCCGTCTGCGCCACGCCGAGCGCGGCCGTGGGCTCGTCGAGCATGATGATCTTGGGATCGAGCAGCAGCGAGCGCGCGATGGCCACGGTCTGGCGCTGCCCGCCCGAGAGCGAGGCGATGGGCTCGCGCACCGAGGGGATGCGGGCCGCCAGCTCGCGCAGGAGCGTCCAGGCGCGGACCTCCATCCCCACCTCGTCCAGCCGCCAGGGCGACAGCTCGTGGCCGAGGAAGAGGTTCGCCACCACGTCGAGATTCTCGCAGAGCGCGAGATCCTGGAACACGGTCGCGATCCCGAGGTCGAGCGCCTTGCTCGGACTGTCGAGCGTGACGGGCCTGCCCATGAATTCGATGGTGCCCGAGGTCGGCTGATGGACCCCCGCCAGCACCTTGACCAGCGTGGACTTGCCCGCGCCGTTGTCGCCCACCAGCGCCACCACCTCGCCCGGATGGATGTCGAGCTCGATGTCGGCGAGCGCCGAGACGGCGCCGAACTGCTTCGAGACGCCGCGGAGCCGCAGGATGGGCTGGCCGCGCTCCTCGGCGGAGATCAGGGTCATCGCGATCTGCCTTTCTGGAAGGGGGCGCCCGTCCTCAGGGGACAGGCGCCCGGGGGGCTCACTGGATGCCGAGCTTGGCGCAGCCTTCGGCATATTCGCCGGTGCAGACTTCCGCCGCGGTCTGGATGCCCTTGTCGAAGATCTCGGCCTTGATGTTCTCGGCCGTCACCACCGCAGGCACGAAGAGCTCGGCCGGCGTGTCGTAGAGCGTGGTCTTGGCCTCGGGGGTCTCGCCCTTGAGGAAGGTCACGACCACCTTCGCCGCGGCCTCGGCCACGATCTCGGAGGGTTTCGAGATGGTGTTGTACTGGTCGCCCGAGATGATGAGCTGCAGCGCCGCGATGGTGGCGTCGTTGCCGGTGACCGGCGGAACCGGATCCACGCCCGCCGCCTTGAAGGCCGCGATGGCGCCGCCGGCGGTGCCGTCATTGGCCGCGACCACGCCCTTGATCTCGTCGCCGAAGCGGGTGATCTGGCCCGCGGCCCATTCCTGCGCCTTCGGCGGGGCCCAGTCCGGCGTGTCGAACTCGGCCAGCGTCTTGTAGCTCGATGCGTCGAGCGCCGCGTCGATCCCGTCGCGAATGAGGCCCGCGGCCGCATCGGTGGGCGAGCCGTTGATCTGCAGGACGCCCGCGCCGTCCGGCACGCCGGTGGCCTTCAGATGATCGACGAGCGACTGGGCGATGGCCTGGCCGATGCCCTTGTTATCGAAGGAGACGTAGTAATCCGCGGGCGTGGCCGGGATCGGCCGGTCATAGGCGATCACCTTCACATCCTGCGAATGGGCGATCTCGACCATCGAGGCGGCGGCGGCCGAATCGACCGGATCGAGCACGACGATCTTGGCGCCCTGCGCGATCACCGAGTTGAACTGCTGCTGCTGGAGCGCCACGTCGCCGTTGGCGTTCTGGTAGATCACCGTGCAGTCGGCGCAGAGCTCGCCCATCGACTTCTGGAAGCCGGGGAAGTCGTGCTCCTCGTAGCGGGTGGATGCCTGGTCGGGCATCAGGAAGGCCACGGTGGCGGCCTCCTGCGCGGAAGCGGCGGCGCCGAAAAGGGCGGCCACGAGGCCCGAGGCCGCAGCCAGGGCGAAGGTTCTGCTGGTCATGTCTCTCCTCCACATGTCAGGCGCCTCCGGGCCGACCGGGATGGAGACAGCACCGCGCCCGCCGTCGCGGGTCGCAGGGCGGCGTGGGGCCGCAGATCCTCTCCTCCCTCCGCCGCCGGACAGGCTGGCGCTATCGATTGCGCAACCATGCTCAATCGATGTAGCATGATTGTTACGAGGCACGGGCGATGTCAAGATGCTCTCTAGGGGAGGAGCGGGAGTGGTCGAGAAGGGCAAGCCGGAACCGGGATCGCGGAATGCGGCCCGCCGCACAACGATTTACGATCTGGCGGCACTGGCCGAGACCTCGGCCAGCGCGGTCTCGGCGGTGCTGAACGGGACATGGAAGAAGCGGCGGATCAGCGAGCGGCTGGCCGAGCGCATCCTGCGAGTCGCCGAAGAGCAGGGCTATTCGGTCAATCTGCAGGCCAGCGTCCTGCGGCGCGAGAAGTCGAACATCGTGGGCATGATCATGCCGAAATACGACAACCGATATTTCGGCGCCATCGCCGAGCGGTTCGAGGCGCGGGCCCGGGCGCAGGGGCTGTTTCCGGTCATCACCTGCACCCAGCGCGACCCGGAGCTGGAGTTCGAGGCCGCGCGCGAGATGATCTCCTATCAGGTGGAATGCCTGATCGCGACGGGCGCCACCGATCCCGACCGGATCAGCGACTTCTGCGCGGCGGCAGGGGTGCAGGCGATCAACCTCGACCTGCCGGGCGGGCGGGCGCCTTCGGTCGTGTCGGACAATTTCGGCGGCGCGCGCGATCTCGCGCATCTGCTTCTCGAGCGCGCCCCGCACGAGGCCCTGCTCTTCATCGGCGGGCGTCCGTCGGATCACAACACGGCCGAGCGGATCCGGGGCTTCCGCGCAGCCCACGCCGACCGCGGCATCCCGCTGCCCGAGAGCGCGATCCTCGCCTGCGGCTATGCGGCCGAGAAGGCCGAGGCCGCGCTCGAGGCGCGGGCGGGCGACCTGCCGCGCGGCCTCTTCGTCAATTCCACCATCACGCTCGAAGGGGTGGTCCGCTGGCTGCGCCGCCAGTCGCCGCCGGCACCGGTCGAGATCGGCACCTTCGACTGGGACCCGTTCGCGGCGCTGCTGCCCGACTGCGTGGGCATGGTCGAGCAGGATGTGGCGGGGATGCTGGAGGAGGTCTTCCGCCTGATCGGCCATGCGCCGGACGCGGGGCTGCGGATCGAGGTGCCGACGATCCTGCGCCGCCACCTCTGACCGCCGGGCTGCCCTTGCTCCGGGCCGAGTGACCGATCCACGCGCCCTCCGCGTCAGGGGGCAGGGCAGTTGCCGGCTGTCCCGAGGCCTCAGCCGCGCCGGCTCTCCATCACCGTCTTCAGGACGAGGATCACCAGCGCCAGAAGCGTGAGGGTGGTGGCCGCGGCGAAGGCGCCCGCCACGTTCAGGTCGTTGAAGAGGAGGTCGATCTGCAGCGGCAGCGTGTTGGTCTGGCCGCGCACGTTGCCCGAGACGACCGACACCCCGCCATATTCGCCCACCGCCCGCGCGGTGCAGAGGATCGCGCCGTAGAGAAGCGCCCAGCGGATGTTCGGCAGCGTCACCCGGCGGAACACCTGCCAGCCCGAGGCGCCGAGGGTCAGCGCCGCCTGCTCCTGCTCGGACCCCTGGGCCTGCATCAGGGGCAGCACCTCGCGCACGACGAAGGGCGAGGTCACGAAGAGCGTGACCAGCACGATGCCGGGCAGCGCGAAGAGGATCTGGATGTCGTGCGACAGCAGCGTGGGGCCCAGAAGCCCCTGACGGCCGTAGAGCAGCAGGTAGCAGATGCCCGCGATGATGGGCGAGATCGAGAAGGGGATCTCGATCAGCGTGAGCAGCGTCTTGCGCCCGATGAAGCGGAAACGCGCGATGGCCCAGGCGGCGGCGATGCCGAAGGCCACGTTCACCGGCACCACGATGACGGCGACCAGCGTCGTGAGCCCGATCGCATGCAGCGTGTCGGGCGCGAGGATGTTCTGGGCAAAGAGACGCCAGCCCTCGGCGAAGGCGCGGTGAAAGATGAAGGCCATCGGCACCACGACCATGAAGAGGGTCAGAAGCAGCGCGGCCCCGATCAGAAGGCGCGGCCCGAGCCGGCTTGCCCGTGGGGCGAGCGCGCCGGGGGCGGTGAGGGCGGCCGTGCTCATGCCTGTTTCCCCTTGTAGCGCAGGGCCCGCGCCTGCAGCAGGTTCGAGGCCCCGAGCAGCACCAGCGCGATGGCCAGGAGCGTGAGGGCGATCACCGCCGCGCCGTTGTAATCGTATTCCTCGAGCCGGATCACCGCGAGCAGCGAGGCGATCTCGGTCTTCATGGGCAGGTTGCCCGCGATGAAGACCACGGCGCCGAACTCGCCCAGCGAGCGGGCGAAGGAGAGGGTGACCCCCACCAGCAGCGCGGGGGCGATGGCGGGCAGGATCACCCGGCGGAAGATGGTGAAGGGGTGGGCGCCCAGCGTCACCGCCGCCTGCTCGAACTGCGGGTCGAGATCCTCGAGCACCGGCTGGACGGTGCGGATCACGAAGGGGATCGAGGTGAAGGACATGGCCGCGGCCACGCCCCAGATCGTGTAGACCACCTGAATGCCCATGGGTTCGAGGATCGCGCCATACCAGCCGCTCGCGGCGAAAAGCGCCGAGAGCGACAGGCCGGCGACCGCGGTCGGCAGAGCGAAGGGGATGTCCACCATCGCATCGAGGAACCGCTTGCCCGGAAACTCGTACCGCACCAGCACCCAGGCCATGAGAAGCCCGTAGAGCGTGTTGACCAGGGTGGCGATGCCCGCCGCCAGCAGCGTCAGCCGCAGCGCGGCGAGCGTTCGCGGCGCGGTGACGATGGCCCAGAAGCGGGCGGGGCCGATGTCGGCCCCCTTCAGCACCAGCGCCACCACGGGCAGCAGCACGATGACGCCCAGATAGGTCAGCACCATGCCCATGGTCAGGCCGAAGCCGGGCAGGACCCGTTTCGACCGGCGGGCCGGGCCGGGTGCGGTGCGCGCGATCATTGGTTCACGAAGACCGTGTCGAGGATGCCGCCCTCGGCGAAATGCTCGGCCTTGATCTTCTCCCAGCCGCCGAAGGTCTCGTCGACATCGACGAGCTTCACCTCGGGGAAGTTCGCGGCGAAGGCGGCCTGTGCCGTCTCGTCATGCACCCGGTAGAAATGTTCGGCGAGGATCTTCTGCCCCTCGGGCGCATAGAGGAAGTCGAGATAGGACTTGGAGACCTCGGCCGAGCCGTTGCGCTCGGCATTCTCGGTCACGATGGCGACCGGGAACTCGGAATAGAGCGAGAGCGAGGGCGTGACCCGCTCGAGGCCCTGATCGGCATATTGCGCGGCGATGCCCCCCGTCTCGGCCTCGAAGGTGATGAGCACGTCGCCGATGCCCTTCTCGGCAAAGGTCACGGTGGCCGCGCGGCCGCCCTGATCGAAGACGGGCACATTGGCGAAGAGCTGCTTCACGAACTCCTGCGCCTTGGCCTGATCGCCGCCGTTCGCCTCCAGCGCGTAGGCATAGGCCGCGAGATAGGTGTAGCGCGCATTGCCGCTGGTCTTGGGATTCGGGAAGATGACCTCGACGCCTTCCTTCACCAGATCGTCCCAGTCCTCGATCCCCTTGGGATTGTCCTTTCGCACGAGGAAGGCCGGCAGCGAGTAATAGGGCGAGGCCGCGTTCGGGAAGGCCTCGCGCCAGTTTTCGTCCACCATGCCGGCCTCGGCCAGCACGTCGATGTCCGTCACCTGATTGAAGGTGACCACATCCGCCGGCAGCCCCTCGAGGATGGCGCGCGCCTGCTTGGACGAGCCGCCGTGCGACTGGTCGATGGTGACGTCGCGGCCGGTGTCGGCCTTCCATTTCTCGGCGAAGGCGGGGTTGATCGCCTCGAACAGCTCGCGGGCGATGTCGTAGGAGACGTTCAGGATCTTGTCCTGCGCGGCGGCGGGGGCGGCGAGGCCGAGGGCCAGGATCGCGGCGAGGATGGGGCTTTTCACAGGTGGGACTCCTTCAGGATCGGTCGGTCGGCGGAGGGGGCGGCCGCGGCAGCGGTGTCGCCTCCGAGATGGGTCTGGCCGGGGAAGATCTGGCCGGCCTGCGCCTCGAGCCGGACGGTCTGGCCGGGGGCGAGGCCGCTGGCGGTGCGGCGCGGCACCTCGGCCTCGGCGCGGCAGCCCGCGGGGCCTTCGAGCCCGATCCGCAGCAGCGCGCCCGTCGAGGAGACATCGGTCACGCGGAATGTGCCTTCGGGATCCGGCGCGGGCCGCAGGTCGGCCGGGCGCAGGAAGAGCGTGGCGGGACCGTCGGCCATGGCGCGGCGGGGCAGGAGGCTCGTGTCGAGGCCCGCGGCGATGGCGCGGCCCGCGCGCAGGGCGACCGGGATCTCGACCGTGAGGCCCAGGAAGCGCGCGACGAAGGGGGTGGCCGGATGGTCGTAGATCTCGTCGGCATGGCCGATCTGCTCGATCCGGCCCGCGCCCATGATGACCACGCGGTCGGCCAATTCGAAGGCCTCCTCCTGATCGTGGGTGACGAAGATCGTGGTGGTGCCGGTTGCGTCATGCACCTCGCGCAGCCAGCGGCGCAGGTCGCGGCGGACCTGCGCATCGAGCGCGCCGAAGGGCTCGTCGAGAAGCAGGATCTCGGGGTCGATGGCCAGCGCCCGCCCCAGCGCCACGCGCTGGCGCTGCCCGCCCGACAGCTCGCCCGGATAGCGGTCGGCCAGCTGCGCGATCTGGAGGAAATGCAGAAGCTCCTCGACCCGCGCCCTGATCTTTGCGGCGGAGGGGCGCTGGGCGCGCGGCAGCACCGTCAGGCCGAAGGCCACGTTGTCGGCTACCTTCATGTGCGGGAACAGGGCATAATGCTGGAAGACGAAGCCCGTCCGCCGTTCCTGCGCCTTCCGGGCCAGCCAGTCCTGCCCGTTCACGGCAAGCCCGCCCGCGTCGGGCCAGTCGAGGCCCGCGATGATCTTCAGAAGCGTGGTCTTCCCGCTGCCCGAGGGCCCGAGCAGCGCGATCAGCTCGCCCTTGCGCACCTCGAGGTCGATGCCGCGCAGCACCTCGACGGGGCCGAACCGGCGGATCAGATGCGAGATGGTCATGGTCATGGGGCGTTTTCCCGACTCTGGCTGGTGCGAGGCAAACGGCCTCCGAAAGATGGGTTTACCGGAACGAACTTTATCCTTTTTAGCTTCCATTCAGAATATTGTTCTGGAAACAGGGGGGTCAACTTCGTCATACCGTGAACATTGTTCTGCTCTGGCTATCACAGCCCGGCCATCTCTCCAAGCCCCGGACCCGCGAAATGCACGCATCCCGCCGGCCGTCGCGCGGGTGCAACGGCAGGCGGGCCGGCTCGGGTCCCGCCCCTTCGGGTGCAAAAGGTCGCGGATCTGCCCCGGCCTCCGTTGTAAACCGCTTTACTGAGGCTGCGCGCGCATCCTACTCTGTCCGCCAGCCTGCGCAGGGGACATGCCATGACCGACCTTCTCACCGATGTGGTCGCGCTGACACGCGCGCTGATCGGCTTCGACACGATCAACCCGCCCGGCCGCGAGGCTCCGGCCATGCGCTTCTGTCAGGAGCTGCTGGAACGCGCGGGCTTCGCCTGCCGCCTGATCGATCACGGCAAGCACCGCGCGAGCCTGATCGCCGAGCGCGGTCCGGGCGGCGGGCTCTGCTTCAGCGGCCATCTCGACACGGTGCCGCTCGGCCGCGCGCCCTGGAGCAGGGAGGCCCATGGCGGCGCGGTCGAAGGCGACCGGCTCTACGGGCGGGGCAGCAGCGACATGAAGGGCGGCGTTGCAGCCTTCCTCGTGGCGGCGGCGCGGAGCGGGGCACCGGTGACGGTGCTGCTGACAGCGGGCGAGGAGACGGGCTGCGACGGGGCGCGCTGGCTGGCCGAAGCGGGTCGCCTGCCGCGAGTGCGGGCGATGATCGTGGGCGAGTCGACCGGGAACCGACCGCTGGCGGGCCACAAGGGCGCGCTCTGGCTGAAGCTCTCGACCGAGGGGCGCACCGCGCATGGGGCGGCCCCGCATCTCGGGATCAACGCCATCGGTCTCATGGCGACGACGCTCGCCCGGCTGACGGGCTGGCAGCCCGAAGCGCATCATCCCCGGATGGGGCGGGCCACGGCGAACCTCGGCACGATCCGCGCGGGCATCAACGTCAATTCCGTGCCCGACCTCTGCGAGCTGACCGTCGATCTGCGCTCGGTCGAGGGGGTGGATCATGCGGCGCTGGCGGCCGAGGTGCGGGGCCTCTGCGATCCGGCTGTCCGGGTCGAGACGCTGCTCGACCTGCCCGCGGTCTGGACCGAGCCGGAGGATCCGTGGTTCGCGCGCGCGGCGGGGCAGGTGCGGGCCGTGACCGGCCCCGCGGAGGGGCCGGACTGCGCCACCTATTTCACCGACGCCTCGATCCTGAAGCCCGCGATGGGCGACCCGGCGGTGATGATCCTCGGGCCGGGCTCGGTCGACCAGCCGCATGGCACGGACGAACATGTCCTTGTCTCGCGGCTGGCCGAGGCGGTGGAGATCTATGCCGCGCTGATCGCGGCGGGCGGATAGGCCGCCTCGTGGAAGTCGATCTCGAGCCGCTGCACATGGCCGAAGGTGCGCACGGCCGCGTCGCGCTCGGCCGGGGTCATGGTCTCTCCCAGCGCGTCGAGCCGGTCACGCAGCCAGTGCGCCTGCGCGGCAAAGCCCGGCGCCGCATGCATCTCGATCCAGTCGCGCACCATCGGATCGCTCATCGGCGCGGAGGCCACGGCGCTGCACCATGTCCAGTACATCCATTCGGCCGCGAACATGGATGTGACGATGCCGCCGAAATCGCCGTCGCGGGCGATGGCGAGCATCCCCTCGCGGAAGGCCGCGACCTTCGGATCGGCCTGCAGGGCCGGATCCGGCGCGATCCCGCGCCGGGCGAAGGCCGCCTCGAAATAGGGCATCTGTTCATTGGCTAGCGCATCGAGAGAGCCGATCAGCTTGCGCCGGTCGCCCATGTCGGTGGCCTTGGCCACCGCATATCCGAAGATGGCGATGGCCGTCTCGACGAAGGCGCCCTCGATCAGGAGATACCGGTCGAAGACCGCGGCAGGCAGCCGGTCGGCCTCGATGTCCCTGACGAACCGGTGGTTCACCATCGCGGCGAACGGATCCGCGTTCTCGGCGAGGATCCGGTCGGTCAGACGCTCAGCCATCGAGACCCTCCCGGGCTGCGGCCACGAAACGCGCGACGCGCTCGGGATCGACCGGGTTCCACCAGACGCCGCCCTCCTTCAGCGAGGAGGCGACGATCACCCCGTTGGTGCGCTTGAGGATCTCGACCACATTGGCCTCGGTCACGCCCGAGCCCACCAGAAGCGGCAGATGCGTGGCGCCGCCGATCTCCTCGATCTCGGCGATGGTGGCGCTGTCGCCGGTGCGCTGGCCGGTCGCGATGATGCAGTCGGCATCGAAGAAGGCCAGATCGCGCGTGAGTTCGGGGATCGAGCGGTCGGCCACGATGGCATGGCTGCCGTGCTTGACATGGGAATCGGCAAAGATCCTCACATGCTCGGCCCGCAGGAGCGACCGGTAGCGCATCGCCTCGGCGGCGCGGCCCTCCATGAAGCCCTCATTGGCCACATAGGCATTGGCCCACTGGTTCACGCGGATGAAGAGGGCGCCGCCCGCCACCGCCGCCGCCAGCGCGGGCAGCGGCGCATTGGCCAGCACGTTGATGCCGAGCGGCACGCCGAAGGCGCGCCGGATCCGGTCGGTGACAACGCCGAGGCAGGCCGCGGTCTCGGGGCCGATGTCGTCCGGCTTCGAGAAGGGAATGTCGCCGTGGTTCTCGACCACGAGCCCGTGGAGGCCGCCCGCCACCAGACGTTCGGCGTCGCGCAGGCAGGCGTCGACGATCGTGTCCATCGTCTCGCCCCGGTAGCGCGGAGCGCCCGGGAACGGCGGGCAATGGATCATGCCGATCAGGGCCTTGTCACGACCGAAGATCTCGTGGATCGCGCCGGAGGTTCTGTCGGAGATGAGCTGCATATCATGACCTTTCGGAAGAGAAGGAACGCGGGATGAAGGTCTTCGTCATCGGCAACGTGGCGCTCGACGAGACGCTTTCGATCGAGGACTTTCCCCGTCCGGGGGCCTCGATCTTCGGGGCGGCGCTGTCGCGCGACCTCGGGGGGAAGGGGGCCAACCAGGCGGTGGCGATGGGGCGGACGGGGCTTGCCTGCATCTTCGTCTCGGCCGTGGGGCAGGGGCCGCGCGGACAGGAGATCGCGCAGCGTCTGGCCCAGGAGCCGCTCGAGGCGGAGCTCGTGGCGCTGGAGGGCGTGGCCACGGATATCTCGATCGTGCTCATGTCGGCACGGGGCGAGAATGCGATCATCACCACGCGCGAGGCGGCCTCGGCGCTGACGCCGGAGGCGGCGGCCGCGGCGCTGGCCCGCGGCCAGACCGGGGACCTTCTGGTGCTGCAGGGCAATCTGAGTGCGGCGGCCACGCAGGCGGCGCTGCGCGCTGCGCGAGACGCGGGGATGCGCACGGCCTTCAACCCCTCGCCGCTCCAGCCGTATTTCGGCACGCTCTGGCCTCTGGTCGACACGGTGTTCCTCAATGAAGGCGAAGCCGAGGCGCTCGGCGGGGTGGAGAGCCTGCTGGCGCAGGGGGTGGGCGAGATCGTCCTCACGCTGGGCGCGCAGGGGGCCGAGCTGATCCGTACGACCGAGCGGACGCGGGTGCCCGCCCATCCCTGCGCCGTGGTGGACACGACCGGGGCCGGGGACTGTTTCATGGCGGTGGCGCTGGCCTCGGCCGCGCTGCGCGGCACGCGGCTCGATGCACGCGCGCTGAACCATGCGGCACGGGCGGCGGCCCACACGGTCGGGCGCGCGGGCACCGTGGCGGCCTTTCCGAACCGGGCCGAGATGGCCGCGATCCTCGCCACCTGAGGGCAGGGGCCCGACCCGCTCGCCCGGAAGGACGCGCGGGCCGGACCCGCCGGCTGGGGAGCGACAGCCGGCCCTGCGGCCCGGAACGGCCGGCCCCTGCGGGCCAGGCCCCTTCCCGGACCTGTCCTGTCAGCGGGCGACAAGCCAGCCCAGCACGTTCTTCCAGAGGCGGCCGTAGCCCTCCCACGCGCAGAAGTCGGGCGAGAGCCAGTGCGGGCCGATGTCCGAGGTCCAGGCGGCGGTGCGACCCTTGCCATGCCGGCCCAGAACGAGGAGCGGGTGGCCGCCCTGATCGGCGGGCAGGCGGGCGATGACCTCGGCCCCGTCGCGCGGCTCGACCTCGTTCACGCCGAGGATCGGCGGCCAGTCCATGCCGGTCAGCCCCTCCATCACCGGATGGTCGGGCGCCGTGATCTCGGCCACCGCACCCTCGGGGATCTCCACCCGGTCGTCCCAGGGGAAGCAGGTCACGGGCAGGGTGTCCTCGACCGGGGTCCTGCGCCAGCGCGCGCGCCCGTCGATGCCCTGGAACGAGAAATAGCCGCCCATCATGATGAGGTTGCCGCCCTCGGCCACCCAGTCCTTCAGCAGGCGCAGCCGGTTCGGCACGCATTGCGACCGTTGCCAGACCGCGGGCGGCAGAAGGAAGGTGTTCGAGCCGATGTCGGACAGGATGATGATGTCGTAGGCCCGAAGGCCCTCCATCGTGAAGGGGAAGCCCTCGGCCGCATCGTGGGCGGTCATGTAGTCGACCTCGAAGGCGCTGCCCTTCAGCGCCTCCAGCAGCGGCGTGGCGCCGGTGTGAAAGCGCACCGAGCCGAACTGGTCGAAGCCCTTGTAATGGGTTTCGGAGGTCGTCCAGCTTTCGCCAACCAGCAGTATCTTGGTGCTCATGATCTTGTCCTTGCAGGAAATGTTAGATGGAGGCGTCGAAGACCCGGCGCGGGTTCGTCACCATCAGCGTCTCGAGGGCCGCATCGTCCAGCCCGTGGCGCCGCAGACGCGGCAGGAAGTGCTTCGTCACGAAGGCGTAGCCGTTGCCGCCGTAGCGGGTGAGCATCATCTTCACGAAGACATCGTGCGACAGCAGGATCCGGTCGAGATAGCCGTGATCCGCAAGCCCGAGGATCGCGCGGGCCACCTCGTCGTCCGAGGGGCACTGCACCCCCTGATCGGCATAGAAGAAATCCATGCCGATCATGTCGAACTCGAGGAAGGCGCCGCGCTGGGCCAGTGTCGCCTGATAGACCGGGTCCATGTGCGAGGGGTTCATGTGGCACAGGACCGTGTGGCGCAGGTCGGCTCCCTCCTCTTCGACGAGGTCGAGCACGCGGTGCGCGAGGCGGAACCAGCCCGGCAGATGCACCATGAGCGGCAGGCCGGTGCGGACCTGCGCCCGGGCCGCGCCGCGGAGCGACTTCTCCTCCTCGGCCGTGAAGTCCGAGGAAACGCCGATCTCGCCGATCAGCCCGATGCGCGCATCGGTCCCGTCGGTGCCCTCCAGCGCCTCGGCCACGATCTCGTCGGCAATGTCATCGGCCGAGAGCCGCGCCGCGGTCTCGGGCATGGAGCTTGCGAGATAGTAGCCCGCCCCCATCACCACCTGCACGCCGGTCTCGGCCGAGATCCGGCGCAGCTTCACCGGATCGCGCCCGATGCCGCGGCAGGTCGGATCGACGATGCTTCGCCCGCCCACCGCGGCGAACTGCTTTACCTCGGCGATGGCCAGATCCAGATCGTCGAGCGCGATGTTGTGCTTGTTCACGAACGGGTCCTGCCGGAGTTCGGACAGGATCTCGATGCTGATCGGCGCCTCGGCCAGATACTGGCGCTCGGGCTCCTGCGGCGGGTTCCACCAGCAGCGGCAGTCGTTCTGCAGATGCTCGTGCATCAGCGTGTGGCCGAGGGCGGAGGACGGGATCGGCCCGTCCACCGTCATGATCCGGCCCGAGCGGACGTGGCAGGGAGAAAGCTCGCTCATGCCGGTTTCCTCCGTCCGAAGCGCCAGGGGCGATCGAAGAGCCGCGTGTTCATCCAGATGGCGACGAGGATGATGGTGCCTGTGACGATCTGGGTGAAGAAGGGCGAGATATGCATGAGGATCAGCCCGTTGCCGATGACGGCGATGGTCATGGTGCCGAGGACGGTGCCCAGCATCGAGGCCTTGCCGCCCATGAGCGAGGTGCCCCCCAGCACGACGGCCGCGATCACCTGCAGCTCGAAGCCCTGTGCCGCGTTGGACGAGCCCGAGCCGAGGCGGGCGGCGATCAGCATGCCCGCCACCGCGCTCGCCACGCCCGAGACGACATAGACCGAGGCCAGCACGCGCTTGGCGGGCATCCCCACCCGGCGCGCGGCCTCCATGTTCGAGCCGACGGCGATCACCTGCCGGCCATACTGGGTGCGCAGCATGACGACGAAGCCCAGCACGGCGATCAGGATCGCGATCAGGGCGGGCACGGGGAAGCCCAGCACCTCGCCGCGGCCGAGCCAGAAGAAGCCCGCCGCGTCGCGGATCGGGATCGAATAGCCCTCGGTCAGGTAGAGCGCGAAGCCGCGCAGGATCGAGAGGCCTGCGAGCGTCACGATGAAGGCCGGAATGCCCTGATAGGCGATGAACCAGCCCTGGATCCCGCCGATCAGCGCGCCGGCGACCAGCATCAGCGGCAGGGTCAGGGTCCAGTCGAGCCCGCTTGCCATGACGATGGCCGCGAGCGCGTTGATGAGCGCCACCATCGAGCCCACCGACAGGTCGATCCCGGCGGTCGTGATGACGAGGGTCATGGCCACGGCCACGATCAGGATGGGCGCCGCCTGTCGCACCACGTTGAGCAGGTTGCCCGAGGTGAGGAAGGTGGTGGTCATGGCGCCGAAGAACAGCAGACAGAGCGCGAAGAACAGCGCGATCGACAGGACCTGCGCATGGTCCCCGATGAAGTCGGCCAGCCGCGAGCCGGCCTGGCGCTCGGTGTAGGTCGCCATCAGTGGCCTCCCTTGCCGACGATGAGATCGACGAGTTCCTGCAGGTTGGTGTCGGCGATGGCGCGCTCGGCCACCTTGGTGCCCTCGTACATGACCGCCACGCGGTCGCAGACGCGGAACAGATCCTGCATCCGGTGGGTGACGAGCACGACGGCCACGCCCCGCGCCTTCACCCGGTTGATGAGGCCCAGCACCGCCTCGACCTCGGCCACGGCGAGGGCAGAGGTGGGCTCGTCCATCAGCAGGACCTTCGGCTCGAAGCTCGCCGCGCGGGCGATGGCGATGGCCTGCCGCTGGCCGCCCGAGAGCTTCTCGACCTTGGCGGTGAGGCGCGGGATGCGGATCTCGAGCGCGGCCAGCATCCGCTCGGCCTCGGCCAGCATCCGCTTCTGATCGAGGAACGGCCCGCGCTTCAGCTCGCGCCCGAGAAAGAGGTTGCCCACCACATCCACATGGTCGCAGAGCGCGAGGTCCTGATAGACCATCTCGATGTTGAGCGCGCGCGCCTCGGAGGGGGTCGCGAAGCGGACGGGCTTGCCCTCCATGGTGATCTCGCCCTCGTCGGGGATGTAGGTGCCCGAGATCACCTTCGAGAGGGTGGACTTGCCCGCCGCATTGTCGCCGATGAGGCCCAGGCACTCGCCCGGACGGATGTCGAGATCGACCCCGCGCAGGGCCTGATGCGAGCCGAAGGTCTTGTGGATGTTGCGCAGCGACAGGATCGGGGCTGCGGAGAGGGGGGGTACCCCCCTCTCTTCCTCGGGTGCGGAGGGCGCCGTCCTCATTTAAAGAGCGCCCGGAAGCCGTCGACATTGTCCTTGGTGACGATGGTCACGGGCACCGAGATGGTCTTGTCGACCTCGCCGCCGTCCGCGAGCGTCACCAGCGCCTCGACCGCCGCCGCGCCCATCGCTGCCGGATCCTGCTGGATCACGGCCTTGAGATAGCCCTCGTCGATGGCGTCGATGGCCTGCGCGGTCAGGTCCCAGCCGAAGATCGAGACATCGGCCTGCTTGCCCTGACTGGCCACGCCGGCGATGGCCCCCATCAGCGCGGGCTCGCCCGTGGCATAGATCGCGCTCAGGTCGGGGTTGGCGGTGATGAGGTTCTCGGCCGCCCCCAGCGCCACGTCCTGGATGTTCTGGCCGTCGACCGTGCCCACGACCGTCACCTTGTCGTCCAGCGCCTGCTCGAACCCGTCCTTGCGGACGTTCTGGATGTAGGAGTTGAGCGCGCCGACGATCCCGAGCTTCGAGGGCTCGGCCATGGTCTCGTTGTAATGCGCCGCGAGGTCGGCGCCGGCCTTGGCATTGTCCACGCCGATCTGCGCCTTCTGCGGCCCCTCGGGCAGGATCGCGTCGATGGCCACCACGGGGATGCCTGCATCGGCCGCCTGCTGGACGGCGGGCATGATGCCGTTCACGTCGATGGCCACCACCGCGAGACCGTCCACGCCTTCCTGGATGTAGGTCTCGATCGCGCTGTTCTGCGCGGCCGAGTCGTTGTTCGCATTGAAGATGACGAGCTTGACGCCCGCCTTGTCGGCCGCTTCCTGCGCGCCGCGATTCATCTCGTTGAAGAACAGGGCCTGCTGGTTGATCTGGACCAGCGCCACGGTTTTCTGCTCCTGCGCGAAGGCGGGCAGGGCCGCGGCGCCGAGCAGGCTCGAGGTCAGCAGGGCGCCGAGGGCACGGCGGGTGAAGTGGGGGGTCATGGTCAATCCTCGCTGTTTGTGTTGCGTCTGGTCTGTCCGACCGGCGGTGCAACGGACTCCCGCTCGATCAGCGTGACAGGAAGCAGCTCCTCTGGCGGGAGCCTTTCGGGGTCGACCGGCGGGGGGGCGAGCAGCAGCTCGAGGGCGCGCCTGCCCAGATCCCGAACCGGTTGCCGCACCGCTGTCACGGCCGGTGCGAAAAGATGGAGCGGGCCCACATCGTCGAAGCCCACGACGGAGACGTCGCGCGGGATCGACAGGCCCGCCTCGCGGAGCACCTCGTAGAGCCCGATGGTGAGCTCATCCGAGGTGGCGAAGATCGCGGTGGGGCGGTCCGGCCCGCGGGCGACGAAGGCCTGCGCCGCGGCGCGTCCCGCCTCGAACGTGTAGGGCCCGCAGGAGCGTTCGATGCGCACGTCCGGGCCTGCGATCTCGCGCATCCCCTCGAGGAAGCCCGCATAGCGGCGCGCGCCCGAGATCATCTGGTCGACGCCGCCGATGAAGAGCACATGGCGGTGGCCCGCGCGGGCGAGCCGGCGGCCCGCAAGCCGCCCGCCCTCGGCATTGTCGCAGAAGAGTTTCGGCACCCGTGCCTCGGCGATGTCCTCGTCCACCACCACGCAGGGACCGCCGCTGTTGACCTTCTCGGCCAGTGCCCGCGAGCCCGCATGGTTGGTGATGAAGATCAGCCCGTCGGCATGGCCCTGCCGGATATGATCGAGATATTTGAGTTCGCGGTCGGGGCGGTTCAGCGTGGCATGCAGCGCGAGCGACAGGCCCCGCGCATCGGCCTCGGCCTCGACCGCCGCCACGAAGGTGGCGAAGAAGGGCGTGGCAATGTCGGGCACCACGAGCGCGATCGTATCCGACCGTCCGAGGCTCAGCCGCCGGGCATGGGGATTGGGGCTGTAGTTCAGGGTGCGGATGGCCGTGTCGATGGCCTCGGCCGTGCGCGCAGGCAGCTCGAGCGAGCCGTTCAGATAGCGCGAAACGGTCGTCTTCGACACGTTCGCCGCCCGCGCCACATCCTGAAGATTGGCCATTCTACCTCGTCCAGATGATCCCGATCCCGAAGTAAATCGGTTTAGTAAACTGGTTTATCTGAACGCTAGGCCGAATCTCCCGCTGCTGTAAAGCGCCATTCAGGTCCGGGAGGGGCGATGACCGATTTCCGGTCGTTCTGCCTCCTGCGCTGTCGGTTCGTGAAAATGTCCTGAGGGGTCTCGGCGCATGGCGCGCAAGGGTCAGGATCAGCTGCGTCGCGCCGGGCAGGGAGGCGGTGCGGAGGCTATGTGCACCGGATCGTGCCGGTCGCCGCCTGCAGCCGATGGCGCGAGCCAGCCTCCACCGTCCGCGTCGCTGTGTGGTCCCGGAAGTGCCGGCCGCGGCCTCTGTCTCCCGGGGCGCGTGTCCGGCCGCCCGGTCAGAAGCTCAGCGCCGACGCTGCGGGATACTGCGTGCCTGAAGGCCCATGAGCAGCAGAAGGGACGCCAGCGCCACGGCCAGCCCGACGGCGAGGGTTCGACGCGGCGACGCGTCGGTGGCCGCCGGATCCTCGAGCTTTTCGTCCGCCGCGGCGTCCGCCGTCCCCGGCGCGCCGGATGTGAGATCGGCCGCGTTGGCCGTGGCCTCATCGGGCAGGCCCACTGTTGGCCCGGCTTCGCGATCCGCCCCTCGCACCACTGCGCTTTCCGGCAGAGCATCCGCACCGGCTGCTGTTGCCGGATCCTCCTGCGCTCCGGCCCCGTGAGCCAGAAGCGCGACCAATGCTCCGGCCGCGAGCCCGATCGTCCAACGCGCCATACCGCTTACCCATACAGAACACCGGCCTCCGTTCCGAGACCGGTGTCCATCCTAGCAGTCCGGCGACCGTGCTGAACCCGGCCGCGCCCCTGCATATTGACGCAGGGACCGCGAGGGCCTTCCTCAGGTCTCTAGGTCTCTAGGTCTCTAGGTCTCTAGGTCTCTAGGTCTCTAGGTCTCTAGGTCTCTAGGTCTCTAGGTCTCTAGGTCTCTAGGTGCCGCCGGTCGGGGCCTCGTCAGGACGTGGCCGCGCGCGCCTCCTCGAGCAGCCGCACCAGTTCCTGGCGAAGTTCGCTCAGCTTCGTCGCGACCTCGGGCGGTTGCGGTTGGGCAATCGCTTCGTCGAAGGCGTCGATGACGTTCTGTTCGCCGCTTTCGATCTGCTGGATCACATCCTCGTCGATCTTGTCGAAGATCGCCCGCAGCGAAACCACGGCGCGGTTCACGGTGGACATGAAGGTGCCGTCGTCCCCGGGGCTCCGGCCGGCAACCGACAGAAGCGCCGCGATCTCGGAGGACTGGCGGCGATGCAGCTCCTGGAACCGGCGGGCGAGCGGAAGGAACTCGGGCTCCGCCTTCTCCACCATCGTGTCGAAGCCTGCGAGCACGTCGACGGTGCGGTCATGCAGCGTCTCGAGCGCGTCGGCCGCGGCGGTATCGGGGGTATAGGACTGGTTACTCATCGAAAGGCCCTTTCAATCTGAATGAGCCGGATCAACGTGAGGCCGGCCGGCCTGTTCCGCGCGACGTTGCGGCGCGCGGAGCGCGCGGCCCGCCCGCAGCGGTCAGAGCAGCCCGCGGCGCTGGGCGATGTTGGCGGCCTGCACCGCGGTCCGGGCGCCCAGGCGATCGCAGGCGGCCTTGAAGCGGGCCTTCACCGCGCCTTCGGTGATGCCCAGACGGTGCGCGATCTCCTTGTAGCGCACGCCCTCGCTCAGCATCCGCAGGACCTCCGCCTGACTGGGGGTGAGCGCGTCGCGGTTCGGGGCATGAAGCTCGGCCAGTGTCGCGCGGAGCGTCGCGATCTCGTGGTTGGTCATCTCGCGGTCGTTGCGGGCGAAGAGGCCGAAGCTCCGCTTGCGGCTGCGGGCGGTGCGGGCGGGCAGGCCGATCACGCAACCGAAGCGCAGCCCATGACGGCGGTAGGCGGCGAGCACCCCCGCCTCGTCGGGCAGATGGACGGCGCTCCAGCGCGCGGCCCCGTTTGCGGAGGCCGCCCAGCGGATCAGCGGATCGCGCAGGCCGAAGGCCTGAACCGTGTAGTGGCGGATCCAGGACGACGGAAAGAAGTTGCATTCGTCCTCTGGCGCGAGGAACCCCACCCTCAGCGCCACATAGCAGCCGGCCGGAGCCAGATCACGGAACAGAGGTTCCTGATCCGTCAGGGCCGAGAGGGTTCCACGCTTCATCTTCTCATTTCGCTGGGCAGCCGATTGCGGCGCGAGGAGACCGTGCTGCCGTCCCATTCTCAAGTTGCGCAAAAGGTAAGGCGCTGGAAGGCCCGTCTTTTGAGCATCTGGTAAAAAAAAGAAGTAATTACATGAGCTTGGTGGGTGATCGCCTCAATCCGCGGACAAACCCTGAGGTTGAGGTGGGAGAGGCCCGACTCGCGCCCGTTACCGAAAATGTGCAGATGGCGGGTGTGGGGCGCAGCGGATCAGGTCGGCCGCCTGCGGCTTCTCCTGTCGCGGATCCGGCCATCGGACGGCAGGGGCCGGAAGCCGATGGCGGTTCGGGCTCGGGCCGCCTCCTGCGGCCGGCACGGTCTCTTCCCGACAGGCGTGAAGTGGACCTGTCCGGCGCCGTGGAGCGAGGCGGACGCGATGGTGCCCCGGAGGGGGTGACGGCCCCTCCTGTGCCGGGCAAGGCGGAGGACCGCTCCGGCGTCGTGCTGGCGCCTGACCGGAGCAGCATCGTGCAGAGGGCTTCCGAAGGTCGCGCTTCCCGGCCGCCGTACGCCGGTCGTGAGCGCGAACCTGAGCGGGACGCCGCGTCCGCGCAGGCTTGCGCCGGACCCTCCGGGCGCGGCCCGGAGCCCGTCAGCCTCGCGCGGACGGTCTCGCGGTCTGCGGCACGACGCCCGCGCGGAGCCCGAGCCGCGCAATCCGGGCCACAGAGCCCGTGCCCGGCGCGCGGAGCCAGGTCGCCCCGAGCGGACAGGCTGCCGCTCCGGTTCCGAGCTTGAACCGCGCGATGCCTTCCGTCCGCTCCGTGTCGAGCAGGCCCAGCTCCAGCGCCAGGATCCCCATCTCCTTCAGCCGCTCGATCGCCCTCCAGAGCAGCAGAGTGTGCGCATGGAGCCTGCGCCCGGCTGGCGATGTCCAGGCGAGGTGGTAGGTGGCCCAGGGGGGATGGATCAGGATCAGGATACCCGCCAGCGGCCCGCGGTCCCCCTCGGCGGCAAGGAGCAGCGTCCGGCCGCTTCGCGCCCAGGCGCGGGCGAAGGCCGGCGGCAGGCGCGCATAGCCCCGCGCCTGCGCCTGTGCCGCCTCGGCCCCGAGCAGCCAGTGTCCCGGGTTGTCGGGCAGGCTCGTCTCCGTCACCCGGAGCCCCGTGCGCTCTGCCTGCGCCAGCTTGTTCCGCCAGGCCGGCGCCAGTCCCGCCCGCAGCGTCGACAGCTCAGGCGCCAGCGCGAGCCGGGCCACATGAGCGGCCGTCATCACCGGGATCATGCCGCCGTGTAAGACGGGGCTGCCATCCTCGGCCTCAGGCGTGAAGAGGACGGCGCGGTGCCCTTGGCCGAGCGCCGACAGAAGCTCCGCCATGGCCGTCTCCGACCGCGCGCGCGGGGTGTCCGGCCTCCAGACCGGCCCCCGCGACAGAAGCGCCACGCGTCCGACGACCGGCAGCTGCCGGGCGAGAACCTGCGCCGTGCCGAGCGTCCGGCGCCCCTCGCGCCATTCGAGCCAGAGAGCCTCGGCCCCGAGGCTGCCGCAGGCCCGGCCGTAGGAGGGATGCTGCTGCATGGGCAGGCCGGCCCCTTCGGGCGGACGCGGGATGTCGCAGAGGGTCCAGCAGCAACGCATTCCGCCTTTAACCACACGGCAACTAATGGGGGGTAAACGCCGTCGTGGCTTTGCTGGCGAATGCGACGCCGGGCGGTGCGACAAGCTGGGGATACGGGGAGGGGCTTATGAAGCGGGGGCGAGACGAGGCGACGGGGGCGGATCTGCGAGGACCGGAGCGGGCGCGGGCGGGGGGCGCGCCGCGCGATGGGGCATCTGGCGGACGCGCGGCCACCACCGGGGCCGGGTCGGGCGTGGTCCGCGGCATCCATGCGCCGGCTTCGCGGCCGACGGCCATGGGCGGGCTCTGGATTGCGCTTTTCCTCACGCTGCCCTTCGCCGCCCTCGGCGTGCTGATCGATTTCGGATCGCGGCTCCTGCAGTGACCCGAGGCGCGGCCCCCGAGGGACCTGCGGAGGCCCCGTCTCGGGGCCTGCCTGCGGCCGTCAGAGGTCGCGCACCAGCCGCAGCGCGTCATAGATCGCGGCGTGGGTGTTGCGCGCAGCCACCGCGTCTCCGATCCGGTAGAGGCGGAAGCGGCCCTCGGGATTGATCAGCCGCTCCTGCGAGCCCCCCGTGGCAAGGGCGTCGTAATCTACCTCGCCCAGGTTCGACGAGAGCGGCTTCAGCTCGAAATAGAGATCGTCGAGCGGCCGCGTGCCGTGGTTGACCACCACCTGATCGACCAGCCGGTCCCGCAGCATGGGGCCGTAGTCGCTGCCCAGCACCGCGCGCAGGCGGTTGCCTTCGCGCCGGACCGACTTGAGGCGCCATGTCACGGTGAAGGTTGCGTCGCGCGCCTGCAGGCTGCGCATGTAGGGCACGAGGTTCATCGCCATCACCTCGGGTGCGAAGCTGCGGTCGGGTGTCACGACCTCGACCGCGGCTCCGGTCGCGGCTATGAGGTCGGCCGCCTGAAGCCCCGCATGATCGCCCGCATCGTCGAAGACGAGGGCGCTGGCACCCGGTTTCACATCGCCCGAGAGGATGTCCCAGGCCGAGCAGACGAGGTCGTTGCCCTCTTCCAGCACCTCGGTATGCGGCAGGCCCCCGGTGGCCACGATGACCGCATCGGGCTCTGTCGCAAGCACCGCCTCGGCCTCGGCGAAGCTGTTGAAATGAAATTTCACCCCCAGCTTGCCGCACTGGTCGAGACGCCAGCCCACTATGGACATCATCTCGCGCCGTCGCTCCTGCCGCGCGGCGAGCCGCAGCTGACCGCCGGCCTCGGACGCCGCTTCGAACACCGTCACCGCATGTCCCCGGCTGCCGGCCACGCGCGCGGCCTCGAGGCCGGCCGGGCCGGCGCCCACCACGGTGATACGTTTTTTTACCGGGGCAGGGGCGATCTCGTGGGGCTGCTCGATCTCGCGCCCGCTGGAGGGGTTGTGCAGGCAGAGCGCCATGCCGCCCTGATAGATCCGGTCGAGGCAGTAGTTCGCGCCGACGCAGGGGCGGATGTCGTCTTCGCGGCCTTCGACGATCTTGCGCACGAGATGCGGGTCGGCCAGGTGGGCGCGCGTCATGCCCACCATGTCGAGCTTGCCGCTGGCAATGGCGTGGCGCGCGGTTGCCACGTCGGGAATGCGCGCCGCATGGAAGGTGGGGAAACCGGTGGCGGCGCGGATCTCGCCCGCGAAATCGAGATGGGGCGCGCTGCGCATCCCCTGGATCGGGATCAGGTCGGTAAGGCCGGGGTCGGTGTCGATATGTCCCTTCACGACGTTCAGGAAATCGATCAACCCGCTCTCCTTCAGCCGGCGCGAGACCTCGAGCCCCTCGGCCGGGCCCATCCCCCCCGCCAGATCCTGATCGCCCGTGTAGCGGACGCCCACGATGAAATCGGGCCCTACGCGCCTGCGGATCGCGCCGAGCACCTCGAAGGTGAAGCGCAACCGGTTCTCGAGGCTGCCACCCCACGGCGCCTCGAGATCGTTGGTCAGAGGCGACCAGAACTGCTCGAGCAGGTGGCCGTAGGCTTCGAGCTCGATCCCGTCGAGGCCCGCCGCCTTCATCCGCTCGGCCGCGTCGGCGAAGTCGCCCACGATGCGGGCGATGTCCCACTCCTCCATCCGCTTGGGGAAGGCGCGGTGGGCCGCCTCGCGCTCGTGGCTCGGCGCCACCACCGGAAGCCAGTCGCCCTTGTCCCACCGCGTGCGCCGCCCGAGATGGGTGAGCTGGATCATCACCGCCGCGCCATGGTCGTGGCATTCGTCGGCAAGCTTTTTCATCCAGCCGACCACCTCGTCCTTCCAGACCAGGACGTTGTTGAAGACGGGCGGACTGTCGCGCGAGACGCTGGCCGATCCCGCCGTCATGGTCAGGGCCACGCCCGCCTTCGCCCGCTCGACATGATAGGCGCGATAGCGGTCCTTCGGCATCCCGTCCTCGGGATAGGCGGGCTCGTGGCTGGTGATGAGGATGCGGTTGCGCAGCGTGAGATGCTTGAGCCGGTAGGGCTGGAGGAGGGGGTCGTTCGACATGGGAGACTCCTTGGCGGGACGGATGCATCATCTGCCAAAATGTTCAGTTGTGTCAATTAAAGGTTCGGCAGTGACCAATGGATGATCTGTGGCGAACATTCGCTTGCCTGCCGGCTGTCGCCCGCCTAAGCACGGGACATGGAGGAACGGGATTCCGAGACGGGGTGGCGCGGGTCGCGCGAAGGCTGGCTTCAGGCGGCCTACGAGGCGCTGATCGAGGGCGGCGTGGAATCGGTCAAGATCATGACCCTCGCCGCGCGGCTGAAGCTCTCCCGCACCAGCTTCTACTGGTTCTTCAAGGACCGGGCCGACGTGCTGGATGCGCTGCGCAGCCAGTGGGCCGGGACGACGACCGCGCCCCTCGTGGCGGCCTCTGCCGAATATGCGGAGAGCCGGGCCGAAGCGATGCTGAATGTGCTGGCCTGCTTCCTCTCGGGTCGGTTCGATGCGCGCTTCGAATTCGCGGCCCGCAGCTGGGGCCTGCAGGATCCCGCCATGGCTGCGGCCGTCGAGGCGGCGGATGCCGAGCGGCTGGCGGCGCTGACCGACATGCTCGCGCGGTGGGGGCACGATCCGCAGGAGGCGGATGTGCGGGCGCGGACCGTCTATCTGGTGCAGATCGGCTATATCTCGATGCGGGCGGAGGAGACGCTGGAGACGCGGCTCGCGCGCATTCCGAACTATGTCGAGATCTACACCGGCGTGCGCCCCGAGCCGCGCGAGATGGCGAGGTTCCGGGCGAGGCTGGGTCTTGCGGTCTGAGCAGAGACGCCACCGACGGTCTGCCGGGGGACGATGCACGTTCAGGAAGCGCCCACTCCTCCTGTGCGGGTGACGAGTGCAACCCTGACGTGTGGCGGCGCAGGTTTTATGGCCTTTTCGCGATTGGTGCCTTGAAAGACGGAGCCGGATCGGCATCCTTGACCCATCTTTTATCTTTTCATTGGCAAGCGCACCGTCGGGTGCCGCACGCAAACTGATCGTTCGAGGATTTTCGGCATGACCCTTCGCAGGACGCTGCTCGTTTCCACGCACAACATGGATGCCCGGCCGTGGAGCGGCGTGCTCTGGGAATGGTCGAACGTCGTCTCGCGGCTCGAGGGCGGGCGGGTGATCGCGCCGCAGGACCGTCTCTACCGGCCGGGCGCGGGCGCGGTGAGCCTGCCGTTGCGCGACCGGCTGGAGCTCAAATACCGCAAGCTGCGCGGGCACTACGTCCCGCGGATGGAGCCGATGACGCTCGATCTCGACTACGACCTCACCCTCTACACCTGCCAGTTCGTCTATGAGATCGAGGAGATCGACCAGATCCGGCAGTGGCGCGACCGGTCGGGGATCGCCGCGATCTTTCTTCTGGAAAGCTGGTCCTCGACCTTCGAGCAATGGAAGGACAAGCTGCGGCTGCTGGATCGGTTCGACCATGTCTTCGTGCTGAACGGCTCGAGCAAGGAAGCGCTGGCGCGCTATACGAGCGCGCCGATCACGCAGCTGTCCACGGCAACCGACACGATGCTGACCGCGCCGTTCCCGCATCTGCCGAAGCGCGGCATCGATGTGACGGTGATCGGGCGCCGCGATGCGTCGGTGCACGAGCGTCTTCTCGATCTCTCCGCCGAGCGCGACCTCGTCTATGTCTATGACGTCTGGAAGGGGCAGGAGATGCGCGACGGCTGGGCGCCGGTGCGGCGCTACAACGCCGACCTGATCCGGCACAGCCACTGCTTCCTCGCCTGGGATCCGGGCGATCCGTCTGCGGTGCGCGAACTCGCCGGCGGCGACCGGGCGCTGTCGACGCGCTATTTCGAGGGGGCGGCCGGCGGTGCGCTCGTCCTCGGCAGTGCGCCCGATTGCCCGGAATATCATCAGGCCTTCGACTGGCCCGATGCGCTGATCCCGCTCGACCGGGACATCGGCGAGGTGCTGGCCGAACTCGAGGACAATCCGGCCCGGGTCGAGCGGGCACGGCGCAGCAACATCGCGCAGTCGCTGCGCCGTCACGACTGGGCCCACCGCTGGAAGCGGGTGCTCGACACGCTGGGGCTCGAGGCCACGCCCGAGCATGAGCGGCGGCTTCAGCAGCTCAATGAGATGGCGGCCCATGTCGAGCGGGCCGAGCCTGTCGTCCGCACGCGGCCGACGATGCTCGCCTCGACTGCAACGGGCTAGGCGCCTCGGCGGGGTCCAGAGGATGACGATGGGAAGCGGCGTCGCCCGGCCGTAACGGCTTGGGTGCGGCGCGGCGCCGCTGACGGGCACTCTGTTGCGGCAATCGGCTGACAGCCGGGCCTCCCCTTGGCCGGACAGACCTATCCTGCGACCTCGGTGACAGGTATGCCGAAGACGGGGCAGCCATTTGGGACGGCGATGCGGACCTGCGGCTCGGCAACCTGGCGTTCGAACTTCCGCCCATCAGATGCGGGCCCGGAAGCTTCGCACAGTGCCTCCTCGTTTCGATGCGTGCCGTCACCCGTCCGCAGGCTTCATCCCTCTCGACGCCAGTAGGTCGAGAAATAGGGGCGCATCGACGCCACCCGCGGGTCGCGCCGGAAATGGGCGCGTGCCTCCCGCACGGTCGCCTGCTCCGCCGCCACCCAGAGGTAGGGGGGCGGCGCATCGGGATCGAGATCGACCGCCCTCAGCGCTGCAAGCAGCGTCTCTCCCGCGTGGCGCCGGAGCCATGTCACCTCGACCTGCTCGGGCGCGCGGAGGGGCATGCGGTCACCGTCGTCGCCGATCTCGATCAGCACCCGGCCGCGCCGGTCGGCGGCGGAGGTCTCGAGGATGCGCCGGATCGCGGGCAGCGCCGTCTCGTCGCCCGCAAGGAGGATCTCGCCCGCGTCCGGAAGATCGCCGCCGCCCGGTCCCATCACCGCCACCTTCGTGCCGAGCGGGGCCGAGAGCGCCCAGGCGCTCGCCCGGCTTCCTTCATGCAGGAAGAGGTCGAAGGTGAAGCGGTTCGCCTCCGGCTCCAGCGCGACGAACGTGTAGGCCGCGCGGTGCAGCGCCTCCTCGCCCTCGGGCCAGACGGTGCGGCCGCGCCCGTCGAGCCGCGGCCAGACCGGCGCGCGGCCCTCGGGCGACAGGAGCAGCGAGAAATGCATCGGCCCCGCATCGAGCGCCGCCGTGCCCGCGCAGCCCATCGTCAGGCGCAGGAAGTTCGCGCCCCGCCGCTCGCGGGCGACGAGCGTCGCGGGATGAAGGCTCGGCGGCCGCTGCGTCTCGGGGGTTCCCGTCCAGGCGATGCCCTTGCCCGCAGCGGGGCAGACATGGTCGAGCAGATACATCGCACTCTCGCGAAGCTGGTAGAGCTCCACCGGGCCGCCGGCGCGGATCGCGATGCGCAGGCGCGCCCCCGCGGCCTCGATCTCGGTCTGGCCGCGGCCATAGGCGATGCGCAGGAGACCGTCCCTCCGCTCCTGAGGGATCTCGAACGCCGCCACATGCTCCTCGATGTGGTCGAGCAGCCCTTCCGGCAGCGGACCTTCGTAGAAGCCTACGGTCTGTTGAGCGAGGGTCATGGATGTCTCCTCAATGCGGGATCACGAGCGGCGTCCCTTGCGCGGGGTCGACCGGCAGGCGTCCGCAGGCGGATGCAGGGTGCCCCGCGCCGAGCGACAAGGCGCGGGGAGAGCGGTTGCTCTCCCGTCCGCGCGTTCCTCGGCGCTCGGCGCGGTCCGAGGGCCCGCTTTTCCTGCTGGCAGAAGCACCGCCTGCGGGGTCCGGCCGGACGGCCGGCCTTGGCCGCCGCGCGCGTGATGCGCAGGCAAAGCGCAGATTGCCGAAAGGTAAGCTCAGGCAGGGCAAGCAGCGACATGGTCCACCGTGCTGATGGGTTCGGTGGCTTGCACGGCACCTTTCGCGGAGGGAAACGCGAAGCGCCCGACTGGCTGGCGTCTCCTCCTAATGACCCGAGAATACCTGACAAGTCAACTCGGTCTTTGCGGCCTGCCTTTAGCGGTCCGGCAGCCGCGTTCGGAGTGCCTCAAGCGCTGCGGCTCATGGTCATGCGTTTCACGCACCAGCGCGGGCATCCTGTGCAGGGCCGAGGCGTTGCTGGACCTTGGATTGCGGCCAGCCGAAAGAGACGCCCAGGGGCGCCTGCACGCCGGAGCGAGGCGCTGCGGGGACCTTGGATCCTGCCAGCCAGAAGCCGCCCGCGGCGCACCTGCGCGCCGGACGGAGACGCTGGAGAGGACCTTGTGTCCAAGCGGCCAGAAGCGGCGCGCGGGGGGAGCCGCGCGCCGGGATCGTCAGGCGATGAAGTCGATCCGCTGGCCGTTCGCCGCATCGAAGAGATGCAGGTTCTGGCGGTCGAAGCGCAGCGGCTGCGTGCGGCCGAGGCTGCGGGCCCGGTCGGCCGGCACCCGCACGGTGATCTCGCGCTCGCCCATGAGGCAGATGGCGAGCGTATCCGACCCCAGCTCCTCGAGCACGTCCACCTCTGCGACGAAATCGGCCTCCTCGGGCGCGCAGGGCTCCAGATGCTCGGGGCGCAGGCCCACATCGAGGCTGGTGCCCACCGGCACCGGCAGATGCGAAAGCGGGATCGCGCCGCCGCCCACCTCGATCACCGTGCCGCGATCCGACGAGGCCACGCGACCCGGCAGGATGTTCATCTGCGGCGAGCCGATGAATTCGGCCACGAAGCGGCAGGAGGGCCGCTCGTAGAGCTCGAGCGGACGGCCGTGCTGGATGATGCTGCCCTTGCGCAGAACCACCACGCGGTCGGCCAGCGTCATCGCCTCGACCTGATCGTGGGTCACATAGATCGTCGTCGTGCGCAGCATCCGGTGCAGCCGCTTGATCTGGGTGCGCATTTCGACCCGCAGCTTGGCGTCGAGGTTCGAGAGCGGCTCGTCGAACAGGAAGACCTTGGGCTTGCGCACGATGGCGCGGCCCATGGCCACGCGCTGACGCTGGCCGCCCGAGAGCTGGCCGGGGCGGCGGTCGAGCAGGTCCTCGAGCTGGAGGATGCGCGCGGCTTCCTCGACCTTCTTCCGAATCGTCTCGGCGGGCTCGCCGCGCATCTTCAGCCCGAAGCCGATGTTGTCGCGCACCGTCATGTGCGGATAGAGCGCGTAATCCTGAAACACCATCGCCACGTCGCGGCCCTTGGGCTCGATATCGTTCACCAGCCGGTCGCCGATGCGCATATGGCCGCCGCTGATGTCCTCGAGCCCGGCAATCATCCGCAGCATGGTGGATTTCCCGCAGCCCGAGGGCCCCACGAAGGCCACGAACTCGCCGTCCTCCACCTCGAGATCGACGCCGTGGATGGCCTCCATCCCGCCATACCGCTTCACGATCTTCTGCAGACTGATGCGTGCCATGCGCTGTCCTCCCTGTCGTCCGGCCGCTTCTCGCGCCGAAGCCCGTCGGACCCACATTATCAATATCGTTGACATTATCAATAATCATGTGATTATCAATACAACATCAGGGAGGATGCAGGGGTCATGGGTGTGGGCGAGGCCTTCGGAGCGGGACCGCAGCGCAGCCGCAGCGCGCAGGTGGAGCATGCGCTCCGCCGCGAGATCGTGCTGGGGACGCTTCCGCCCGGCGGCGTGCTGCGCGAACTGGATCTGGCGCAGCGGTTCGCGGTGGCGCAGGGCACCATCCGCGAAGCGCTGATGCGGCTGTCGGAAGAAGGGCTGGTCCAGCGCCGCGCCCGCCGCGACACCCATGTGACGGAGGCCCATTCCGACGATGTGGTGGAGCTTCTGCGCATCCGCCACGACATCGAATGCCGCGCTGCGATCCGGGTGATCGAGGCGAACGACCCTCGCCTGCGCAGGGATCTCGACATGCTGCTGCAGGCCATGCGGCTGGCCGCGCTGCAGGAAGACGAATATGCGCTGCTGGAGCAAGACTGCCGCTTTCACCTGCGTCTGTTCGAGGCCGCCGCCATGCCGGTGGTGGAGCCGGTGCTGATGCGCTGCCTTCTTCATACGCAGCGGTTCAAGATCCTGAACAGTGCGGCGAACAGCCGGGAGCTGCTCGCGACCGCCGACCGGCATGTCTCGATCCTCGAGGCGCTAGAGACGCGCAGCGCCGAGGCGCTGATGCGCGCGCTCTCGCATCACATCGCGACCATCGTCGATTTCGGCCCCGAGGTCATGCCGACGCTCGCGCCCGAGGCAGGGCAGGGCATGGCGACCCCCGCCCTGAAGGTGCATCCATGAGCCTGACCCTTGCTCCCGAAATGCGCGCCGTGCTCGACCGGCTCTTGGCCGAGGACGGGGTGCAGCCCGATCCGACGCTCCTGCCGCCGGCCGAGGGCCGGGCGGCGGCCGAGGCCGGCAACCGGCGCTGGAACGGGCCGGAGCCCGCCATGGCGCGCGAGCTTCGCGTCGAGACGCCGGACGGGCGGCGGGCGCATGTCTTCCTGCCCGCGGGCGATCTCGGGCGCGAGGCGATCCTCTTCATCCACGGCGGCGGCTGGGCCTTCTGCTCGGCCGCGACCCACGAGGGGGCGGCGCGCCAGCTTGCGGTCGAGACCGGCGCGGCGGTGGTGACTTTCGACTACCGGCTCGCGCCGGAACATCCCTATCCGGCGGGACTGGAGGATTGTCTCGCCGTCTGGGCCGGGCGCGAGGCGATCCTCGCCGGACGCCGCTGGTCGGTGGCGGGCGATAGCGCGGGCGCCCATCTCGCGGTCGCGCTGATGTTCCGGCTGAACGGCCGCGACCTGCCGGCGACGGGGCTCCTCTTCTACGGGGTGTTCGATGCCGATTTCGAAAGCCCGAGCTATGTCGAGGTGGCCGAGGGGCCGGGCCTGACCCGCGCCAAGATGCTGCGCTACTGGGATTTCTACACGCCCGCGGCAGGCCGGCTCGAGGATCCCTGTCTCACGCCCGCCCGCGCGCCGGATGCGATGCTGGCGGCGCTGCCGCCGCTCTATCTCAACGCGGCCGAGATCGATCCCCTGCGCTCGGACGCCGAGCGCTTCTCGGCGCGGCTCACAGCGTTGGGGCGGACCGACAGGTTCGACATCGTGCCGGGGGTCGTCCACGGATTCATGCAGATGAGCCGTTGGCTGCCGCAGTCGGTGGCGGCCTACCGCCGGGCGGGCGAGGTGTTCCGGGCGCTCACCTGACCGCCGCCCCGGGCGGCGAACGTTTCTCGATTTTGGGAGGAGAGAGAATGAAAAGAACCATCAGCGCGCTGGCCCTTCTGGCCGGCCTCGCGCCGGGGATCGCCTCGGCCGACAGCACCGTCCGCTTCTGGTATCACTTCGACAATCCGGAGAACCCGATGTCGGATCTGGTGGCCAAGTTCGAGGAAGCGAACCCGGGCATCAGGATCGACGCGCAGAACGTGCCCTGGAACAGCTATTACGACAATCTCTACACGGCCATCGTCGGCGGCAACGCGCCCGACGCGGCCATGCTGAAGATGTTCGCCCTGCCGCGCCTTCTCGAGATGGAGGCGCTCGAGCCGCTCGACGAGATGATCGCGGGCTGGGAGGGCCGCGACGACATCCTCGACAATCTCTTCGACCTGACCGAGGCCGAGGATGGCAAGCACTATTACCTGCCGGTGCAATATGTGGCGCTCTACCTCTATTACCGCGCCGACATGTTCGAGGAGCTGGGCCTCGCCCCGCCCGAGACCTGCGACCAGTTCCGCGAAGCCGCGATCAAGCTCACCCGCGACACGAACAACGACGGCAAGATCGACACCTACGGGTTCGGCTTCCGCGGCGGCAAGTCCGGGCACGAACATTGGGGCGCCTTCACGCTGGGCCGCGAGGGCGTGGCGCTCGACGAGAGCCTCACCTCCGAGGCCGGCGTGGCGGGCACGCAGTTCGTGGTGGATCTCTTCCAGAAGGACAAGGTCTTCCCGCCCTCGGCCCCGAACGACGGCTTTCAGGAGATCATCGGCGCCTTCAAGACCGGCGTGACCGCGATGACGATCCACCATGTCGGCTCCTCGAACGATCTGGTGGCGGCACTGGGCGACAAGGTCGCGGCGGTGCCGGTGCCAGAATGCGGCGGCGGGCGCTGGACCACCTTCGGCGACGAATCCACCGGGGTCTTCAGCAATGCCAGCGACAAGGAAGCCGCCTGGAAGTGGATCTCGTTCCTTTCGTCGGAGGGCAACAACGCGCTCTTCAACAGCGCCACGGGCCAGCTTCCGGTGACCAAGAGCGACAGCGCCACCTGGGACCAGCACGAGAAGCGCTTCGTCGACGCGACCCAGGCCTCGCTCCCCTTCGCCCATCTGCTGCCCGCCTCCTCGGCCACGCCCGAGTTCGTGAACACCGTCTGGCCCACGAACATGCAGCGCGCGCTGAACGGGGAGATCACCGCCGCCCAGATGAACGAAGCCATCGCCAAGCTCTTCGCCGAAGAGTGACGGTGCAGGGCCGGGGCGCTCCCTCCCCGGCCCGCCTTCTTCCCGAACCATCCGACGCGCCGCCCGCGTCCGAGCCTGACCCGCCTGCCGGCCCTCCGCGCCGCAGGGGACGAGAGAGGTCCGCCCGATGACAAGTGTTCCGGTCCCTGACCGCGACGAAATCGCCCCCGCCCGCCGCGCGCGGCTCTGGCGGCAGGTGCTGCCGCTGGCGCTGCTGTCCCCGGCCGTGCTCGTCACGCTCGCCATCGTCTTCTTCCCGATGGTGCAGACGGCCTGGATGAGCCTGCACGACTATGTGCTGTTCCGGCCGAAGAAATTCGACTGGGTGGGGCTCAAGCACTATGCGGCGATCCTGCAGGACGAGGTCTTCTGGATCTCGCTGCGCCACACGGTGCTCTGGATCGCGATCACGGTGCCCGCGCAGGCGCTTCTGGGGCTGGCGACGGCGCTTCTCCTGAACCAGAAGTTCCCGTGGCGGCCCGTGGCCCGCGCGCTCATCATCATTCCCTGGGCACTACCCTCGGTCGTGATCGCGCTGATGTGGGCCTGGATCTACGATTCGAACTACGGCGTGCTGAACGACCTTCTGCTGCGCGTGGGCATCCTCGAACAGTCGATCCCGTGGCTCGCGAACCCCGGCACCGCGCTCTATGCGATCATCCTCACGCTGACCTGGCAGGGCTTTCCCTTCTTCGCGGTGATGATCCTCGCCGGTCTCCAGTCGATCCCGCGCAGCTACTACGAGGCGGCCTCGCTCGACGGCGCCTCGAGCCTACGGCAGTTCTGGCACATCACGCTGCCCGGCATCTCGGGCGTGCTCTTCACCGCGATCCTGTTGCGCACGATCTGGGTCGCGAACTCGATGGACGTGATCTTCGTGATGACCGGCGGCGGGCCCGGCTATGCCACCTATACCCTGCCGCTCTACGCCTTCCTCGAGGCGCGCACGAACCTCGATTTCGGCTACGGATCGGCACTCGCCATGACCTTCACGCTGCTCCTGCTCGGCATCGTGATCCTTTATCTGAAACGTTCGGCCAAGGCGGTGCACTGATGGCTCTGGGACGCAAATCCACCCTCCGGCGGATCCTGACCGTCGATCTGCCGATGGTCCTGATCCTCGTCTTCACGCTCGGCCCCTATCTCTGGATGGCGCTGACCTCGCTCACGGCCGAGGACAAGCTTTTCACCCGCGGCCCCTCGGTCTTCGACCTCGTCTGGGAGAACTACGCCCGGCTCTTCGCCAACGTGGGCTTCGCGCGCAACATGCTCGACAGCCTGATCGTGGCCTCGGGCACCGTGATCGTGGGCCTCACCCTGTCGGTGACGGCGGCCTACAGCTTCTCGCGCTTCGATTTCCGCTTCAAGCGCGTGCTGCTGCTGCAGTTCCTGCTCATCAACATGTTCCCGCTGGTGCTCCTGATCCTGCCGCTCTTCGTGCTGATGCGCCAGCTGGGGCTTCTGGACACGCATCTCGCGCTCATCATCGCGAACTCGACCATCGCCATTCCCTTCTCGGTCTGGATGATGACGAGCTACATCAACGGCATCCCGAAATCGCTGGACGAGGCGGCGATGACCGACGGCTGCTCGCGGCTCTCGGCCATGGTGCGGGTGATCCTGCCGCTCTGCGCGCCGGGCATCATCGCGACCGGCATCTACATCTTCATCACCGCCTGGAACGAATATCTCTATGCCCTGACGCTGGGTGGCCAGAACGTCCGGCCCATCACGGTCGCGGTGCAGACCATGATCGGCGAATATCAGGTCCAGTGGGGCCTCCTCACCGCCGGCGGCATCGTGGGCGCCATGCCCGCCACCCTCCTGTTCCTGATCGTGCAGCGGCGCCTCGTGGGCGGCCTGACTCAGGGCGCCGTGAAGGGCTGATCCCAGACCCGGCGGGGCCGGAGAGGGCCCCGCCTTCCCAAGAAGGAAGAAACGTGAAAAATCCTGTCGGCATCATCTCGATGCAGTTCATCCGGCCCTTCACCTCGGAGTCGCTGCATTTCCTGAAGAAGTCCCGGGCCCTGGGCTTCGATTTCATCGAGCTTCTCGTGCCCGAGCCCGAAGACGGGCTCGACGCGGCCGAGGTGCGGCGCATCTGCGAGGGCGAGGGGCTGGGCCTCGTTCTGGCCGCGCGCGTGAACCTCCAGCGCTCGATCGCGAGCGAGGAGCCTGCGGCGCGGGCCGGCGGGCGCGACTATCTGAAATATTGCATCGAGGCCGCCGAGGCGCTCGGCGCGACCATCGTCGGCGGCCCGCTCTATGGCGAGCCGCTGGTCTTCGCCGGCCGCCCGCCCTTCCCCTGGACGGCCGAACAGATCGCCGCCCGCGCCGCCCGCACCGTCGAGGGGCTGGCCGAAGTGGCCCCGCTCGCCGCGAGCGCGGGCAAGGTCTTCGGGCTCGAGCCGCTGAACCGCTTCGAGACCGACATCGTGAACACGACCGCACAGGCCATCGAGGTGGTGGATGCGGTGGGCTCGCCCGGTCTCGGCGTCATGCTCGACACGTTCCACATGAACATGGAGGAACGCTCGATCCCCGATGCGATCCGCGCCACAGGCGCGCGCCTCGTCCATTTTCAGGCCAACGAGAACCACCGCGGCTTCCCCGGCACCGGCACCATGGACTGGACGGCCATCGCGCGGGCGCTGGGGCAGGCGGGCTACGCGGGTCCGGTCTCGCTCGAGCCCTTCCGGCGCGACGACGAGCGCGTGGCGCTGCCCATCGCCCACTGGCGCGCCCCGCACGAGGACGAGGACGAGAAGCTGCGCGCGGGGCTGGGCCTCATCCGCTCCGCGCTCACCCTGGCGGAGGTGACCCACTGATGACGATCAGGATCGGATGGATCGGCTGCGGCCGCCACGCAACCTGGATGCTGATGCCGCAGCTCGCCCGTTCGGGCTTCGAGATCGCGGCGGTCTGCGACCGTGACGCGGCGGCCGCGCAGGCGGCCGCGCGCCAGTTCGGCGCGAAGGCCGTCTTCTCGGACTTCGAGGAAATGATTGCCGCAGGCGGGCTCGATGCCATCGGCATGGCGGTGGGCCCCGAGGTCCATTACCGCGCGACGCTCGCGGCCATCGCGCGGGGCCTGCCCGTCTTCATGGAAAAGCCCCCCGCCGCCACTGCCGTGCAAGCCGAAGAGCTGATGCGCGCCTCCGAGGCCGCGAAGGTGCCGGTCACGGTGGGCTTCATGAAGCGCTATTCCACCGGCAACCGGATCGCGAAGAACATCCTCGAGGGCGGCGACTTCGGCCCCGTGCTGGGCATCCACGGCAGCTACATGACCGCGCCCACCTATTTCGCGGGCGAGGTGGATTATACCGGCTTCTACCTGCACCATTGCGTCCATTACATGGACCTGATCCCCTGGTTCGCAGGGGCCGACTTCGCCGACGTGCAGCTGCGCAAGAATGTCTGCGGCAAGGGCAAGATGCTCCTGCACATGAACTTCGCCTGCGAGAACGGGGTGATCGGCAACGTGGTGATGGGCACGGTCCAGTCGCGCGGCACACCGATGGAGTTCGTTCAGGTGATGGGCGACCATCACCGCGTCGAGGTCGAGAATGTCATCAACGTGGCCTGGCACCGCAACCCGCCCTTCAAGGCCGAGGATCCCCGCGCCCTGCTCGATCCCGGCTGCGACAGCCTCGTCTGGACGCCGAACTTCACCGCGGCGGCGAACGAGGATCACAAGGGCTATCATGCGCTTCTGACCGATGTGGCGGCAATGATCCGCGGCGAGTCCGACCGGGCGCCGGTGATCCGCGACGGCTGGCTCGCCATGAAGCGGCTCGAACGGATGATCGCGCTGATCGAGGCCTGACGCCCGCCGCCGCCCGGTCTCCCGGGCGGCCGCACCCGCGCCCGCCCTGAGCCAGAGGCCGGCCGCTCCCGTCTGCCCTCCGGGTGCGGATCCCACGCCGCGGCTTTCGCAGACGGCCGACGGCTCGGCGCCGTCGCCCGAGCCGAACGAGCCCCGCCGCGAACACGCTGCCTTGGGTGCGGCGCGCAGGCCGGGCCTGCCGTCCCTCGCCTCTTCACTCTGTCCAAATATCCCGGGGGGACCGCAGGGGGCGGCACCGCCGCTCCCTGCCCGCGCCGAAGGCGCGGACGGGGGGCAGCGCCCCCCGCCTCCTGCGTGTCAGAACTGCGCGATCAGGTTCAGCGCCAGCCCCTTGTCGTCCTGCACGAGGTCGGTCAGATCGTCCGAGAACCGGCCGAAATTGTAGATCAGCCCCATCGACATGTTCCGGTTGACCTGCCGGTAGCCGCCCACCAGCACGCCGGTCTCGGTCGTGCCCGCCTGTTCGGCATGCAGCTGCCGCACCTCGGCCAGCAGGTCCCAGTTGTGCACGAGGTGATAGCGCGCGCTGACCACGCCCAGCCAGGCGTCGTTATCCACGAAGGCCTCGCCCTCGGCGGCCGAGCTCGCGCCGAACCGCATCCCCAGCTTGCCGCCCAGCGTCCAGCGTTCGGTCACGTCATATTCGGCATCGAGGCTCACCACATGGGTCTTCTGCCGCGGGCTCCGGCTCTGCACCCCGTCCGTCTCCTGACCGTAGAGATCGTAGAGATACTGGTATTTCGCGAGCAGGTTCAGCCGGTCGTTGTCGGTGGGCCGCAGCGCATAGCCCAGATCGTAGCGGATGTAGTCGCCCTCGGGCAGGGTGGCGGTGCCGTTGTCGGGCAGCACGAACTGCAGGCTCGACACGATCCGCTCGGCGTCGTTCAGCGCATAGCGCACCGTGCCCGTGCCGAGGATCGTGTCCGCATCGCGGTCGCGCCCCTCGTAGGTCCCGCTGTCGCGTCGCAGCTCCAGCCGGCCCTTCATCGAGAGCCGCTTGCCATCGTCGTAGCGCACCCCGAACGAGAGCGCCACGCGGTCGAGATCGCCCGTCGCATCGTCGGCCACGCGGCCGAACTCGGCGGCCCCGGTCCAGACCGTTCGCTCGCTCGCGGCATATTCCACGCCGTAGGAGGAGGCGAGGGTGCGCCGCTGGCCGAAGAGGTCGTAGCTGTTCTCGCCGAAGACCGAGGTGCTCTCGCCCAGCTTGCGCCGTGCGCCGCCCACGAACTTGCCGTGGTCGCGCCCGGTCAGGGTCACGTCGTCGAGCGTCCGGTCGGGATCGAGCACATAACCGAGATAGGTGCTCTCGGCCGCATCCTTCTCGCGGCGCAGCATGATCTCGCCGCCCCAGCCGGTGTGGCCGGCCGAAATCCCGGTCTGCAGCCGCCAGTCCTGCCCGAGTGCCGTGTCGAGCTTGACGCCCGCGCGGTCCGCGCGCTCGATCCCGCCCGACCGGGCCACGGTGGTGCGCCCCCAGAGCTCCCAGCTCAGCAGGTCCGAGAGCTCGCGGCGGAAGCCCGCGCCCGCATCCTGCCTGCGCCCCGTACGGTCGGCGCGGCCCGGATCCTCGCGGTCGAGATGGCCGAAGGCCAGCTCCACCGTGTCGCGGTCGTTCAGCCGGTGGGCATAGCCCAGCCGCGCCTCGTCGAGCTTCTCGTCGGGATCTTTGCGGTAATGTTCGTAGCGGAAGGCGAGCCTTCCGCGCTCCGACGTCGCGACCTCGGTCTCGAGGCCCCAGAGCTCCTCGTCCTCGGTCGTCTGATGGTCGATGGAGGAGAAGCCCGCCGTGCGCCGCTCGGCCCAGACCTCGACATGGCCCTCCGTGCCGGGCCGGAGGTCCGCCAGATCGGCCCGCGCCTTCAGCCGGTAGCCCTCGCCGGTGCCGTCGACCGGATCGGTCGTCTCGAGCGTGAGGCCGCCGTCGATCGAGCTGGTGAAGCCGAAGCCCGGCCCCTCAGAGCGCGCGGCCTCGGCCTCGAGATAGGTGCCCTCGGACAGTTTCCAGAGCAGGTCGGCCCCGGTCGAGGTCTGGTCGGCAAGACCGGTGCGGTCCACCTGACCGCTCATCCCCAGCCGCAGCCGGTCGGTGGCCCAGGCCTCGACGCGCGCGCCGAAGGCCATGCCGTCGACGTCGCCCGTCACCGGCGCCCATTCATATTGCGCCACAAGATAGAGATCGTCCTCGCCCACCGCGCTGCCGGACAGGAGCCCGGAGGTGCCCGCATAGGAGGAGAGCGGCGCGTAAAGCGTCACCACCCCCTGCGCGTAATTGACCGAGTAATCCTGCCCGTTCACGAGGCCGCGGGTCGAGATCACCCGGCCGGTATCGGGATCGCGGACCTGAACGGTCAGCGTCTCGGATCCTTCCAGAAGGTCCTGACGCGACAGGAAATAGACCGAGCCGCCGGTGCCGCGCAGCAGATCGCGCTGCGGCAGCTGGTCCGGTTCGGCCGCATAGCCCTCGAAGCGCAGCCGCGCCTCGCCCCCGGGCGTGGTCGCCCGGCTCTGCAGCACGAGCTGGCCGCCATAGAGGCTGCGCTCGTTGCGCAGAAGCTCGGTGCCGCGGCTCTTCGACTTGAAGTCGCCCCATAGGCCGAAACTGCCGTCCTTCTCCACCTTCACATAGAGGCCCGAGGAGGTGGGCGTGTCGTCGGTGAGGATCGAGTCGTCGCCGTAGGTCGGATAGTAGAGATCGGGATCGAGCCGGCCGAGCACCGCGCGCGGATCCTTGTCGAGCACGTTGCCCAGAAGGTCCGACAGATCGTCCTCGCGCGTGTCGGCCGAGGCGGTGATCTCGTAGCCGCGGGCGGTCTTGCCCTTGGCGTAGAACTGCAGCCGCCCGCGCTGCCACGTCTTGTCGGTGCCCTCGGGCAGCGAGCCCATGCGGCGGCCGAAGCTGAGGTCGGCCACGCCCACGGTGAACCAGTCCGAGGCGGGGATCGTCAGGTCGCGCGTGATGTCGAGCGCGCCCGGCACCCGCACGTCGATCCCGTGATGGCCCGGCGGCAGGATGCGCTGCACGACGGCCGCGCCCGACGGATCGGGGACCACGCTCGTGCCCAGCGTCTCGAGCCGCGCGCCCGGTGCGAGGTTGCGCACATGCACCGTCACCGCGCCGCCCCGGATCGGGATGTTGCGCTGGGTCGCATTGTCCGACCCCTCCTCCTCGCCCGCGCCGAAGGCGAGGCCGCGGCGGTCGGGGGCGCCGAAGGGCAGGGGGGCTGTCTCGTCGTAGCGACCCGCGCGGTCGTAGACGCGCAGCACATACTGAAGATCGCGCCCCTCGGGCAGCGTGAGCGCCGCCTCGCCGTTCGGCGCGACCGGAACGGTGGTCAGGAGCCGCGTGCCGCCGCCCGAGGCGTCCATGTCATAGATGCGGAACTCGGCCCGGGCGAGGAAGGCCGGATAGTTGGTCCGGCTCCGCAGCACCACGCGGTCGCCCGGCCCGGCGGGTCCCGGATCGGCCCGGCCCGCATCGAGCCGCGGCGCCACGCCGAAACCGTCGAAGCGCAGATCCACATCGGCGTCCGAGAGCCGGAGGTCCGCCTGCCGCTGGCCGTCGGCCGTTGCGGGATCGCCCGCGGCCGGCGCGCCGTCCACCGAGATCAGGAAGCCGTCGCCGCCCAGCGGAGGCTGCACCACCGGGCCCCCGGCCTCGGTATTCTCGCCCACGGGCAGCGCCACCTGATCGCAGGCTTCCATCGCCGACGGGCCGGGCCTGCCCGCGCAGTCCTCCGCCAGCGCGCTGCCTGCGCCGAGGGCCAGCAGCGAGACCGAGAGGCCCGCGAGCGCGCGCACGTTCATTCCGAACATTCTGGTCATCCTCTTACTGGTCCCGCTGGATCGTGCGTTCGATGAGCACCGGCCCGGCCCGACCCTTCCAGGCCTTGCGCACCAGCGCCTCGGCCGCATCGAGCCGCGCTTTTGCCGCGCCCGCGCCGCCGGCGTCCTGCCGGGTGCTGATCCGCACCACCACCGGCGCATCGCCGAGGCTTGCCGCCGTCTGCTCGAGCGCCCGGGCGAAGGCCGCGGTCGGCCGGCCGTCCGCGAAGGCCGCCGCCGTCAGGTCGAGCCGCACCACCCGGCCCAGAGCCGCGCCGAAGTTCAGCTTGGCCATCTTGCCCGGCGTGACGCGGATCGTGCGCGGGTTCTCGGTCGTCACCCGGTAGCCCGAGGGCAGGGAGCGGGTGTCGAGCTTCAGCGTGAAGTTCGCGCCGGTCTGGCCGGGTAGCTCGGCGCAGGGGACGTGGAAGCGGCCGAACTTGTCGGTCTGGATCAGGGTCCCGTTCGGCGTCGCGAGACGCACATCGGGGATGCCCGGCTCTTCGGCCTCGGCGCCGCGGCCGTGGGCCGCGCCGTCGATCGGATCCTGATAGCCGTTCATGTTCCGGTCGTCGAAGACCTTCCCGATGATGTCGGCGCATTCGAACACATGCTCGGGCTCGCGGATCACCACGGCCTCCGCCACGTTCGAGGAGCGCTGGCCCGTGCGGTCGAGGAGCCAGGTCTTGTTGGTGAGCGGCCCGTAGGGCGCAGCCCCCAGCACGCGCGCGGCGAAGCGCACGGTGATCGTGCCGCCCGCGGGCAGGGTGTCCGCCTGCCAGCGCAGGAAGCGGCCGCTGACTTCGGGCTCCAGAGGCGTGCCGTCGAGCGTGGCGCTGCCGGGCGTATAGACGAGGCCGTCGGGCATCCGGTCGACCAGCACCACCTCGCGCATCGAGCGCGGCGCGTCGTTGGTGAAGGCCAGCACATAGGAGACGGTCTCGCCGATGACCACGCGCTCGGGGCTGGCGGTCTTGGTGGCCGTCACATCCGTGGGCACGTCGAGCTCGACCACGGTCGGCGTGTCATTGCCCACCTCGGTGCCCGAGACATCCGTCACCGGCGTGTCGGGATCGCCCGGATTGGTCCCGCTGACGCGGGCCGTGTTCGCGACCTGCCCCCGCTCGAGATCCGCCGCCGTCAGCGCATAGCGTGCCGTGAAGGTGGTGCTGTCGGTCTCGCCCGGCGCCAGTGCGGCGATGGGGCCGCCCGAGACCACCGCGCCCGCCAGATCGTCGGTCAGGGTGACGTCGGTGAGGGTCACGTTGCCGGTGTTCGTCACCGTGAAGCGGTAGAGAAGCTCGTCGCCCAGGGCCGGGCGCGTGCTGACGGACTCGTCCGCCACCTCCTTGACGAGGGCGATCCCGGGCGTCTGCGGCACGAGCGACAGGGTCGGATCATCGTTCTCCGCCTCGGTGCCCGAGATGTCCTCGACCGTGCCCGGTTCGCCATCCGGCCCGCGATACGCGCCCGTGGCCCGGGCCGTGTTCTCGATGACGCCGCGGTCGAGGTCTGCCTGCGTCAGCGCATAGGCGGCACTGTAGGTCACGCTGTCGCTCTCGCCCGGAGCAAGCCGCCCGATCGGGCTGCCGCTCAGGACGAGGCCCGGCAGGCTCGTGTCGCTCACCGTCACATCCGCGAGCGTCACGTTGCCCGTGTTCGTCACGGTGAAGCTGTAGCGGACCAATTCGCCGATGGCCGCCGGGCTGCCGATGCCCGAGACATCGGCCGTCTTCACGAGCGCGATGCCGGGGACGGGCGCGAACTCGGTGTCGGTCGGATCGTCGTTCTCGATCTCGGTGCCCGAGATGTCGGTGACGGTGTCGGCCGAGCCGTCGGGCGCCCGGTAGCTGCCGGTGACGCGCGCCGTGTTCGACACCCGACCCTGATCGAGATCCTCCTGCGTCAGCAGGTAGCGGGCGCTGTAGGTCGTGCTGTCGCTCTCGCCCGGCGCAAGGCGCGGGATGGGACTGCCCGCCAGCACGAGGCCCGGAAGGCTGTCGTCGGTGACGGTCACGTCCGTCAGCGTCACGCTGCCCGTGTTCGTCACGGTGAAGCTGTAGGTCAGCGGGTCGCCCACCGCCGGCGGCGAGGAGACGGCCGAAGCGTCCACCGCCTTGACCAGCGCCACGGCCGGCGCCTGCCCCACCGGAGCCACGGTCGGATCGTCGCGACCGACGTCGGTGCCCGAGACATCCTCGACCTGCGTCTCCCGCCCGGTGCCGTCCGTATGGAGGCCGGTGGCCAGCGCCGTGTTCTCGACGAAGCCGCGGTCGAGATCCTCCTGCGTCAGGGCATAGCGCGCGCTGTAGGCGGTGCTGTCGCTCTCGCCGGGGGCGAGGCGGGCGATCGGGCTGCCGGTAAGGACGAGGCCCGGCAGGCTCGTGTCCGTCACGGTCACATCCGTCAGCGTCACATTGCCGGTGTTGGTCACCGTGAAGCTGTAGGTGAGCGCCTCGCCCACTTCCGCCGGCGTGCCGAGACCCGAGAGATCAACCGTCTTCACCAGCGCGAGGGCCGGGGCCGGCTCGATCAGGGCTTCGGTGGGAGTGTCATTGCCCGCGTCGGTGCCGGAGATGTCCTCGACTTCGGTTTCGCCGCCCGTGCCGTCGGTATAGGTGCCGGTCACACGCGCGGTATTCTCGACGAAGCCCCGGTCGAGATCCTCCTGAGTGAGCGCATAGCTCGCCGTGTAGGTGGCGGTGTCGCTTGCCTTCGGAGCGAGGCTGGCAATGGTCCCGCCCGTGAGGGTGAGGCCCGGCAGGCTCGTGTCCGTCACCGTGACATCCGTCAGCGTCACGTTGCCGGTGTTCGTCACCGTGAAGCTGTAGGTGAGCAGGTCGCCCACCGCTGCCGGAGAGGAGACGGCCGAGACATCGACCTCCTTGACCAGCGCGATGGAGGGCAGGGCGTCGAGATCGGCGCGCGTCAGCGTGTCGTTGGTGGCCTCCGTGCCGGAAATATCCTCGACCTCGGTCTCGACCCCTGCGCCATCCGTATGAGTGCCGGTGACGAGCGCGGTGTTCTCGACATAGCCGCGGTCGATGTCCGCCTGCTTCAGCGCATAGCTCGCCGTGTAGGTGGTGGCATCGGTCGCATTCGGTGCGAGCGACGGGATCGGGTCGCCGGTGAGCACGAGACCCGGCAGGCTGTCGTCGGTGACGGTCACATCGGTCAGCGTCACGTTGCCGGTGTTGGTCACGGTGAAGCTGTAGCTGAGCAGATCGCCCACCGCCGCCGGCGAGGAGACCGCCGAGGCGTCGACCGTCTTGACCAGAACGATGGCCGGCGCGGTGCCCAGATCGGCGCGGGTCACCGTGTCGTTGGTGGCCTCGGTGCCGGAGATGTCCTCGACCTCGGTCTCGACCCCTGCGCCGTCGGTATGGGTGCCGGTAACGAGCGCCGTGTTCTCGACATAGCCGCGGTCGATGTCCGCCTGTTTCAGCGCATAGCTCGCCGTGTAGGTCGTGGCGTCCGCCGCGCCCGGTGCCAGCGACGGGATCGGGCCGCCGGTGAGCACGAGATCCGCGAGGCTGTCGTCGTTCAGGGTCACGTCGGTCAGGGTCACGTTGCCGGTGTTCGTCACCGTGAAGCTGTAGCTGAGCAGATCGCCCACCGCCGCCGGAGAGGAGACCGCCGAAGCATCGACCGTCTTCACCAGCGCGATGGAGGGCGTGGTGTCCAGATCGGCGCGGGTCGGCGTGTCGTTGGTGGCCTCGGTGCCGGAGATGTCCTCGACCTCGGTCTCGATCCCCGCGCCATCGGTGTAGGTGCCGGTGGCGAGCGCGGTGTTCTCGACGAAGCCGCGGTCGATGTCCGCCTGCGTCAGCGCATAGGTCGCGGTGTAGGCGGTGGCATCGGTCGCACCCGGCGCGAGCGTCGGGACAGGGCTTCCCGCGAGCACGAGACCCGCGAGGCTGTCGTCCGTCACGGTGACGCCGGTCAGGGTCACGTTGCCGGTGTTGGTCACGGCAAAGCTGTAGGTCAGCAGCTCACCCACCGCCGCCGGCGAGGAGACGGCCGAAGCATCGACAGTCTTCACCAGCGCGAGGGCGGGCGCGGTCTCGAGATCGGCGCGTGTCAGCGTGTCGTTGGTGGCCTCGGTGCCGGAGATGTCCTCGACCTCGGTCTCGACGCCTGCGCCATCGGTGTGGATGCCGGTGACGAGCGCGGTGTTCTCGACGAAGCCGCGGTCGATGTCGGCCTGCTTCAGCGCATAGGTGGCGCTGTAGGCGGTGGCATCGGTCGCACCCGGCGCGAGCGACGGGATCGGGTCGCCGGCGAGGATCAGATCGGCGAGGCTGTCGTCGCTCACCGTCACGTCGGTCAGCGTCACGTTGCCGGTGTTCGTCACCGTGAAGCTGTAGGTGAGCAGGTCGCCCACCGCCGCCGGAGAGGAGACGGCCGAAAGATCGACGGCCTTCACCAGCGCGATCGAGGGAGTGGTCCCCAGATCGGCGCGCGTCGCCGTATCGTTGGTGGCCTCGGTGCCGGAGATATCCTCGACCTCCGTCTCGACGCCCGCGCCATCGGTGTGGGTGCCGGTGACAAGTGCCGTGTTCTCGACGTAGCCGCGGTCGATGTCGGCCTGTTTCAGCGCATAGGTCGCGGTGTAGGTGGTGGCGTCCGCCGCACCCGGCGCGAGCGTCGGGATCGGATCCCCCGCGAGCACGAGGTCGGCAAGGCTGTCGTCCGTCACCGTCACGTCGGTCAGCGTCACGTTGCCGGTGTTCGTCACCGTGAAGCTGTAGCTGAGCAGATCGCCCACCGCCGCCGGAGAGGAGACCGCCGAGGCGTCGACCGTCTTGACCAGTGCGATGGAGGGCAGGGCGTCGAGATCGGCGCGCGTGGGCAGGTCGTTGCTCGTGTCGGTGCCCGACGCGTCCTCGACCTCCGTCTCGACCCCTGCGCCGTCGGTGTAGGTGCCGGTGGAAAGCGCCGTGTTCTCGACGAAGCCGCGGTCGATGTCGGCCTGGGTCAGCGTGTAGCTCGCGCTGTAGCTCGTGCTGTCGGTGGCGTTCGGCGCGAGCGAGGCGATGGGGCCGCCCGTCAGCACGAGATCCGCGAGGCTGTCGTCGGTCACGGTCACATTCGTGAGCGTGACGTTGCCCGTGTTGGTCACGGCGAAGCCGTAGCTTAGCACGTCGCCCGCCGCGACCGGGCTCGAGAGGGCCGAGAGGTCGACGGTCTTCACCAGCGCGATGGCGGGCGCGGCCTCGACGTCGCTGCGGGTCGGAAGGTCGTTCGCGGCGTCGGTGCCGGAGACGTCCTCGACCTCGGTCTTGTCGCCGTTCCCGTCGACATGGGTCCCGGTGACGAGCGCCGTGTTTTCGACAAACCCGCGGTCGATGTCGGCCTGCTTCAGCGCATAGGTGGCGGTGAAGGTGGCAGCGTCGCTCGCTCCCGGCGCGAGGGTGATCGGCCCGCCCGACAGGACGAGGCCCGGCAGGCTCGTGTCCGTGACCGTCACATCCGTCAGCGTCACGTTGCCGGTGTTCGTCACCGTGAAGCTGTAGCTGAGCTGCTCGCCGACCGCCGCGGGGCTGGAGATGCCGCTCGCATCCACCGCCTTGACCAGCGTGATGGCCGGGGCAGGGGGCACGGTCGCCACGGTGGGCGTGTCGTTGGAGGTGTCCGTCCCGGACCTGTCGGTCACTTCGGCGGGCGTGCCGCCGGGCCCGGCATAGGTGCCGGTCGCCAGTGCGGTGTTCTCGACGAAGCCGCGGTCGAGATCCTCCTGCTTCAGGCTGTAGGAGGCGGTGAAGGTGGTGCTGTCGCTGTCGCCCGGCGCGAGGGTCGCGATCGGCCCGCCCGTCAGCACGAGACCCGGAAGGCTGTCGTCGGTCACGGTCACGTCGGTAAGCGTCACGTTGCCCGCGTTCGTCACGGTGAAGCTGTAGGCGAGCACGTCACCCACCGCCGCCGGAGAGGAGAGGCCGGTCGTGTCGACCTCCTTCACCAGGGTGATGGCGGGCGCAAGCGCGAGTGGCGTGGTCACGCTGTCATCGGCCGTGACCGGCACCCGGCCGCCGCCCTGAACCTGAACGAAGCCCGTCACGCTCGCGTCGTTGGTGAAGCTGCCCGCATCGACGTCGGCCTGGGTCAGCTCATAGGTCGCGGTGAAGCTCGTCGTGTCCGAAGCCCCGCCTGCCAGCGAGATCGGCCCGCCCGTCACCTGCACGCCCGGCACCGCATCGGTGAGCGTCACGTCGGTGAGGGGGGCCACGCCGCCGTTGGTCACGGTGAAGCTGTAGCGGATGGTCTCGCCCGCCAGCGGCGGCGAGGAGAGGCCGCTCTCATCGGCGGTCTTCACGAGCGAGATCGCTCCGATCTGCACCGTCGTCGGCGTGTTGTTGGCGGTGGTCGTGCCGGAGAGGTCGCTGACCGTCACCGGAGCGCCGCCCGAGCCTTGCGTCCAGGTGCCGGTGGCGGTGGCCTGGTTCTCGACACGGCCCGCGTCGATGTCGGCGGCGGTGAGCAGGTAGGTGGCCGCGAAGGTGGACGTGTCCGTCTCGCCCGGCAGCAGGACCGGGACGGTCAGCCCGTCGAAGGCGGCGGGCAGCATCGGATCGGCCAGCGTCACATCGGCCAGCGGCACGTTGCCGGTGTTGGTCACCGCGAAGCTGAAGAGGATCGGGTCTCCGGGCGCGATCGGATCGGAGAAGCCCGAGGTGTCTGCCGTCTTCACCACCGCGATGGCGGGGGCATAGGTGACATTGACCGGCGTCGGATCGTCCTCGCCCGGGTCGTTGGCATAGCCGTTCCCGTTCGGGTCGGGGTTCGAGCCATTGTCGGAGAGATCGGTCACGGGCTCGCCCGAGAGCTGGCCCACGGCATCCAGCCGCGCCTGGTTCCGGTAGCGCGGCGACGCGGAATAGGGCAGGGGGATCTCGGGCCGCACCTGCAGCGTGAGGGTGATGGAGCAGCCTGCCCCCGCGGCGAGGGTGCCGCCCGAGACGAGCTCGGTCGCGCCCGCGCCGGTGTAGCCCGCGTTCAGGCCACCGCAGCTGCCGCCGGGCGCCGAGACGAGGCCATATTCCCCCGGTTGCAGGGCGGACAGGTCCGGGTTGTAGGTGCCGAAGCCGGGCAGACCGCCCTGAAGCATGTCGGTCACGGTCAGGCCCTGCACCGGCTCGACGCTGAAGTTGCGCACCGAGAAGGCGAAGCTCACGCGGAACGCGCCATCGGCCCGCAGCGCCGGCTGCGAGGACACGCGCTTGGCGATGCCCACGGTCGGGATCGGCCGCACGGTGAAGTCGTAGCCGGTCAGATCCTCGTCCGGGCCGATCGCCACCGAGCCGATGACAGTGGCGCTCGACGCGGTGCCCGAGCCGCTTGCCGGGACCAGCGCCGCCAGATCCTCGTGGCGGGCGGGGAGGCTGCCGGTGCGGGTGATCGTATAGGTGCCTTCGGCCAGAAGGCCGAAGCTATAGCCGCCGCTCGCGTCGGTGGTGGTGGTCCGGGTAACCGGGGCGCCGGTGAGGTCGGTTCCGCTCAGCTGGATGGCGATGCCCCCAAGGCCGGTGTCGGTCCCGGCGCGTGTGCCGTCCTCGTTGAAGTCGCGCCAGACCGCGCCCGCGACGGACGAGCCGGTGATCTCGACCGAGCCGCTGTTGCTGTTGTTCGACGGCACGCGGTCGTCGGAGTCGGTCGTGACGCTTGCGCTGTTGGTGAAGCTCTGCGGCGTGCTCGTGATCGCCGTGACTCGGACGGGCAGGGTGACCACCGCCTCGGCTCCGGGCGAGAGCGTGCCGAAGGAGCAGCTGACCGCCGTGCCGCCGGCCGTGCCGGTGCAGCTCGTCGCGCTGGCCGTGCCGGACGCCATCGTCACGCTCGGCGCGCCCGTCAGCACCATTCCCGAGGGCAGGCTGTCGGTGAAGACGACATTGTCGGCCTCGGAATAGCGCGGGTCGCTGGCGTTGCGGATCACCACGTCGAAGGTGAAATCCTCCCGCAGCGGCACCGACGGCGCCGAGGGCGTCTTGCTGGCCACCTGCACGTCCACCCGGGTGCGCAGCGTCGTGTTCTGCGTCGCCGTGTTGTTGTCGGTGCGGCTCTCGAAGTCGCCGGCGCGGTCGGCCGTCACCGAGGCCGTGTTGGTGACCGAGCCCTTGGCCTCGGCCCGCATCGTCACCTCGAAGGTGCGGCTCTCGCCCGAGGCGAGATAGGGCACGCTGCAGATCACCTGACCGCCGATGGCGCCCGCCGCGGGCGTGGTGCCGCAGGACCCGTCCGCCGGGGCGCTGGCCTGCACGAAGCTCAGCCGCGTCGCGGGAAGCGTGTCGGTGACGATCACATTCTCCGCCGCCGAGGGGCCGTTGTTCGTCACGAGGATGCGATAGATCGTCTCGTCGCCCACCGTCACCGGATCGACCGTGTCGGTCTTGGCGATCAGCAGGTCGAAGCGGGGGAAGGTCACGTCGACCGAAGCCTCGGCCGCGTTGTTGGTCTCATCGGTCTCGGTCGTGCTGGTGGTGACCTCGGCCCGGTTGACGAGGGTCGATTCCAGCAGCGACAGAAGCGGCCGCACGACGATCGTCACCGTCTGCTGCGAGCCGTTGTTGATGGTGCCGAGGTTGCACACCACCTGATTGTTGCCGCCCGAGGTGGCGCTGCCGGCCGCCGGCTGCGTGGCGCAGCTGCCCGTGGAGGGGCTGGCCGACAGGAACACGAGCCCCGAGGGCAGCGTGTCGGAAACCGTCACGTTCTCGGCCTGGCTGAGGCCGTTCGCCACGTTCTTCGCCGTCAGCACATAGTTCAGCGACTGGCCCACGGCGACGGGATCGGGGTTGGCCAGCTTCTCGAGCGTGACGTCGGCCCGGGGTTCGACGGTGAAGCTCGCGCTCGCGCTGTTGTTGGCCGAGGCCGGGTCGGCCGTCGTCTGCGAGACGACGGTCGCGGTGTTGGTCCGCGCGCCCGCATTGCCGCCCGGGGTGGTCACGAGGGTGATCCGCGGGCAGTCGAGGCCGGGGGTGCAGACGGGGAGCGTGTCGAAGGAGCAGCTCGCCGTGACCGAGGTCGCGCCGGTCGTTGCACCGCCGCAGCTGGCCCCCGTCGCCGCGAAGGGCTCGACCGAGATGCTCACGAGGCCGTTGCCCGCGCCCGAGGTCGCGCCGTTCGCGAGACCGGTCAGCGGATCGCTGAAGCGCACGTTCGCGGCCTCGGTGGGGCCGAAGTTGGTGATCTCGACCTCGAAGGTCTGCGGCTCGCCCGCAATCGCGGTGGCGGCAGTGCTCTTGGTCAGGCCGATGTCGGCGGCGAACGGCGGTTGGCTCACCGTCACGTCGGCGCCGCCCGAGTTGTTGCCCGGCGTCGTGTCCTCGAGCGTGCCGTCGACGGTCTCGACGCCAGCCGTGTTGCGCACCGGCCCGTCCTGCAGGGCGACCGCGGTCAGCACCAGATCCGGCACGCGGCCCCCGGCCGCAAGCGGCGCCGCCCCGTCATAGGGCCGGTCGCAGACGAGGTCGGCGGGGCCCGTGACGGGCAGGGGCGCACAGCTCCAGCCCGAGCCTGTCACAGACTCGATCGTGAGGCCCACGGGCACCGCATCCGTCACCCGCACGGTGCCGTCGAAGCCCGCATTGCCGCGGTTCGTCACGCCGATCCTGTAATCGAAGGGGCTGCCGCTCACGGCGAGGGCCGGAGAGGGCGCCGATTTGGACAGGGCGAGATCGACGAAGGGCGCCTCGATAGTCACGCTCACCGACGAGCTGTTGTTGCCCGGGAACGGATCGGTGGTGTCGGCGGCGGAGACCGTCGCGATGTTGAGGGGCGTTCCCGGATCGACCGCGCGGGCGGTGATGCGGATCTCGCCTATGGACACGTCCTCGCCCGCGCCGGTGGTGGGGGCAGGGCGGGCGCAGGTCACGGTGCCGCCGCTCTCGCCGCAGGTCCAGCCCGCGTCCGCCTGAACCGAGACGAAGCTGTAGGCCGCGGGCAGTGGATCCGTCACCGTCACGGTCCCGCCGGGCGCGTCGCCGCGATAGCTGGGCGACAGGATGAAGACCAGTTCGTCACCCACGAGAATGGTGCCCGAGGGCGTGCGCGACTTCACGATGCGCAGGTCGCTGCCCGCGGTGACGGAGGTGCTGGCCGTGGCGAGGTTGTTGGTGGAATCGGCATCGGCCGGCTGCTGGCCCATGATCGCGACCGAGGCGGCCACGGTCGAATTGGATGCGGCCGTCACCTGACCGGCGAAGTCGAAGGCGAGGCTGTCGCCCACGGCGAGAGGGTCCGCCACCCGGCAGAGGAAGGTGCCGCCGGACCGCGTGCAGCCGGCGGGACCCGTCATGTCGACGACGCCCGTGGGAACGGGGAATTCGACCTCGAACGCCTCGGACGTGTGGGGCCCCTCGTTCTCGACCCGCACTTCATAATGCACCGTGCCGCCCGAGGGCACGGTCGCATCGGCGGTCAGCGAGACCGAGATGTCCGCGCCGCGCTCCACGGTCGTGGTGACTTCCTCGTAGTTGTTCCCGGCCAGCGCATCGGTGTCGGGGACGCGGGCGAAGAGGACGAAGGTGCCTTCGTCCAGCGTCTCGAACGCCACGTCCACGACGGTGGATGCGTCCTCGGCGAGGGCGGGAATGGCGCAGTCGACGAGGCTGCCCACCACGGCGCAGCTGGCCGAGGACAGGTCCGGGCGGAAGATCGTGTTGGCGGGGATGTTGGTCTCGATCCGCGTCGGCGGGGCGCCCGCGGTGCCCGTGTTCTGCACATCCACCTTGTAGAGCGCCACGCCGCCTGCCGCGATGGCGAGGCCGGCCGAGCCGTCGAGCTGGACGCGCCAGTCGTAGTCGACCGCATCCTGCGCCTGAGCGAGGCCGGTCAGAAGCCACAGGAGGGCCGGGACGAGGGTTGCACCGAAGGCCGCGGCAGCGGCCGCCTTACGCGAATGTCTGATCCACACAGCTTTGTCCCCGCCACCCGGTTCGTCTGGCCACGGCGGCGGGCGCCATCGTGTGCGGGAGGAGAGGGTCGCCGGGGCGGAACATCTTCCCAGGCATCGGCAGGACGGGGTGGTTCAGAGAATTCGCCCTGCGGATGCGCGTAAAGCTGCCCATCGCAACAAATTGAGAACTGCTTCAACTGTTCGATTGACCAGTTGACCCATGCGGACTAGGCCAAAGCCATCGGATAGAGCGTGCTACCCGTTGGAATGGATCCATGAGTCTTCTTGCAGTTACCGCGAATGCGGTGGGGTCCATATCTCGCGCCGAGAGCCGGAACGAACTGTCTCAGGCCTTGAAAGACGCGGTCGTGGGCCTTGGGTTCCAGACTTATTCGCTCGCCTACCAAAGACCTCATGCACTGGAGGCGGTGACGGCGCCTCACCTCACCACCTGGCCCTGCGAGCAGGACGGCGCCTCCGATCCGGCGTCGGCCCGGATCCGGGATCCGCTGCTCGATTATGCCGTGACCGGCATCAAGCCCCTGATCTGGCGGTCAGGGAGCTGGAAGTCATTGAGAAAAGACAGGTATTTCCCGTGTCCGCACAGTTTCGAGGCTCGGGCGGGGCTGATCGTTCCTCTCCCGGACCGTCGGGGGCGGATCGGCGCCATCACCATGTTGTCTGCCCAGCGGGAGGATTATCCGGAGGAGATCGCCGAGGCCGGGCGGATCGTGGCGCTGGCCGTTCTGGTGCGCGCGGGCTCGCTCTTGCCCGCCGCCGCCGCGGTGTCGCCCGCTCTCGCCGGCCTCGCGAAACTGAGCCCGCGGCAGATCGAGATCCTCGACTGGATCGCGCATGGCAAGAGCAACAGCGAAATCGCCCTCATCCTGGGGTTGTCGCGGCGCAACGTGACCTATCACGTCAGCGAGATCCTGAAAAAACTCGATGTGACATCTCGCACACAGGCGGTCGGCATCTATACAGGTCGCTGACGCACGGCCGGGGCCGGAACAATGTCCCTGTCTGCGCCCGACGAACAGGCTCCGGTGCCGAACCAGGACCGGACGCGGCGGCTCTGGCCCTCGCCGCCGGAGGCCGGGCCGCCCGTTCGCTCAGGCCCCCCCGCCCTCCGGTCCGACCGGGGCGCCCGCGCCGTGGGCCTTCCGATCGTTCCGGTGCGGGTCAGTCCCGGCCGCGTCGCGCGTCGCGCCCCTCAGCTCCCGGGGCGCCGGCCCCTCTCCCCGCCGCTGCCACTCCAGCGCAAGCTTCTCGATGTCCACGCCCCTTCCTCTGCGAGAAGCGCCACAGCCGTCTCGTGCAGCTCGCGCGGAACGTCGCGGTTGCAGACGAGCGTGCCGCCGCGCGAGATCCCTTCGGAACGGTGCGCCTGCTCCGGTTCGGGCAGCACATGGTCGAGCACCGGATCGCCGGGGCTGTGGCTCTCCTCTCGCGGCCCCTCTGCGTCGAGGCGCCCGGACGCAAGCCGGAGACAAGCGCGCGATACGGCCGCCTCGACGAGCCGCTCGACGGCACGCGCCGCCGCCTCCTTGCTGTCGAAGACGCCAGTGATCGTCAGGATCCGGCCATGGGGCTCCTCCTTTGCCCGAAACCCGGCCTTAGGCATTAGTTCCGACGGCCTTGCCCGTCCGCCTTGCCGTCCGGCGGAGGCGCGGCGAGGGGGCGGGGCGCTCGGGCCACGCGTCCGGCTGCCCGCCTGTCGATTTCGCGCTTCGTGAACGGACAGGCTCGGAGGCGCGCCGCGTTCCGAAGTGCGGGATCCGCGACCGGCAACGAAGGACATGCTCCTCATGCGGCCCAACGCGCCCGTCGCTCGGGCCGACCGCTCCGCGGAGGCAGTTGCCGCCCGTCGTTCCGCCCTGTACATGCCAGCTCATCAGTTGTCTGATGACCGTGCAATACAGGGGACCTTCATGAGAAAACGCCGTGACAGCCTGGCTTCCGTCGTCGCCCGGGATCTGGCCGGGCGCATCGAGCGTGGCGACTACGCCGTGGGCGACAAGATCCCCATCGAAGCGCAGCTGTGCGAGATGTACAACGTGAGCCGGACCGTGGTGCGCGAGGCCATCGCGACGCTGCGCTCCGAGGGGCTGGTGACATCGCGCCACGGCGTCGGCGTGTTCGTCGAGGAGCGCGGCAATCCGGCGCTGTCGATCACCCGGGAGGCGGCGGGCGAGCTCTCGGAGGTGCTCGAACTGCTCGAGCTCCGGCTCGGGGTCGAGGTGGAAGCCGCCGGCCTTGCGGCCCGGAGGGCCACCGCGGAAGACCTGCGCCAGATCCGGGAGGTGCTCGAGAAGACGGACGATCTCGAGGCCTTCGCCGAGCACCGGCGCGAGCTGGACTATGCCTTCCATCTGGCGATCGCGCGGGCGAGCGGGAACAGCTGGATGCCGAAGTTCATGGATTTCATCGGCCCCGTCATCATTCCGCGCAGCCAGCTTCTGCACGACCCGCAATCGGGCATCACCGGCGACTACCTGCGCCAGATGGTCGAGGAGCACCGGCAGATCGTCGAGGCCATCGCCGCGGGCGAAGCGGCCGCGGCGCAGGAGGCGATGCGGATGCATCTCTCCACCTCGCTGGAGCGCTACCGTCGCCGGCTGACCGACGCATAACTCATAATTCAACAGTCATCATTTGACAGACATCATACAATTAGCTATCGAAGGTTCAGGGAGGTAGCCGCGTCGAGTCTGCGCGCAGATCCCGGACAGACGTCGGGCTAGAGCACTGCCCGGGCGTCTTCCGGGCACCAGGCCTCTTTGCAACGAGAACGGTGGGCCGGGCACCGACCGCGGTCACACTCAACAGGGGGCTTTATGTCTTACCTAAGGGAAGTCTACCTGCGCAGTCTGCGCGGGGCAGTGGTCCTGTGCCTCGGCGGCATCCTGGCCATGGTCTTTCTCAATGTCGTGCTGCGCTACCTCTTCAACAGCGGCATCTTCCTGACCGAGGGCCTGTCCGGCCTGCTCTTCGTCTGGATGACCTTCGCGGGCGCGCTGCTCGTGCTCTACGACGGCGGTCACATCGGGGTCGATGCGCTGGTGCGGCGCGTGCCGGTCGCGGCGCAGCGGGGGCTGTTCCTTCTGGCGCATGCGGTGATGCTCTATGTCAGCTGGCAGATGCTGCTCGGCAGCTGGCAGCAGATGGTGATCAATCTCAAGGTGATCGCGCCGGGGACCCGACTGCCGGTGGCCCTGCTCTATGCGGCCGGGGTCTTCTTCGCGGCGATGAGCGGCCTTTTCCTTTTGCATCAGATGTTTCTCCTTCTGACCGGGCGTCTGCCGCAGAGCGCGCTGCGCCCCGGCACCTCCGAAGAGGAAAGCGATGTCGAGCGCCATGTGGGCGCGCTCGCGCCGGAGGGCCGCAAATGACCATCGGCCTCTTTCTCGGAACCCTGATCGCGATGATCGGCATCGGCGCCCCCATCGCCTATGCGCTGATCGTGACCGGCGCGGCGCTGATGTGGCAGATGGGGCTCTTCGACGGGCAGATCATCGCGCAGAACCTGCTGAACGCGGTCGACAGTTTCCCGATGGTGGCGATCCCGCTCTTCATCCTCGCCGGAGAGGTGATGAACGCAGGCGGCCTGTCGCGCCGCATCGTCGATCTGGCGCGGGCGCTCGTCGGCCACCACCGCGGCGGCCTCGGCTATGTGACCATCTTCGCGGGCGTCCTGCTTTCGAGCCTCTCGGGCTCGGCCCTTGCGGATGCGGCCTCGCTCTCGGCGCTGCTGCTGCCGATGATGGTGGCCGCGGGCCATGCGCGCGAACGCTCGGGCGGTCTCATCGCGGCCTCGGCGATCATCGGCCCGATCATCCCGCCGAGCATCGGCTTCATCGTCTTCGGCGTGGCCACGAACCTCTCGATCAGCAAGCTCTTCATGGCGGGCATCGCGCCGGGCCTGATGATCGGGCTCGCGCTCTGCATCGCGTGGTTCTTCGTCTCGCGCCGCGACGATGTGGCGACCGCACCCAAGGTCGGTGCGCGCGAGCGGCTGCGGGCCTTCGGCCGCAGCCTCTGGGCGCTGATGCTGCCGGTGATCATCATCGTCGGGCTGCGCTTCGGCATCGTGACCCCGACCGAGGCCGCCGCCGTCGCCGCCGTCTATGCGCTCTTCGTGGCGCTGGTCGTCTACCGCGAGCTGAGCTGGCGCGACCTGCCGGACCTCGTGCTCGACGCAGGCAAGACCGCGGCGGGCGTGATGTTCCTCGTGGCCGCGGCCGCGATTCCGGCCTGGATGATCTCGGTGGCCGACATTCCGGGCCAGCTCGTCGACCTGATCGAGCCGCTGATGGGCAACCAGACGCTGCTGATCGTGGTGCTGATGCTGCTGATCCTGATGGTGGGGACGGCGATGGATCTCACCCCGACGATCCTCCTGCTCGGCCCCATTCTGGTGCCGGTGGTGATCGAGGCAGGCATCGATCCGATCTATTTCGGGGTGCTCTTCATGATCAACTGCTCGATCGGCCTCATCACGCCGCCGGTCGGCACGGTGCTGAACGTGGTCTGCGCCGTGGGCCGTCTCGATTACGAGGCACTGGTGCGCGGGACGCTGCCCTTCCTCCTCGCGCAGGTGGCCGTGCTGTTCCTCCTGATCCTCTTCCCCGCCCTCGTGACCCAGCCGCTGCAGTGGTTGCTGCACTGACATTCCACAGGAGCCCCAGAAGCTCCGGAATATCCCGACCGACCGAAACTCCAACAAGGACAGACCCATGAAACTGATCCACGGCCTTCTGGCCGCCGCCCTTCTTGCGACCGGCGCACAGGCGCAGGACTACAGCAGCCGCACCATCAAGTTCGCCGCCACCGGTCAGGAAGGCACGCCTCCGGTGCAGGGCATGCATATCTTCGCGCAGAAGCTCGAGGAGCAGAGCGGCGGCAAGCTGAAGACGCGCGTCTTCGCCAATGGCGTGCTCGGCGGCGATGTGCAGGTGCTGTCGTCGCTTCAGGGCGGCGTGGTCGAGATGATGGTCTGGAACGCCGGCAACATGATGACCCAGGCGCAGGATTTCGGCATCCTCGATCTGCCCTTCATCTATCAGGACGAAGAGGTGATGGATGCGCTGCTCGACGGCGAGGTCGGCAGGAAGCTCACCGATCAGCTGCCCGAACATGGCGTGATCGGCCTGTCCTTCTGGGAACAGGGCTTCCGCCAGCTGACCAACGACACCCGCGAGGTGCACAGGCTCGAGGATATCGCGGGCCTCAAGGTCCGCGTGCAGCAGAACCCGCTTCTCGTCGACATGTGGCGGGCGCTCGGTGCCAATCCCACGCCGATGGCGGTGACCGAACTCTACACCGCGCTCGAGACCGGCGCCGTGGACGGGCAGGAATGCACCGCGCCCTTCGCTCTCACCGCGAAATATACCGAGGTGCAGAAATATCTCTCGGTCACCCGCCACAACTACAATCCGCAGATCGTGCTGATCGGCAAACCCTTCTGGGACAAGCTCACCGACGATGAAAAGGCCCTGATCCAGAAGGTCGCGCAGGAGACTGCGGTCGAACAGCGCCGCATTTCGCGCGCGGCGCAGGACAGCGCGCTGGAGGAGATCCGGGCGGCCGGCAATGTCGTGACCGAGATCACCCCCGAAGAGCTCGCCCGCATGCAGGAGGCCGTCGCCCCGGTCATCCGCACCTATGCACAGACCTTCGATCCCGAGCTCGTGCGCACCGTCTTCGATGCGGTCGGCTTCTCGCTGGATTGAGCCCGGCCGGGACCCGCGCCGCGGGTCCCGCTCCCGCAGAATGGAGTGGACATGAAAATCGCATTCGCCCAGCTGTCGCCCGTGCACGGCGACACCCCTGCCACCGTCGCGCTCGTCGCGGAGGCCGCCCGCGCCGCGGCGGCCGACGGGGCACGGCTCATCGTCTTTCCCGAGTGCTTCCTCACCGGCGGCTCGTTCGACGACCGCGCCGCGCTGCTGCAGGCGGCCGTCGACATCGAGCGGGGCGATCTCGCACCCATTCTTCTGGCGGCCCGCGAGGCGGACATCCATGTCGTCGTGGGCTTCTATCAGAAGTCCGGCCCGCAGGCCCTGAACACCGCGGCCCTGATCGGGCCCGAGGGCATCATCGGCCTGCATCACAAGATGCACCTGCCGTTCATGATCGGCGACCGCTTCGCCGACATCCCCCAGATCGAGGGCCCGTCGGTCTTCGACACGGCGATCGGCCGCATCGGCCTCGCGATCTGTTACGAGATCCGCTTCCCCGAGGTGATCCGCACGCTGGCGCTGGAAGGCGCCGAACTCGTGGTGCTGCCCGCCGCCTGGCCCGAGGCCGCCCGCATCCTGCCCGACCTCTTCAGCCGCGTGCGCGCCGCCGAGAACTTCGTCTATTTCCTGTCCTCGAACCGCATCGACGTCGATGACGGCATGGCCTTCATGGGCAGCAGCCACGTCATCGGCCCGGACGGCAACGAGATCTTCAATGCCGGCATGCAGGAAGGCATCTTCACCGTCGATATCGACCTTGCGCGCGCGCGCACCAAGTCGATCATCCGCGATCCCGGCGTCTACGAGGTGCATCCCTTCCGCGACCGCCGCCCGCAGGATTACCGCATCTGCGCCGCCCCCGCAGCACTCTGGCTCGAGGCATGAGCCCCGAGTGGCGCGACAGGCTCGCCGCGGGCGGGCCGGTCTTCGGCATGAACGTCTATTCGGGCAGCCCCTCCGCGGTCGAGATCGCGGGCGCCTGGGGGCTCGACTTCGTGTTCATCGACGCCGAGCACAGCGTGCTGGGCCTCGATCTGCCGATGGAGCGCATGATCCTCGCCGCGCGGCTGGCCGGGGTGGCGCCGCTCGTCCGGGTACCCGACAGCGCGCCCACCGGGTTGCGCAAGGCGCTCGAACTCGGCGCGGCGGGGGTGATCGTGCCGCAGGTCCACGATGCGGACCAGATGCGCGCGATCATCGCGGCCACGAAGTTCCCGCCCCTGGGTCGGCGCGGCGGGGACAGCTCCGTCCGTTCGGCCGGATGGGCGGGACCGGGGTTCGACTGGGCGGACTATGCCCGGCGCAGCAACCGCGACACGTTCATCGTCCCGATGGCCGAAAGCCCGGAGTTCTTCGAGAACATCGACGAGATCCTCGACGTGCCCGGCATCGATGCCGTGCATTTCGGCCCGGCGGACTTTGCCCTCTCGAGCGGCCTCGAGGTGGATTATTCCATGCGCGAGCCGACGGTCCGCGAGGCCATGCGCCTGCTTATCGCGAAATGCCGCGAGAAGGGCATTCATGTGATGCTGCCCTGCGCGCCCGCCACGGACGAACAGGCCGCGGACCTTCTTGCCGAGGGCGGCGACATGCTGCTGGTCGGCAATGACATCGGCTTCCTGAATCAGGGCTGCCGCACGGCGGCAGGGATCGCCACGGCGCTGCGGGAGACCCGGGCATGATCCGGCACCCCCGACGCCCCACGGCCGCGCTGGACCCTGACCTGATCGAGCGGTTGCGCGCCCTGCAGCCCGCCTCGCTCGGGCACCATCTGACGGCGGGGTTCCTTTCGCCCCGGATCCGCGCGCTGGTGCCGGGGCGCATGCTCGGCCGCGCGATCACCGTGCGCCAGCCGCTGCCCGATGCGGAGCCAGTGCACCGCGTGCTCGATGCGATCCGGCCGGGGGACGTGCTGGTCATCGACCGGTGCGGCGACGACCGGATCGCCTGCGTGGGCGAGATGGTGGCGCTGGCCGCGCGGACCGCGGGCGCGGCGGGGATCGTGGTGGACGGCATGGTGACCGACATCGCCGAGATCGCGGCCCTGGGCCTTCCGCTCTTCGCGCGCGGCACGAGTGTCGTCACCACGCGTCCGCTGCGGGCGCCGGGGGCCGAGCTTTTCGGCACCGTCTGTCCCGGCGGCGTTCCGGTGCGGGACGGCGACCTGATCTTCGGAGACGAGAACGGCCTGCTCTGTCTCGACCCGGAACGCCCGGATCTTGCGGCGCTGGTCGCGTGCGCCGAGGCGGACGAGGCGCGCGAGGTCGACTGGCGCCGGCGTCTCGCCGCCGGCGAAAGCCTGGCCGTGCTCAACGGCTACGACACCCAGACCTGACCGCCCGCGGTCGGACGACATCTCAGACACGGGAGCCTTTCATGCTCGACACATCCGTCTTCACGCCGCACGGCAAGCACCTGATCGCGGGCGAATGGGTGGCTGGCGAGACCAGCTTCACCTCCGATCCCGCCCACGGCCCGAGCCACGCCTTCTCGGTCGGCACGCCTGACCTCGTCGACTGCGCCTGCCGGGCCGCCGAGGAGGCCTTCTGGACCTACGGCCAGACGACCCGCGAAAGCCGCGCCGTCTTCCTGCGGGCCATCGCCGACGAGATCGAGGCCCGCGCCGAGGCGATCACCGAGATCGGCAGTCGGGAGACCGGCCTGCCCGAGGCGCGGCTTCAGGGCGAGCGTGGCCGCACCACCGGGCAGTTGCGGCTCTTCGCCGAGCACATCCTCGAGGGGGGACATCTCGACCGCCGTCACGACGTGGCGCTGCCCGAACGCCAGCCGCTGCCGCGCCCCGACATCCGGCTCGTGATGCGTCCCATAGGCCCGGTCGCGGTCTTCGGCGCCTCGAACTTCCCGCTCGCCTTCTCCACCGCCGGCGGCGACACGGCCGCTGCGCTGGCCGCGGGCTGTCCCGTGGTGGTCAAGGGCCATGGCGCGCACCCCGGCACCGCCGAGATCGTCGCCGAGGCGATCCTCGCCGCGATCAGGAAGACGGGGATGCCGGACGGCGTCTTCTCTCTGATTCAGGGCGGCCGGCGCGACGTGGGTCAGGCGCTGGTGCAGCACCCGCTGATCGCCGCCGTGGGCTTCACCGGCTCGCTCAAGGGTGGGCGGGCGCTGTTCGACCTCTGCGCGCAGCGCGAGGTGCCGATCCCCTTCTTCGGCGAACTGGGCTCGGTCAACCCGATGTTCCTGCTGCCCGAAGCGGTGAAGGCGCGGGGCGCCGCGATCGGAACGGGCTGGGCGGCGTCGTTGACCATGGGCGCCGGCCAGTTCTGCACCAACCCGGGCATTGCCGTGGTTGAGATCGGCCCCGAGGGCGACGCTTTCGTCGCCGCCGCAGCCGAGGCGCTGCGCGGCGTGCCCGCCCAGTGCATGCTCACCCGCGATATCGCACAGGCCTACAGGAAGGGCAGGTCCCGCTTCGACGGGCGCCCGGACGTGCGGCCGGTGCTGACCACCGACAGCGACGGCCGCAACGCCCTGCCCAACCTCTTCGAGACCGATCCGGCGAGCTACCTGCGGGACCCGGCGCTTGGCGAAGAGGTCTTCGGCCCGCTCGGCCTCGTGGTGCGGGTCTCGGGCGCGGACGAGGTGGACGCGCTTGCCCGCGGCCTCGAGGGCCAGCTCACCGCCACCATCCACATGGACGAGGGCGACACGGCGCTCGCACAGCGCCTGATGCCGGTGCTCGAGCGCAAGGCCGGCCGGCTGCTCGTCAACGGCTTTCCGACGGGGGTCGAGGTCTCTCACGCCATGGTGCATGGCGGGCCTTACCCCGCCTCGACCAACTTCGGCGCGACCTCGGTCGGCACGCTCTCGATCCGCCGCTTCCTGCGCCCGGTGAGCTACCAGAACCTGCCCCCTGCGCTGCTGCCGCGCGATCTGGCCTGAGCCCCTGCCGCTTGGCCCCGAAGGCGCTGTCGCCGGCAGCGCCTTCGGGCAGGCAGCCCGTTTCGCATGGCCGCGGCCATGCCCCAAACCTCTCTGCATCCTATCGAAAGGACCCCTCATGGACCCGCAACAGATCAAGGCGGCCCTCGGCTCCGGCCTGCTCTCCTTCCCCGTCACGCCGTTCGACGCCGAGAACAGGTTCGCCGCCGCCCCCTACCAGAAGCACGTCGAGTGGCTGTCCGGCTTCGACGCGCCGGTTCTCTTCGCCGCGGGCGGCACCGGAGAGTTCTTCTCGCTGACCCCCGACGAGATCCCCGCCATCGTCAAGGCCGCCAAGGAGAGCGCCGGCAAGACCGCCATCGTCTCGGGCTGCGGCTACGGGACCGAGATTGCCCGGGGCATCGCGCGTTCGGTCGAGGCGGCGGGCGGCGACGGCATCCTGCTGCTGCCGCATTACCTGATCGACGCGCCGCAGGAAGGGCTCTACGCCCATGTCAGGGCGGTCTGCCAGGCCACCGGCATGGGCGTCATGGTCTACAACCGCGACAATGCCGTGCTGCAGGCCGACACGCTGGCGCGGCTCTGTGACGACTGCCCGAACCTCGTGGGCTTCAAGGACGGCACCGGCGACATCGGCCTCGTGCGCCAGATCACCGCGAAGATGGGCGACCGGCTGACCTATCTCGGCGGCATGCCGACGGCGGAGCTCTTTGCCGAGGCCTACCTCGGGGCGAGCTTCACCACCTACAGTTCGGCGGTGTTCAACTTCGTTCCGGCGCTGGCCAACAAGTTCTACGCCGCGCTGCGGGCCGGGGATCGCGCCACCTGCGAGAGCATCCTCAACAGTTTCTTCTACCCGTTCATGGAGCTCCGCTCGCGCCGCAAGGGCTATGCGGTCGCAGCGGTCAAGGCGGGCGTGCGGCTGGTGGGCTTCGACGCGGGCCCGGTGCGGGCGCCGCTCTCGGATCTGACCGGCGAGGAGGAAGAGATCCTCAAGGCCCTGATCGACGCGCATCGGGAATGAAATCCGGGGTGGGTCCCGCGTCCGCGGGGCTCACCGGGCCGGGTGACGATCACGGGCGGCGGCGGGGATGTGGGTCCCGACTCTGCGAGGCCCGCCAGGCGACCGGGTTCGTGGAGAGCCTGTTGCAGGTGAGCGGCCTGGCTTGGGCCCGCGCCTGACTTCAGCACGCTGTCACGGCGCCAGAAGCCCCTGAAGGTCAACATCCCCTACCGCGGTTCGGACGGTCCGTTGCACCTGCTGGTCGACAGCACAGGTATCAAGGTGGAGGGGGGAAGGCGAGTGGAATGCCCGCAAGCATGGCGGCCCGAAGCGGCGGGTCTGGCGCAGGATCCACATCGGAATCGATGAGAAATCACTGGAAATTCGGGCCGCCCAGCTCACCATCAGCGATGTCGGCGACGCGCCGATGCTGCCCGAGCTGCTGGACCAGATCCCGCCCGACCAGGACATCGCCACCGTCCCCGCCGACGGCGCCTTCGACACCCGCAAGTGCCATAACGCCATCGCCTCCCGCGGCGCGGCCGCCGTCATCCCGCCGCGGAAGAACGCCAAAGTCTGTAAACCTGACACCACCGGTGCAATCGCACGCAACGAAATCCTGCGCACATCGAAGCGCGTCGGCCGGACCATCTGGCGACGATGGAGCGGCTACCCCCGCCGAAACCGGACAGCGACGAAGATGCATTGCCTCAAGCTGCCGGGCCACCGACTGTCCGCCAGGGACTTCGACCGTCAGGTCGCCGAGTTCCAGGTTCGTGTCGCCGTCCTGAACGGCTTCACCGCGCTCGGGACACCCATCACGGAAGTCACAGGATAGGTATGTCCGGGGAAAGGGGCGTGCCGATCATCAGTCGACTTGTGCAGCAGAGTCCCCGCCAGAGCCGCTCGGCCATCGCCTTGGTGCCCCGCGGGCCGAGGTAGGCGAGCATCGCCACGAGCCCCATCGCCGCCCGGCGGTCGAGGTTGAGCGAGGAGCTCAGTGCCTCGCCGACGAAGGTCATGAGGACGAGGGCGGGGATCTCCCAGAGGAACTCGCGGCCGAAGAAGGCGCGGCGGCGGGCGCGGACCTCGTTGGTGTGATACAGGAGCCGTCCCATGGCCGCCGCGATCAGCGTGGCGATGGACCCGCCCCTGAGCGCGGCGATGGTGTCGATGAGTCCCTCTTTCGGCATCGCGCCGCTCCTGTTGTGTGCGCTCGTCGCGCGGGTCTCTGCGAGCTCGTCCGGATCGGGAAGCCCATGAGCTGCGCGGACGCCCCGATGGAGGGGAAGAGCGGGTTGCCGTTCGGGTCCTTCAGGCTCGCGAGCCAGTTCTTCGTCGAGGCCCGCATGATCCAGCCGGGCGAGACCATGCCCACATCGGCATCCTCGACGAGCGACACCGTGCGCCGGATCGCCGCCTCAGCCGCCGCCGGCGTGGCGGCCACCGGAGCGGCGGACCAGTTCGCCGGCAGCATCCAGTGCCGCAGCCCCTTCGGCGTGTCGGCGCTGCCATCGCCGCGCAGGAACGCGAGATCCTCGCGGAGCGCCATGACCTTCAGGAGATCGTCGCGCACGAGCTGCGCCATCGCCACGCCCGAGTGGCGCAGGAGCGAGTTACCGATGGGCACCATGCCCAAGAGTTTCTTGAAGCTCTGGTCGATCTTGTCGAAGCTGGGCTGGCTCGGCGCGATGGCGGCATTCTCGGCGGCATAGGCGGCGACGGCCGAGCCCACCTGCTTCGCGTGCCGCATCTCGCCCGCGGGCATCGGCAGCGTGCGGGCGCCCGAGGCGCGCACGACGACGCGGGCGCGCAGCATCTCGATCAGCTCGGCCGCCTGGGGGCGCGGGATGGTGACGCCGCCCGCGCCTTCGCTGGCCCCCGAGAGCGCGGCCGAGATCGCGCCATGGCCCTCGGCCTCGAGGAGGCGGGCCGCCTTGTCGCGGTCGCCCTTGGTCCGCGCGAGCGCCTGGACCATGAAGCCCGCCGCCACCCCGCGATGCGCCGGATCGGACGCCACGGCCGGCACGGCATCGGCGCCGGCAGCACCCGCTCCGCCCCCGGCGCCCGCGCCATCGCCCTGCGCCGCGGCGGCCTGTGCGGCTTCCACGGCCGCCGCGCGCGTCACGGCGGCATCGGCTTTGGCAAAGGCGGCTTCGGCAGCGGCAAAGGCCGCAGTCTCGGTCTCGAGAGCGGCGGCGTCCGGCGCCTCGGCCGCCTCGAGCGCGCCGATGCGGGCGGCCACCGCGGCCATCGTGTCGGCCGCGGCCTTCCGGGCGCGGCGCAGGTCGTCGAGGTTCTGTCGTGCCATGGGATCCTCTCTTGGCAGGGCTGCATCCGCGCAGCCGAACGGCCCCGCCACAGGCGGGGGATGGGAAGGGGTGAAGGGGATTGGCTGGAGCCCGAAGGTGCCGGGGTCTTCGGCTCAGAGGTGCGCCGGCGGACGCATCATGATAATGCACCGCCCATGCGCCTCTTCATCATCGACACCGTTGCCACGGTCATCTTCTTCACCGCGGTAGCGACCTTCTCGGAGTTGCTCATCGCAGGAATGGCACCGTCCGAGGTTCTGGCCACACGTCTTCTCATGGTGCCAGTCATGGTTTTGACGGGCAGACCCTACACGCGATGGCGCGATTGGCTGGTGAGGCGAACGGCCCCCCGGAACCGCTGGAGCGCCTTTCTGACCGACATTCTGGCATTCCTGTCGTTCCAGGCGCCGGTCTATGGCGCCACGCTTCTCATCGCGGGAGCGAGCTTCGCTGAAGCCGGAACGGCCATCGGGTCGGCCATTATTCTCATGATCCTGCTGGCGCGGCCTTTCGGCCTGTTTGTCGAATGGACGAGAAGCCTCTTCGGGGTCGAGCTGTCCTGAACCCTGACGCGGCAGCTCGCGTGCCGATCAGCTCCGGGCCAGCGCTGCCGCCGCGGCGGCGCGGGCGGCGAAGGCGCGACTGGGGCTGCGGGGCTTCGGCGCGGTGCGGGCGGCGAGGCGGGCATAGAAGGCGGCGCGGGTCTCGATGCGGTCGGCGAGGCCGCGGCGGATGGCCTCGGGGGCGCGGAAGGTCGCGCCGCCGTCCTGCGGATCGTCGGTGACGCTGAGGCGGGCGGCGAGCTCGGCTGCGGGGATGGCGCGGCCGGCGGAGACGGCGGCGTGGAAGGCGGCCTCGGCCTCGTCGAGGCTGCGCTGGAGCTCGGCGCGGCCGGCCTCGGTCGAGGCGTCGGGGCGCTTGGCGCGGGCGTGGCGGGAGCTCATCTCGAAGATCTGCGCGCCGTTCGCGCCGGGCTGGACGTGGGCTGCGGCGGTCAGCGCCACGCCGATGGAGCCCGCGACGGCGCCGGGCGTCATCACGATCTCGGAGGCCTGCGAGGCGAGCCAATAGGCGGCGGAAGCCGCGAGCGGCGAGACGAGGGCATGGACCGGCTTCACGGCGGCGGCCGCCGCGATGGCCTCGGCCGCCGCCTCGATCCCGCAGACGAGGCCGCCGGGGCTGTCGATCTCGAGCACGATGGCGGCGGCATCCTCGCTGGCCGCGAGGTGCGCCATCGTCTCGGCGAGGCCATGATAGGTCGCCCAGCCGAACCAGCGCTCGTACTGCGCCATGTTCGGCGTGAGGATCCCGCGCACCGGCACCACCGCGAGGCCGCGCGCGACGGTGAAGCGGTCGGGAACGGTCGGGCCGGCCGCCGGAGCACGGGCCGCAGCGGCGGGATCCGCCGCCCCCTCTGGGATCGGCATCGCGAGGAGGGGCGCCGCGAGATCCTCGGCCAGCGCCATGGGCTGCAGAGGGCCGAAGAGGCTGGCGAGCGTGCGGGTCATGGATCTGTCTCCTCGCTGCGGGTCATGTTCGGCGCCGGGTTCAGCCGGTCGCCGCCCTCGATGGGATCGTAGCCGTCGATCCGCCGGGCCTCGTTCGGGGTCAGGATCGGGCCGCCCACCGCCTTGGCGAGGGCTTCGTACCGCTCGCGCGTCGTGGGCCGGAGCAGGGCGCCGAAGTCGTGGCGGAAGAAGAGGCCCGCCCGGCGCTCGGCCTCGGTCAGCACGCCGAGCGCCAGCTGGTCCTCGACCTGCTTCGCCCAATGCAGGAGACAGTCGGTGAGATAGTCGATGGCCTGCTGCTCGCCGTTGGCCTTCACCCCGTATTCCATCATCTGGAGCTTCGCCGGCGGCACCCGGTAGATCGCCGCGATCTGCTCGCGGTCGAACTTGCGGCTGCCGAGGAGTTCCTGATCGGCCGCCTTCATGTCGAGCGTCTTCACATCCTCGCCCTCGCCGAGGATCGGGAAGCCCTCGACCTCCGGCGCGCGGAGCGCGGCCGCCACCCGGCGGGCGCTGCGGACGCGCGCCTCGTCATCCTCGTAATCGTCGCGGAGCCGGATCACGGCACGGGCGGTGACGCCCGAGGCCGCGCGGGCCGCCGACTCCTGGCCTGCGAGCGCGAGGCCCACGCTCTCGGCCGCGACCTCGAGCGGGCTGCGCCCCGTCCAGCCGTCCTCGGCCATGTAGCGCAGATGGATCATGGCGCGGGCAGGCGCGCGGCGGCGGAGGCCCGCGCCGTCCTCGAAGTCGTAGAACCGGTCCCGGCCGGCGCGGAGCACGCTGCAGCCGGACTGGCGCACGAGGTCGATCAGCTCGAGCTCGCCCGCCCCGTGCCCCGGCCGCTCTTCGCGGCCGCCGTCCGGCGCCACGCGCAGCAGGCGGAGGCGGTGCGGATGGGCAATATCACCAAGGCGCCGCCCCGTCCTTTCTCAGGCCTGATCCGGTGCGCCTGCTGCGGGGGCGGTATGAGCATCCACGACCGTTGCGGCGAGGCGATCCGGATCCGGTGCAGCACGGCGAACGAGAGCGGAAGCTGCGAGAACAAGGCGCGCTATCGGCTCGAGAAGATCGAGGAGGCGATCTTCCTTCGCCTTCGGGCGCAACTCGACCGCCCGGACTATCTGAAGGAGTTCGTCCGGGTCTATGCCGAGGAGCGCCGGCGCCTGACGGAGACGGCGCGCCGCGACCGGGCACGGCTGGAACGGGCCGCGGCGGACAGCCGAGCCCGCTACATGCGGCTGGTGGACATGATGGCGCGTGGCCTGATTGAGGGCGAGGAAGCCGACGCCCGGGTGCTGCAGGCCAAGCAGGCCGCAGAGATGGCGCGGAGCGAGCTCGAGATCGCCTCGAGCGAGGACAATGTGGTGGAGCTGCATCCGCAGGCGACGGCTGCCTATACGCGCGCCATCGCCGATCTTTCGGCCGCGCTGCAGCGGGGCGACGGCACGTTCGACGCGACCTCGGTCGAGGCCCTGCGCCGGATCATCACCGAGATCACTGTCCATCCCAAGGTTGAGACCGGCGACGTCCTGGTCGAGGTCCGCGGCAACATGGAGCGGCTGCTCGGCATCGACCAACAGATTGTGGGGGGGGCGATGGTGGCGAGAGGGGACTTGAACCCCCGACCCCACGATTATGAGTCGGGGCCAAGTGCCTGCAAACGCAGGCTGCACCCTGTAAAGCGCAGCTGAGCCCGACCTAAGAAAATCAACAGCTTGCGGTCCGTTTGTAAAACGCCGGCACAGACGCCATCGCCGATTCTTCGTAGGGCTGGGGGGTGCCCAAGAGTTGCCTCAAGCCCTGCAACATCTGGTGTGCGGTGCCCTATGCCGCTGCAAGGCCGCCTCTAGCAGGATCGACGGGTTCGGAGGCGGGTGCCTGTTATCCTGACGGTGGACCGGCTCCTGCGAGAGGAGGGACCGGTCCTCATTTTCCGGGGCAGAACCGGAAGCCCTCCCGCAAACCTGCGGTCATTTCCGGCCGGATTTGCGGACCGGCTTTGGCGCCGGGGGCAGGTCCGCGAGCGCCGCATCGCGTTCGAGCCGTGCCGCCTTCAGCCGCGCGACCTGCGCCCTCCGCGCGTCGGTTTCGGCGGCGATGATCGCCTTCGCTGCGGCGTCGGCGCGCTGTGCGGCCTGGCCGTGACTGGACCGCGGTGGGTCAGACTTGGGAGAGCGCATTCCTGTTCCTTGTTCTGCTGGCGGGATCGGTCATCTCGCGCCTATTCCGGCCGCTCGGGACGTCATACGAACGTGCGCTTGGTCGCCGTTTGCGCGGCACCCGGTTCAGGGCTTCTTTGCGGTGCCGGAACCGGACGACGGGAAGGGCCGAATGTCGCCCGGACAGCGCCGGCCGACGGATCGTGGCCCGGACGGCAGGCGACGGCTCTGATGCCTCGGTGATATTTTCATATGGGAACGAGGCGCCCCCCGAACAAGAACTGATCGAGAGCCGGCCGTCAGGACGAGGTGCCAAGGCGGAGCACTATTCGCCGCATCAGGATCTCGCGCCTCCTTCGGTTCTTCGTCAGACAGCGCCGCGTGGCAAGTCATGAGGAGAGATCCCAGGAAAGCGCGCGCCATCCCCTGGGACTTTTCTTCCGGAGTACGTTCCACCTCGGCGACAACCTCCCGTCGGGGACATGCGAGATTTGCGCCGAGGTCAATGGCGCCCCGCCGCCGAGGGAAGTTTGCTGGCCGCGGACCAGTTCTACATTACGGTCGAGCACTGGACCGGGCGCAAGCGTCGTCGTACTGGTCTGCGCACCGTCGATGACGCCCTGCGGCGGGATCGCGCTGTGGTCGCGACGGCCCATGCGACTGTCGTGCCGGATGGGTGAGGCCCGGTCGCGCACGGGCGACGGCTCCGAACCATCGTCGGGTATGGCTCGGACCCGCAAACGAACCCAGGACAGGAGGACCACCATGGCCGACCGCATCGTCCGATCCACCGCGGTGTTCCTGCGACCGTTCCGTCTGCCCGGCTTTGACGCGGAACTTCCGGCCGGCCGATACCAGCTCGATACCGAGATCCGGCCTCCAGCGGGCATGCCGGACCCGGCGGCATGGCGGGCGTCGGTGGTGATCCACCTCCATCCCACGCCAGAGATGCCCAACCTCGCCCGGTCCCTGACCGTGCGGCTGGCCGACATCGACTCGGCGATCGCGCGCGACGAAGCGTCGGGCCAATCGCTCGATCAGTTCTTCCTGCAGGCGATGCTGGACGATCCCATGATCCGGATGGTCATGGAGTCTGACGGAGTCACCGAGGCGGAGCTGCGCCGCCTCTATGAGCGTTGACCCGTCCGAGGTGCCCGGAGGCCTTGCCGTCCGGCCCCTCAAGGGGGCGTCCTGCCATCGGAAGATGCACCTCGCAATCCTGTCCCGCCGCGCTACATGATGCTCCTGACCCCGGATATCCTCTTTCCGGGCGTTCTCTCTGACTCCCTGATGCGGCGATCTGGATGCCTCTGGAAGTCGGGCCTTCATGATCATCAACTGGCAGGAAGGACACGACCATGAGCAACCGCCGGCCACCCAGCCCATCGCCTCTTCAGCGCCGAGGCCTCGTCTTTGGCTTTCCCGGGCCGACAGTCGTGGACAATATCAACAGCCTGCCGGTGCGCCATGTGCCCCTCTCGCTCGCCACCCGGAAGTGGCGCTCAGGGCTGGGCTGGCGCGAGTTCCTTGCGCTGCAGGGCGGGCGCCCTCCGTTTCGGACTCGCCGGAAATTCTGGCAAGTCTGGTTCTAAAGCTGCAAGGCTCGGAGCTACGCCATGCGCGATCCCGGCAGGCGTAGACCATCACCGATCCCGACCCTAATCGGGCCGCTCGAGTCCCGTCCCGCGCCTCTCGGCGGGGGCACGCGGCCTTCCGCCCGGCGTGGCGATGGATTTCGCATGGAGCGGGAATCGTTGCGCCGGCCGGCACCCTCGGCCGAGACGATGCCCTGGTCTGCCCGAGTTCGCCGAGGCGGCCCCGCAGTGACCATGCTGAGTGGGCAGGGCAGGGGACTTCCTCCGGTCACCGCCGCCGCCAAGGCACAGGCGGTTGAGGCACGGAGCTTCCGATGCTACGCTGGTGGGCTTTCGCGAACTGGCAGGAGGCCCTCATGAAACGAGTCATGATCGTCGGACAGCCCGGCTCGGGCAAATCCACCTTGGCCCGGGAGATCGGCAGGCGCACTGGGCTGCCGGTGGTTCACATCGACCATATCCACTGGTCGACCGGATGGGTCGAGCGGTCGCGCGAGGAGAAGACCCGCCTGTGCCAGGAAGTTCACGCGCGCAAGGAGTGGATCTTCGAGGGCGGACACTCCGCGACATGGCCGGAGCGGCTGGCACGCTGCGACACGCTGATCTGGCTGGATGTGCCGATCCATGTCCGGCTCTGGCGCGTGTTCCTGCGCTCGCTTCAGTATCGAGGGCGCACGCGTCCCGATCTACCGGACGGCTGCCTCGAGCAATTCGACTGGTCCTTCTACCGCTGGATCTGGAACACGAGGATCACCAGCCGGGCTCAGATCGAGCGGCTGGTGGCTGGTGCGCCCAGCGATAAGGCCATCATTCGGCTTCGGAGCGCGAGGGAGGTCAGGATGTTCTTGGCTGCACGTCCGGGCAGCTCAGACATGCAGTCGTTCTGTTCAGAACGGCCCTCGCGCCGAGGCGTTGAGGGTCCGAGCCCGCTATAAGCTGCTATGCCTGTCTTGCGGGACCGAGGGCCACAGCCGGCCTGCACTGATGAACGACCCATATACAACGACGGGACGGATGCCAGAGCCACTGTGACGAGCGCGTCTCCTCTTAGTGTAGTTGAGCAGCGAACATGAGCAGCTGCGCGAGTCCGTCCCTCATGCCGCCTACCGGAGAAAGATCCGCAACCATAAGAGAAAACACGGGAATTTTTTCACGGGCCGCGCGCGTGGATGTTCAAGGAAGCGATCGCCGTGCCTGGCGAAGCTGCTGGATGCCCCCAAGTGCAGGCTGCTCAAAGGTCTATGTTGGCCTGACTACGCCGGTTCGAGTTAAGGTCATTTGGAAGTTGCGAAATCCTCGGAGAGGATGCACACCTCGCTCACGTATGGTGCGTCGGAGCGCTGTAGAGCCGAAGGAAAATGAAGTTGGGTGCTGGGCAAACTAGTTCTGATCAACCTGAAGGGGCAGTCTTCAGAAAAGATGAGACGTTGGATCGCTTGGCCGCAACCTGCAATGTGGCGCAGTTTGTGAGCTTCGCGCCGGCAGTCGAAGGTCCTTTGCTGCAGTTTTGCCGAATTTCTGGCATTGAACCTAATCATCGCTTCGAATCTGTTGCTGATGCCATACAGGCTCTTTTCGAGCGAAGCTCCGAAAGGACGGTGAACATTCGTAGCTTTAATGCTCACCAAAGCCAAAGCCGCGACTTTATCTACGGCATTGACAACGCGGCTGCAGCGGTCGCTGCTGTTGAGCGCATGGCCAAGGAGGGCGCGTTCACGATTGTGAACGAAACGATTGATGTTTCGGATGGTGGCGTTTCTGGCGTGGTGATCGGCGACATAGTGGAGTTTCGCCCTGACATGACGCCGCGCGGTGTGGAGCAGCCAGGGTTCGCCCGGCTCCCAACCTCAATGGCTATACAGCTTTTCAAAATCGTCTATGGAGTGGAGGCCGACTTCTCACATGGGCAGAATGGGCGTCTTGAATTCAGTCTACATCCGAGACCACGAGGCTGGAAGATGGACAACGTAATCTTCTGGGAACTATCTGAGGATTCGTTACCAAGGGACTTGGTGAAGATCGAGTGGCCCAATGATTTTAGCCGAATGATCGGCGACAAGGTGTACGGACTTCTGGTTGCGGAGATTAAAGGCTTTCCAGTTCCTAGGACAACGGTGATAGGTCGACGCATCGCGCCCTTCTCCTTTGGCCGATCTACGGATCTTGCAGAAGTGTGGATAAGAACAAGCCCGCGAGAGCAAGTGCCCGGGAAGTTCACCACCGCGCGCGGGTGGCGAGATCCTTTTGCCTTGCTCCAACGCGAGGATCCTGACGGTACCGCAATCTCCTCGGTGCTATCGCAGCAGGGTGTTGCGGCGCAGTGGTCGGGCGCGGCTATAGAGACGTCGAGCGGGAGCCTCGTTGTAGAAGGGATCCAAGGAACCGGAGAGCGCCTCATGGTTGGGCTTGCGGATCCCGAGCCAATTCCCGATGAGATCTTAGCAAAGGTAAATGATCTACACGGCCGGCTCGCTTGTGCGCTTGGTGCTTGTCGGTTCGAATGGGTCTTTGATGGCTCAGAGCTATGGATCGTCCAACTTCATCGCGGATCTAGTACGTCCGACGGTGACATCATTGTGCCAGGTGATGCAGACGAGTGGCTTGATTTCGATGTCTCTCAAGGGCTGGAGGTGCTTAGGTCTTTGGCCCGCGACTTGAAGCCGCAAACCGGTATCATGCTGGATCGCAAGGTGGGCCTAACCAGCCATTTAGCCGATGTTTTGCGAAAGGCTGGGGTGCCTGCGCGCGTGCGTCCTCGTTAGCAGTTGACGCCGGGGCATTCTAAAGCAGGGAGTAGGACGATGGATCGCTCCTTATCATGAAATATGGCCAGAGGAGGACAAGCATGGCATATCAAGCGATAGTAGAAGCTCGCGAAGCTGCAGAAGCGAGGCAGGAAAGCCTTCGTGAAGCCGTACGGCTGGGCCTGCAAATGAAGCGTGAGCAAGAAGAAAGAAAAGCGGCACTTCAGCAAGAGCGCGCGCTGAACAGCTCGGCCCGAGCGTGAGCATTTGCGGTAGCAGTAATGATGTTGAACATGTACACATCTGACGATTGGCTACGCCAGAACGGCGAGGACTCGGCATCTGACCCTTGGAGACCGCCCGTTGTCAGGGATTTCGGTAGGATCATCCACAGCGCTAGCTTCAGAAGGCTGCAAGGTAAAACGCAGGTATTTCCGGGACACGAGTCCGACTTCTTTAGAAACCGTCTGACGCATTCACTTGAGGTCTCACAAATCGCCGAAGGCATCGCAGACCGTTTGAACTATGTATATGCGGAAAAACTGGGAGGTCGGCGGATCGACAGCCGACTCTGCGCAGCGGCAGGTCTTGTCCACGACATCGGACATCCCCCATTCGGCCACAATGGTGAGCGCGCACTCAACACTAAGATGGAGATGCGCGGCGGATTCGAGGGGAACGCTCAGACGCTGCGTATCTTAAGCCGCTTGGAAAAGAAGGCGAAGTACAAAGCGCCTGTAGATGGCGACGAGCGCGCCGGGATGAACTTGTGTTTTCGGACACTCGCTGCCGTGCTGAAATACGACAACGAGATAGATAAAGAACGCTTCGGTAGTGATGGTCCGCAAAAAGGGTACTACGCCTCCGAAGCTAAGATTGTCGCAGAGATAAAAAGAAGAGTTTTGGGAGGGAAAGCCCTTCCGGCTGGCGTCAAGTTTAAGACCGTTGAATGTGCAATAATGGATATTGCAGACGACATCGCTTATTCTGTTTACGATCTTGAAGACAGTCTTAAAGCAGGTTTCCTAACGCCTGCCTCAATTCTGGCTACAGATGATGATTTGCTGAAGAGGGTTGCGGAAAAGGCAACTGAGCAGCTGGCGGAAGATTGCAGCGAGAAGATCACCGCACAAGAAGTCTTGGCGACCTTGGTTGCTCTTTTCGGGGACATCTTTGCTGTGGACGAAAGCAGAGAGCAAGACTTTCCGTTCGAACGACGGAATAAGGATCTTTCAAGTTTTATCAACGCGATGAAGGCGTCTCGTGCGGTGAACATGGACGCAGGGAGGAGGATGAAGCTATCGTCCGAACTGGTTCACGAATTCATGAACGCTGTTGAACTAGAAATAAACGAAGAGTTTCCTGCTCTCTCACGAGCTGCGCTAGATAAGAAGACGCGCATTAAAGTGGAAATCCTGAAGCAATATACTTTCCTGTCAACTATCTACTCGAACCGGGTTAAGCTCGGCGAGTACCGTGGTACCGAGTTGGTGGGGGAAATATTCGAGGCGCTGGAAAAGAAGAGCGGACATCTGCTTATGCCCGACGACGTGCGCAAGCGGGTTCAGGAGGCCGGTGGGGATAAGGATTTGCAGGCGCGTCACATTTGCGACTTTGTCGCAGGAATGACGGATAGGTATGCCGTAGAGTTCTGGGCTCGGCTCAAGTCAGATGTCGCGGAAAGCATGTTTAAGCCCATCTAGCAGATCAAGAAGTAAGATCTGCGGGGGAGCGAAGCTCGCTCCTCTACCATCGCTATTGGGCGAAAGCTGAACCTTCCTTGAAGACGTATCGGGGCGAACCTTCGAGCAAAATGCTGAGCTTGGTCAGGATGTCGGCAAAACGGCCAATTCTTAAGCTCGTATCGGGTGCTAGTCGCTGCCTTCCGCGAACATTCACGTGCGTCTGATCTAGATAAGGAAAAACAACAGCAGATCGGAATGAAACAGGTCAGCTCCAGCTCTAGAACGAAAAGGCCATTTGTGGTGACTTGCGCTCAACTTCGTGACGCCAAACCCATGCATCGAATTCTCGTCTCGATATAGCGAGTAGATCCGCGGCTGCACAAAACACATGTTTCAGGAAGGAATAGTCTTTATCCAGTATGCCAACTTCTTGGGCAAAGCTTCTTATGTGTCGATCTACCGCAATAGACTCAACGCCAACCAAGCACGCCATGTAGTCCACCGTTTTTGGCCCCACTCCGTGGATATCTTGAAGTAAAGCACAAAAATCTTTATTCGAAAGCCTTCTTCGAAGTTCCTTCGAGTCTCGAACATCGTTGCGATGTAAGAAATTTACAATCCTCTCGAATCTTGATATCTTTAACGGATGCTGCCAGTTTAAAATCGCTGCGCTCTTGCCAGATTCAACAATCTCTATGAGGGCGCCAATCGTCGTCGCTTCTGGAAACAGCGCAAGTGCACGCGTAACTCTGGGCCGCACCACATTTGCGTAATTCAGCCCAGCCTGTAACGTTGTGTCGACGAGGATCGCACCCATGTGCTGATAACACGCGCGAGGGTGGCGCGAATCGGCAGGGACGCCCTGGAGACACGCAAAGTTTGCAACCCGCCGTGCAGCAATGAGAATTTCCACCGCGTCGTTGTCTATAGCCATCGAGCTCATGCCAGTAACCCTGTTTCTCGAAGCGCTGCTAGACGTTCGACGCAGTTAGGGCAAGCGCCACAAGGCATCAGGCTCGCAGCTTGGCAGGAGAAGGTGCGCCCAATTGGAACTCCCAGTCGAATAGATTCCTTTGCGACTTCTGACTTGGACCAGAAGCGAAACGGTGACAAGAACCGGACTGGACCAACCGAGTCAGTAAGCGCGTCGAGCTTGTTCATGAACTCGGCCGTACAGTCGATCTCCTTAGCGCGGTTGCTGTTGATAAAGCCGGTGTAAACCTCAAACGCTCCCAGTGTCTGGGCACGTGCCGCAGCTGCAGAATAGAATAGAAGAGTTCGGTAAGGCACGTAAAGATCTTCATCCTTCACCTCTTCATTCCAAAGGTCAGCCTCTGTTATCAACCTTGACTTCGATCCCCTAAAAAGGTCGGAGATATCATTTCTTTCTGGATGTGCAGCCGATGCTGGCAGTACCTCCTTAAGTGTTTCCCACTCGGTCTCCACGCAGTGCTGCCCGTAGTCGAAGAAGACCGGAATAAATTGTACCCCCCTTTCGGTGAGCCAGTATGCAACTGTTGTCGAGTCCAACCCGCCAGATGCCATTAATAGCGCGAAGCTCATTTCGCTTGCTCCCGCAGTTTGGCGAGAAGTTCGAACGTCGAGTTCAAGCACTGGTCCAAGTCATCTGAGTAGGCGTCGCTGCCGCAGATCACCATCGTATTATTGTTCTCTTGCCGCGGATCGTAGGTAACGACCGGCGTGCCAGCCGCAATGGCAAGGCCAATTTCAACAAGCGTTCCTGGATCGCGGTTCAGCGGGACAGCAAATACTAAACTGCAGCGCCTCAACAGTTCGACATCTCTATCGTAGTAGGACCGCAGATCTTCCGCCGGGGTTCCAGGGCATGCTTCTCCATTGTCTTGTACGGGGCGTCTGACCGTAAAATTATGATAGAGGAGCGCCTCCACTGCAGCGTCAACTTCAGCTTTCTCCATATACGAGAAGTCAGGTGCGGCCAGATAAATTTCGAAGTGAGGTCGGTCGTGCCATGGCAGCAGTACACCGCCCAGCGACAGGACTTCATCAGGTGTTAGCTTGAAGTCACGTTGAACGTCTCTCTTGAAGTCGTCGGGAAATGTCGTCTGCGCGTAGCGTGTAGCAGCTTGCATCCCGCGAAGGGCGGCCGTAAGTGCGCCATGGTCTATTAATGCCGCAAATACAGCGGTATAAACATCGCCCACCCCCACAGAGTTTACTGTTCTAGCCAGTGTGGCTGGGATTTCCCAGCTTTCTCCGGATTCTAAGTCGAATAGTCTGCTCCCCCCTCTATTCTCCTTTAGCAGAAGATGCTTTGCGCTTCGAGTCTTGCAGGCCTTCAAAAGTGGCCCCAAATTCTCAAGGGCAAGAGAGGAAAATAACTCAGATGATGTTGATATGGCTAGCGCATGAGATGCGCCGTAAACTCTGGAAAGTTCATCTGCATCATTCACGTCGTATGCAATGTCAACAGTGATTTTCGCGTCGCTATCAAGGTTTTTGACAATACCCTCGAAATCGAAAGTGCCCGGATAAACTACTATGTTTTTGAAGCCCCTTAGTTTCTCGTCTAGATCGAACGTCAGCACCTTCTTTGCTTCGCGCAGGATGTTCTCGTATCCCTGATGCCCCACTTCTCTCGCGTCTCCAATTAGGAAGACGTTAGGGGCGCCAAGCACAGTGCCTACCTGAATGAAGTTAGTACATCCATGAGCGTAAAGATACGCCTCCGCCTCTGAGACCAGATAATCTGGGCAAATAGCGGCTACCGAGTACGGTACATTTAATGCCCACAGACCCCTTGCTGCGTGAACTACGCCGCCAAGGCGCATCTTGGCGGATGACATTGGCGTAGAAAGCGTGAAATCCACGCAGATTTCGCCCAGCAGTAGGACAGGCTTGTCAAGCATCGTTATACCGGCACAAAATCGACATCCACCCTAGGCGCGGGCAACGCACTGGAATTCGTGACAACTCCAGTATAGCTAATGCCATCTCTAATACATGCGGCCAAGTAGTTGAATGGCGTTGGCAACGCGCCAATCTCTACGCCAGCTGCATCGGCGGCCAAGATGCGCGTTCTAAATGTCAATGTCAGAGCAGTGCCAACTGTAGGCACAGTGCCTGTTTTGGAGAAATAGCTGTACAGTCCAACATCTTCGAGGCTGACACTGAAGGCTTGACGACATCTGTCGCCTCCACTCGAGCCTCCAGACTCACCCCCTCTCCCTTCGGATTGTCGTTCTGCGCCACTATAGTCAGAAAACCTGCCCGATCCGCTGCTGCCCAATTTCGTTGATCCTTATCAGTTTGCGAAACTCTGGAGGCCGAAGAGTTCGGCCATTGTCTTCTCTGGTCTATCAATCAGATGGTTTCATCTGTTTGCAAGGATTCGCTGCGTTTGCTCAGCGTGACGCAAGACCACCTAGCGCCCTATCTGTGGTAGCGCGCGACGTGCGCCGAGGGGCCGGCTAAAGCTGGGTCTTGATCGGCCGTGTAAGACGCGCCTTTCCAACCGCGTGCCTGCGACGTCCGCACTGCGACGACGAGCCGCAGAAAGCGGCAAGCACTGCCTTGTGCACATGGCGATCGGAGCCGCGCGGCGCAGGATCGCATCCAGTCCGGAGTTGCCGAACGTGTTCTGTGCTGCATCGCCGCTGAAATCGATCAGGAAGGAAGGTGAGCCGACTGACGTCAGTGGCATAGTCGGCACAGCTACAACAGGATAGCGGGTGCTCATTCAGAACGCGGCGATCAGTCATAGTGAAGCCAACTGAGAGGAGGGCCGCTTGAGGCAGCGCGGTACGACAGACGAAGCGTCAGGCGAGGAGCAGTCCATCCGGTGGACCGCAATGAAATCTCCGCATCGCTGGTGCTAATTCGGTGATGGACTGAGAGTGTGCGTTGACAGGCAGTAGCGCGCAGTTGAGTGAGGTTGCCGGATTTTCGTTGGCACCGCTGTTGGTGCCCGACATTGTAGATCAGGAAGGTAGAGGGAGGTGGGCTGTGGCCGGCGGCGATCAGTATGAGGTGATAAATGTCACGGACGAGATATCCTCTTCTCTGCCAACAGACCTGCAGCTCCAGCTTGCGGCGGTGAAGGCTGAGATGCAAAGCGTGATTAACCCTGTCACAGGAGAGCTCGAGAAGCTCAGCCGCATCCTCGCTTCGCTCCCCGCAGTGGCCGCTCTTCGCCACATCCATAATCGTTTGGCGAAAGCGCCATTCAGCACAAATGTAGACGATCTGCTCGACCACGAAATGATGACCTTGGCATTCGTTGTTGCTTATTGCCGAGTGATCGAGGGAGGGAATGGAAGCAGCGGTGTCGGCAGGAGGCAGATCCCGAACCATCTCCGCCAAGCGCATCAGGACATCATCGACGCGAGAAATCAGCGGTACGCACACAACGACGGGCACTACTCTGTAGACGGTTCAATGATAATTGATTTCGTCCGGGGAGAGTTTAAGGTCAGCGTGCAATCCAGAATGGGGTATTATGTCCGGGGCGCCAATGAGTGGCGCGATTTGGTCGATCTTGTCGAAGCTTTGACGATTGAGCGTATTCAGAAGCAGCTCGCAAAGCTCAAGCTGAAGACCCGCCGTGAGTGGTCCTTCGCCAGCGGTCCAGCCCCCGAGTGGGCGGAGCAACGTGAGGATGAGGCAGCCAAAGAGTGAGCGAGAACTTTTCTAGTTTCTAATAAACTCCGACTCTTGATCGCGTTGCAAATACCGCGATTGGCTCCTGGGCAGGATCAGCTATGCCTGCAACATAAGTCTGGATGCTTGCGCCACGCGGCGTGCCCCCATTTCAAGCTCCACCCTATCGGTTGTTGTATTCGGGATTGGCTGGGCCGCAAGGGACATAAGTGGCCGCTGTTCCAAGCAGTGGCTCACCCTTTGGCGCGTCTAGTTCGCGACGTGAGAAGCGCCGTTTCTCAGGTGCCTGGCAGGTTGTGCAGGTGCCTGGCACGGGTTGCGCTGTTGCGACAGTGGCGTGTCGAGATCCTCGCGCCAGCGGCCCGCGACGCCATAGTCATACTCGCGTTTCCGGCTGGCGGCATGGGTTCGCCGCATCGCCACATCGCCGCACTCACAAGTTCGACCGACCGCTGTGGGCCGGTCGTGGCAAAGCCTCATGCGGGGCAGTATCTAAACGTGCAGTTCGTCTTGACCATTGCGGTTACAGGGGCACGGACGCTTGCCGCGCCCGTGGCCAAAATTGACGGTCAGTTCCCGGCCACCTCAAGCAGCTTAGAGCGGACAAGCGCGTCGAGCGTATCAACCGAGGGCGACAGGCGCTTCATTGCCTCAGGCACGGAGGCGCGGACGTAAGACGAGACGAACTCGGCCGCGATCTCGCGTGTCAGTCCCCGCGCCACCGCCACGCGGGCAGCGGTCATGATTGCCGAATGCAGCGCCTCACGGTGCCGGGCCTCGATCTGAATCCCAGTCCAGCGCTGGAAGCGCACCGTCGCGAAGCCGATCAACGCGGTCAGTGCCACGCCCGCGAGATCGAGGAGGCTTGGCGTCAGCGCGGTCAGCAGGTCGCTGCCGGTCGAGGCTGCGGCGGGCACCGCGAGCGTGGCGAGGATCGCGGCGGCGATCAGCGAAGCGCGCATCCGGGCGATGGCCGCGACCAGCGGCCAGCCGACGAGCAGGATGAAGGCCAGCGCGCAGAGGGCGAGCATGAGGACGAGGGGCGCCTGGGGCGCGAGAGTGAAGATCGGGGACATATGGTCTCTCCTTCAGAGGCGGGCGAACTGGAAGTGCATCCAGTCGCGGTTGCAGGCTCGGCCGAGGCTCGTGGCTCCGGCGGCTTCGACGATGGTCCAGAAGGGCTCGTAGGCGGGCGCGGCGAAGCTCGCCCGGTCGCGGCCCCAGCGGAGCGGGTTGCGCTCGGGGTCGAGGTCGACGGCGATGCCCCAGGCGTGCATCGAGAGGGCCGAGCCGCCACGCATGGGCCGGTGGTTGAAGCAGCCGCCGAAGAGGTTCAGCCGCAGGCTCTCGAACTGAACGGCGCCGTAGTGCGCCACCGCCTCGCGGAAGATCCGCGTCAGGGGCATGGCCACCAGCTTGTGGCACCGGAAGCTCGTGATGCCCGTGTTGAGATCCCAGGCGAGGCGGAACGGGAACGGCAGCTCGACGATGCCGGCGGTGCAGTCGGGACCGCCCGCCACGCCGTAGAAGGTCGCAACCGACTCCTGCCGCGGATAGGCGCCCTGGGCATCGGTCACCGCGTGGCCCGGCAGCGGCACCCGGTCGACGGCGGCCCGCGCCGGCCCGGAGGCCCAGGCGGTCAGCGCCTCGCGGGTGTAGGGCCCGAGGAGCCCGTCGATCCGACCCGGCGCGTGGCCGAGCCGCGCCAGCACCGCCTGGCCGGCCGCGATGCGCTGCCGGCGGGAGGGCCAGGCGCGCCAGGGCACCGGCTCTCCCTCGAGCGCCGCCAGTGCGGCCGCCTGGGTCAGCGGCCCCGCATCGCCTTCGATGGCGCCGCGGTAGAGCCCGGCGGCCGACAAGAGCCGCTGGATGTCGGATGTCGTCACGTCTTTCTCCATATGCAAAAGCCCCGCGCGAGGGCGGGGCGTGGGTGGTTGGACTGGTGGGATTGCTCAGAGCAGGGTCGCGATCCGCTCGCGGTTCGAGACGAGGAGCTCCTGCGCCTCGGTGCCGCCCGAGGCGGAGACCGAGTAGCTCAGCCGCACCGGCTCGAGGTGGAACCGGCCGAAGAGCGCCCGGATCTCCGGCGTGTCATTGATCGACAGGAGGAAGGCGCCCTTCAGGCCGCCCAGGATCTCGGCGATCCGCGCGAACTGCGCCCGGTCGAAGAGGCCTTTTCCGTAGTCGTTCTCGCCGCCGAAATAGGGCGGGTCGAGATAGAAGAGCGTCTCGGTCGTGTCGTAGCGCGGGATGAGGTCGGCCCAGTCGAGGCTCTCGAACACCACGCCATCGAGCCGCTCGTGGGCGGCGTCGAGCACCGGCTCGAGCCGCGCGAGCGAGAAGCGGGGCCCGTGCCCGGCCGAGACGCCGAAGACCCCGTCGAGCTTGCCGCCGAAGCTGAGGCGCTGGAGGTAGAGGAACCGCGCGGCCCGCTCGAGGTCGGTGAGCGTGGCGGGATCGGTGAGCCGCAGCCGGTCGAACTCGCGCCGGCTGCAGATCTGGAACCGCATGATCTCGAGGAGCTGGGGATAGTGGCGCTGCAGGATCCGGAAGAGGTTGATGATCTCGCCGTTGCGGTCGTTCATGACCTCGAGGCGGGGCCGGAAGCGGCGACGGAGGAAGATCCCGCCCATGCCGACGAAGGGCTCGACATAGGCGCGGTGCGGGATGGCCTCGATCCGCTCGAGGATGAGCGGGTGGAGACGTTTCTTGCCGCCGAGCCACGGGGCCACCGGGGCGGCGGGAGGTACTTGTTTCATAAGGTGATTCTGCCTCACAAGGCGCCTGCCCTCGCGAGGGGTGGCAGGCAGTCTGAAAGGCTTCGGACAGGCTGGCGCGGTCTTGGGTGAGACTTTGGCCGCGTGGTTCGGGCTGTTAACGCAGCCCGGCCCCTGCCTGAGAGGCGCTACGGCCGCGCTGTCGCGCGACCGCTTTTGACTACACACCTATATTGATTGCTGCCTTTTGCGTGTGTATATTTAATCCCGTGAGCGACGGCATCGAACTCGAATGGAACGAAGATAAGCGGCAGGCCACGCTGGCAGACCGCGGCCTCGATTTCGCCGACGTTGCTCTGATCGACTGGGATGCCGCGCTGACCCTCGAGGACACGCGGCGGCCCTACCCGGAGACCCGCTACATCACCGTCGCGCCCATCCGCGACCGTCTTTGCGTTGTGGCCTGGTGCTGGCGGGGTGACGTGCTCCGCGTGATCAGCCTGCGCAAGGCGAACGCCCGAGAGGAGAGGAAGTATGGCTAAGGCAAAACCCTACATCGGCGACGACGACGAGGTCCGCGAGCTGGACGATCCCTTCTTTGCAAACGCGCGCCGCGGCCGGCCGCCGAAGCCGAGCGAGCAGAAGAAGGTGCGCATGAACCTGATGATCGATCCGGAGCTCGCCTCCAGGCTGGACGGGATGCCGAACAAGAGCGCCTTCGTGAACGAGGCGCTGCGGAAGGCGCTCGCATCCTGATCGTGCCGAAGGGCGGCCTTGGAGCGCTCACCGGTTCCGTGGTCATGCGCCGTCACCCGGCGCTCCTCCCCCGCCAGAGCCGTTCGATCATCGCCGTGGTGCCCCTTGGCCCCAGATAGGCGAGCATCGCCACGAGCCCCATGGCCGCCCGACCGTCGAGATTGAGGTACGAGCTGAGAGCCTCGCCGATGAAGGCCATGGCGACGAGGGCGGGGATCTCCCAGAGGAGCTCGCGGCCGAAGAAGGCGCGGCGGCGGGCGCGGACCTCGCCGGTGTGATACATGAGCCGGCCCATGGCGGCCGCGATCAGCGTGGCGATGGCCCCGCCCCAGAGCGCCGTGATGGTGTCGATCAGTCCCTTTTCCGGCATCGCGCCGCTCCTGTTGTGTGCGCCATGCGCGTATGTCGGCCCGGCCGGGAGCGGCCGGGTCCTGTCATGATGATCGGGAAGGCGGGGGCGCCTCAGGCGGCCGACTGCTTGACGCGCGCCTGCTCGATGAGACTCACAGCGTCACCTGCGCGGCCTCAATGAACAGCCGGTCGGTCTCCTCGGGCGAGAAGCCGAGGAGGAAGGCCAGCGTGTCCATCGTCTCCGATCCCCGGACGAGCGTCGTCGCGCTGCGGATCGCCGCCCGCATTGCCCAGGGGTAGGAGGCGTTGTCTGCGATGGTCATGGCCTGGCCCCACTTCTCCTCGCCGATCACGATCATGGCCTGCAGCAGGCTGATCTCGGCCGGGATCAGGTCGCGCTGCGCCTTGATGTCCCGGGCCTTGATGAGCCTGCTGTAATCGATGGTCGCGTTCGTCATTGCTGCTCTCTTCCTGCTCATGGATCAGCCTTCCGCGGACGGCGGGAGGTAGGGCGGGATCGGGATGTCCTGATCCTCGACCTCGAGGATGCCGGGGTTCGGCAGCGGATTGTCCCCGTAATAGCCGTGGGGGAAGACCACCTCGAACTCGAGGACGCCGTTCACGCGGGTGACGTTGCTGGTGACCCAGGTATTGTCCATGGCGTCCCAGGGCAGCACGTCTCCCTCCTCGACGCCGCTGAAGTCGTAGACCATGTCATTGCAGGTCAGGGTGTCGCCCTGCACGCGGAAGACGGTCAGCTCATACATCCGCCGAAGCGGAACCATGCGAATGCGCATCATGGCGGGTTACCTCCAGCGGCCGATGACGAGAAGATCGACGGTCTGCGTGGCCCCGTAGGACGTCGGCGACAGCAGCATGTAGGCGGCGACGTTCGAGGCCCCCGGCCGGCCGAGGAGCGAGATCACCGAGCCACCCCGGCAGCCGCCGGTCACGCAATGGCCGTTCAGGGCCGCGCTCACGAACTCGACGGGCAGCGTCACCGTCTGCCATTCGGTGCGATAGAGCGAGCCCTGCGCAATGGTCGGACCCGGGACCCCTGTCTGGACCAGGCGGCAAAGCTGCGTCCCATCCGCAAAGCGGACATACTCGGCGCCAGCCGTCTCTCCCTTTTCGATGATGCCGCCGCGCGGGAAGCCGGAGGACCAGCTGACGGCGCCCACGATGTTGCGCTGGTCGTAGGTGAGGAACCAGTCGCCCCAGCTGGTATCCTTGTAACGGCACCAGCGCCCGGTATCGCTGGCCGTCTGGGGATAGGCGATCTGCACCGCCCGCGCGGCCCCGTGCTGGATGTGCTGCAGGGTGCCGACGCCCATGCCGGCGGGACGGTTCAGCGTGGCGCTTGTGACCTGATAGAAGCCCGTCGTCCCGATCTGGTCCGCGTCGTTGCCCGGGATCGGGCGCGCCGTGCCGCCGAGGCCATAGTCTCCGACCTTCAGGAGGCGCCCGGGCGTGGTGTCGAGATCGCCCTGGGTCACGGCCGTGCCGGAGAGGAGCCCCTGCAGCTGCATGCCCGACGGCGTGAACCGCGCCCGTTCCGTCCCCTGGCAGGAGACGCCGAGCTCGTTCTCGGCCGCGAGGAAGAAGCCCGTGTTCGAGCCCACCTCGCCGTTGAAGGTGAGGCCGGGGAAGGTCGGCGTAGCGGCGGCCTTCCGGGTAATCTTTCGCCTCGACCAGTCCGAGGGTGAGCAACCTCGGCCGCAGATCGGACACCTCAGGCGGGTGCGTGGCGCCGACCGGAAGGGCCTTGATAGTCAGCAGGGCCGCGCGCAACGCGGTCGCCTCATCGCGTGTCATCTTATTGCCTCCATGGGATCAAGCGGGCCGGGGAACCGGCCTGCGCCAGACGATGCGGAAGCTCGAGATCAGCGTGCCCACGGCCTGCTCGCCTTCGGTGTTGAGCGTGACCGTCACCTCCTCGGGCAGACAGACGATGGCCGCCTGCTGGAACGCCCGGCAGATGGCGCCCTCGACGGCATCCGCATCCGCGTCGAGGAGATCCTCGAGATCGTCGCGGCCGAGCCGCTTCACGCCCACCTGCAGGACGGTCGCGCGCTCGAAGTTGGAGAGCGTGGCCTGCGTCGCCCGCTCGACCGGCGTCACCACCATGAGGAGCGGCAGGCGGCCTGCGTCGGGGCGCGCCTCCCAGGCGGAGATCTGCGAGAAGCCGCCCATGCGCGGATCGGCGGCGAGCGCCGCGCGCGCGATCTGGCGGAAGCGGATGCGCCCGGTCATGGCGCGACCTTCCGCAGGGTGCAGCGCGTGAGCGCGTCGGCCGCCGGGGTCGCAGGCGGCCAGATCTCGTCCACCTCATAGATCCGGCCGTCCGCCAGCCGGATCCGGTCCCGCCGCGCGAGCTCGGGAACCAGATCGCGGCGCACGCGCCAGGTGGGCGCCCTGACGAGCACGATCCGGCCCTCGGGATCCTCGGCCTCGACCTGCTCCTCGCGGAAGATCGAGGGCACGTCGCGCGCGGGCCCGCCCTGCGGCGCGGGAGGAAGAGGATGCGAGCACGGGGAGCGGGTCTGCCCCCCGTCTTGCATGCGCCGGGTCAGGCCCGGCGGCTGGCGGCCTGCGCTTCGGCGGTGCGGCGCGCGGCGGCAAGGAGCGGGCTTTCCTTCGGCCCGGCGGCAGCAGTCGGGGCATGGGCCACGAGGTCGGCCCCGTCGCCCCGGGCCGCCAGCCCGTCGAGCACGGTGCGGCGGAGGGCGGCAGCCGAGAGACCGCGGCGCATCGCGTCGGCCACGTCGACGGTCAGGCCGAGCCGGACCGCCTGCTGGCCGATCTCGATCAGTTCGGCGGCCTCGGCCACGGCGACATTCGCCACCGCTACGGCGCCGCCGGATCCTTCCGCGGCCTCCAGCGGGGGCGCGTTGCCCTCGGCGTCCGTACCTCGCGCGGCGCCGGTCGTGGTCTCGTCGGTCATGGTCGGGGTCTCCTTGGCTGCGGCCGGCGCGCCGGCCCGGGGGGATGGAAGGTGCGGATGGGACAGTTCGGCGCGGAAGGCGGCGAAGGCGCTGCGGAGATCGGAGACCTCGTCGGCGAGCCCCGCGGCCACCGCGGCGGCGCCGTCGAGGACCTGCGCCTCGGTGGCGAGCGCCTGCTGTCGGGTCAGCCGCGCGCCGCGGCCCGCCGCGACCGTCTCGGCGAAGAGCCCGCGCGAGGCCTCGACGCGGGCCTGCAGGTCGGCGCGCACCCCCTCGGGCAGGGCCTCGTAGGGATTGCCGTCGACCTTGTGCCGACCGGCATGGATCAGCGTGACCGCGACGCCGCGGTCGGCCATGGCCTGCGAGAAGTCGGCATGCACGAGGAGCACGCCGATGCTGCCCACGGCGCCGGTGCGCGGCAGCACGATCCGCTCGGCCTGGCTCGCAATCGCATAGGCCGCCGATAGGGCCGCCTCGGCCACGAAGGCGCGCACCGGCTTCACCGCCCGCGCGGCCCGGATCGTGTCGGCCAGATCGAAGAGGCCCGCCACCTCGCCGCCATAACTGTCGATCTCGAGCGCGATGCCGCGCACGGACGGATCGGCCACGGCCGCGGTGATCTGCGCCATCAGCCCCTCGTAGGAAGTCGTCCCCGAGGACTGGCCGATCCAGCCGCCGCGGTGAACGAGCGTGCCGGTGACTTCGATCACCGCGACGCCGCCCTCCACACGGTAGAGCGGCCGGCCCGCCTCCCGCCGGGCGTCGCCCGCATCGTCGAGGAGCACCGAGGCCCGCGGGGCGATCCGCCCGGCCTCGGCCACGCGGTCGGGCGCGAGCTCCTCGAGCCCGCGCAGCTCGAGCGCCCCGTTCACGAGCCGGGGCCCGAGGCCTGCGAGGAAGGCCGCGCCCTTCACGGGATCGACCAGAAGCGGCGTGCCGAACACCCGGCCCGCGATCATCGGATAGTTCATGGCTCTGCCCTCCTGCCGGCGTCGCGGTCCGCCGCGCGTCCGTCGTCGTCCTCTTCGTCCTCCTCGTCGGCGCGCGCCCCGTCCTGCGTCGGAGGCGCGGAGGAGCCCTGCCCGCTGCGGCGGAAGTCGAGCCCGAACCGCCCCTCACGCTTGCGGTCGGCGGCGATCTGGCGGTCGACCTCCTCGGCGTCGTAGCCGCGCTCTCCGATCGCCTGCGACCGGCTCTTGAGGCCCGCGCCGATCTCCTCGATCTCGGCGCGGATGTCCTTCAGCGGATCGACCCATTGCCACTTCGGCGGCAGCCACTCGCAGGCGAGATAGTCCCGCCGCCGCCGCTCGTAGCCCGGCAACCGCACCGCTCCCGTCAGCACCGCGAGATCGGTGAAGCGCGCCCAGACCGGGCGGCAGAGCTGATAGACGAGGACCGAATGCTGGAAGGCCTCGACCCGGCGGCGGAACTCCATGAGGGCGGTGCGGGCATTCGAGTAGTTCGCCTTCACCATGTCCTGCGAGAGGTGGGCATAGGGGATCCCGAGGGCGGCCGAGACCTGCAGGAGCGTGCGGTACTGGAACGGCTCGTAGGTCGCGCCCGAATCCGCGGGATCGGCCACCTTCATGTCCTCGCCGGGGTCGAGACGCACGATCTGCCCCGGCGCCACCTGATCGCCCAGCTCGCCCTCGAGCGGCGCCGCATCCGGATCGTTCGAGGTGATGAACATCGCATACATGGCCGCGACCTTCTTCCGGTCAAGCTCGGCATCGTCGTACTGATCGAGCAGGAAGAGCTTCACGATGGCGGGCGCGAAGCGCGAGACGCCGCGGAGCTGCCGCCCGGCGCCGTGAAGGTTGATCGCTCGACCAAGTGGGGCAACCCGTTTGTGGTCAACCACCCGGGCAGCGCGCTGGAAAAGCCGATGGACCCGGCGCTTGCCGTCCAGTCGTTTCGGATGCTGCTCGAGAAGGAAGGCTGCTGGTCACCAGCTCCCTTGCCGTGGCCGAAGGGGAAGATCCCGGCGCAATGGACCACCGTTGAGGATGTGATCCGCGAACTGCGCGGCAAAGACCTCGCCTGCTGGTGCCAGCCTGGTGCGCCGTGTCATGCCGACGTGCTGCTGGAGATCGCCAATGGCTGATCCATGGGTGATTTGTCCGGCTTTTGATTCAATCGAAAGTGGTAGCGTTTACTTAACCAATATTGGTGCATACATGCACTATCGAGCAGATAAACTCATCAACTTACTGAACATCCCACTCGCCCCCGCAGGATCGGCAGCACCCGCCTGCGCTACTAGCCTGTGCTTGCGCCCAAGGGCGCGAGGGGTCATCCGCGCCGGACATGTAAGACGTGTAGGTCGTCCGGCCCCCAGGCATAGCAGCCTCCTCACATCCGCGCGCAACGTGTCGCCTGCCGCCTTGCGGTATCTGCCGGAGGTGCAGCATGGCTGACACCCTCCGCATCCTGATCGGCTGCGAGGCCTCGGGCGTGATGCGTCGGGCCTTCGCCACCCGTGGACATGACGTCTGGTCCTGCGACCTGCTGCCGGCCGAGGATCGCTCGAATCGTCACATCGTGGGCGATGTGCGGGACCATCTGGCGGATGGCTGGGATCTGCTGATAGTGGCGCACCCGCCCTGCACGCGGCTCTGCAACAGCGGCGTCCGGTGGCTGCACGAGCCCTCGAAGCGCCTGCCCGAGACCTATGCGGCGGCGGAGCGCGAGGCCTACCTGCGCATGAGCCGTGAGGAGCGGCTGGCCTTCCTGTGGGCCGACCTCGACCGCGGCGCAGCGCTGTTCGCGGCCTGCTGGCAGGCGCCGGTGCCGCGCGTGGCGGTCGAGAACCCGGTGATGAACCCGCACGCCCGGGCCCGTCTGCCGGCGGATCTCGCGCGGCCGCAGACGGTGCAGCCCTGGTGGTTCGGCGAGCCCTTCTTCAAGGCGACGAGCTTCTACCTGCGCGGCCTGCCGCGGCTCGCCGCCACCAACCGGCTGACGCCGCCCCGGCCCGGCACCCCCGAGCACAAGCGCTGGTCCGCCGTCCACCGCGCGTCGCCGGGGCCCGACCGCTGGAAATTCCGCAGCCGCACCTTCGAGGGCGTGGCCGAGGCCTGCGCCGACCAGTGGGGCGGGTGGGCCGAAGGGGAGGCCGTGGCGTGATGCATCGGTCCTCGCTATCAGCCGTTGCGGTGCGACGGGGCTGCGACGGGCCCATAGAGCTCAAGGCTCAGTCCATGCAGACCGTGCCCTACTCCCAGAACTGGACGTCCAACGACCCGCAGGTCTTGTTGGAAAAGCTCCCGAAGGCGGTCTCCATCTTCTTCTCGCCGAAGCGGTCCCGCATCCAGAAGCCCATGACCACGGTGTTCCTGCCCTCCTCGTCCACTTCAAGCACGCGTGTCTCGAGGTGCTCGAAGCTGTCAGGGTTGCGCAGCCGGGCCTTGACCGCGCTCACGAACTCCGGGTGCGATCCGTCCTGGGGGTTCAGGCAGTGCGGGGCAAAGCGGCGCTCTGCGGCCTCTTTCGCCTCCGCCTTCTGGCGTTCGGCCTCCGCTGCCTCTGCCTGCTCCCGCTCTGCCGCGATCCGCTCCGGATCCTCAAACACGGTGGCAGACTCGGCGTCCGCGCGATTCTGCTTCCACGCCTGTGGGTCGGTGATGCCGGCGGCCGCAGCGGCCCGCCGGTCAGACCAGCTCTCGAAACCGGCCGCCCGCGCATCGCGCTCGACCTTGAAGAGAGCGGCGGCGGCGATCAGGGCAACCACGGCGGCGAAGATGCCGATGAGCGCGACATTGCCGCCGCGCCGGCGCCGGGTCTTCAGAAAGACGAGGGTGGAGACGGCGATAAGGAACGCCACGCCAAACGCTATGGTGATCGGGTTGAAGACCAGTTCCATACGCACCTCACCGCACCAGCACGGCCCCGTTGTAGCACGCGAACGAGCCGTCTCGTTGTGTCGAGGCGTCGCGCTCCTTCCATGCCGGGCTGAAACGGATCTGGCGGCAGGGAGAGAAGCGGGAGGGCAGGGGACATGACACGATCCGTATTCCGTCAGGTCGACCTGACCCGCGCGATCCGCGCGGCCAAGAATGCCGGCATGGATGTCGGGGCCTGCGAGATCATGCCGGACGGGCGCATCGTGATCCGCGAGAGCACGAAGGCACCGCCGGTCGACGATGCATTCGGAGCATGGAAGGCAAAACGTGAAGGTCGAGTTGAAGGGCGTTCATAGGGTCCGCCGCAAGCTGGCGAGCGGCGAGACCGCCGTCTACCATTATGCCTGGCGCGGTGGCCCGAGGATCGACGCGGCGCCGGGGAGTGCCGAGTTCGTGGCCGCCTACAACGCCGCCCACGCGGCGCGGGACCGGCCCGTGCATCACGATGGCACGCTGCAGGCGCTGATCACGGCTTACCAGAAGACGCCGGCCTTCACCGATCTCGCCGAGGCGACCCGGAAGGGCTACATCCGTCATATCCGCCAGATCGAGGCCGACTTCGGCGACATGCCAGTGCAGGCGCTGGCCGATCCGCGCGTTCGCGGCGAGTTCCTCGACTGGCGCGACCGGCTGGCGCAGAAGAGCAAGCGCAGCGCCGACTATGCCTTCAGCGTCCTCGCCCGGATCCTGTCCTGGGCGCACGACCGGCGGAAGATCCCGGTGAATCCCTGTGAGAAGCCCGGCCGGCTCTATACGGGCTCGCGCGCCGACTCGATCTGGACCGAGGCCCAAATCGCGGCCTTCCTCGCCGTGGCGCCGCGGCCGGTGCGCCTGCCGTTCCTGCTGGCGATCTGGACCGGCCAGCGTCAGGCCGACATCCTCCAGCTGACCTGGACCGCCTACGACGGCCAGGCGATTCGGCTGCGGCAGAGCAAGACCGGCCGGCACATGCTGATCCCGGTGGCCCAGCCGCTGCGCGAGGCGATGGAGGAAGCGAAGGCGCGGCGCAGGACCCTGACCATCTGCGAGACCTCGCGCGGCCAGCCCTGGACCAGCGACGGCTTCAAGACGAGCTTCGGCAAGGCGCAGGCCTCGGCCGGCATCGAGGGCGTGACGTTTCACGATCTGCGGGGGACGGCCGTCACGTTCCTCGCGCTCGCCGGATGCAGCGTGCCGGAGATCGCGGCGCTCACCGGGCACAGTCTCAAGGATGCCGAAGGGATCCTGTCGAAGCACTATCTCGGACGGGATCGTCGCCTCGGAGAATCCGCCGTGGCGAAGCTCGAAAAGCACGGAGTCGGAACGCCCACTGTAAAACGCGCTGTAAAACGGCGCGGACCAGAGGGCGGCGATTCTGTCTAAGTGTTTGGAAACCGATGGTGGCGAGGGGGCGTCTTGGGGAAAGCCCCCACCTTGTTGCAGTCTTGAGATTGTAAGGCGGTGAGGGGCGCGTACCCGGCATCCTCAGTGTGAAAGAGGACGCCAGTGCCAAGGTACCGAGTTTCAGTCAAAGGCGCGTGTTGTAAATTGCGTCTGTTCGCGGTTTAGCCAAGTTGTCCGGGTTCACACAGGTTCAGTGAACCCGGGCGCGTCTCCCAAGTTCGGCACATACGCTAGCCGCCCAGTGCTGACAGGATGCCAGGGTACCAGGGTGCCCTGCCAGAGGAGGCATTCCGCTAAAGCCGCACCTCGGCAACAAGGTGCATCGCCCAGATTCGGGCGTCGGCTTCTCTCCGGCGGATTGCTATAGTGTACCGCTTTCCCGCGGCTCATCTGCGCTAAAGCCGCGAAAAGCGGGGCCGCAGGATGCTGGCGGGAGCGGAGATCTTGCGGCCCCACGCACAACGTTCTGCCAGACAATCGGTCGCACCCTTCAAGGGTGAGATAATGGTAGGATTCCCGTAGCCACCGACGCCGCCCCTAACGGCTTCGTCTGGTCAGGCCGCGGGCTCTCGCCACCGTCAGCCCGCGGCCGCCTTGGCTCCACGGCGGCGGCAACCTGTCTCACCCCGTTTTCGGTAATCTACTTCATCTTGATGAGAGCCGCGGGTGCGCCGACGGGTGCGCCTTCGGTCAGGCCGTGGGGATCTGGTTACGGTTTAGAACCCTGCGGCCGTTCTTTGGCGCTGTCCCTAAACCGCATGGCCGCCGCCGAAGTCGGACTGGGCAGGCCAGCACGGCCGTGCATGCGCCGGGGAAGGTGCTGGAAGAGTAATGCGGCGGTGCTCCACCACTGGAGCATATCCGACTGAACGGGATCAACGGCGTAGAAGCCGAGCGCCCCACGCAGCCGGACTTCAGTGCAACGCTGGACTAAAGGGGATGACCTGCTACCTCACCCGGGTCGCTAGCTCGGTCTCCGCCGGGCAGCGACCGGGCCGCAGGCAGTATTCCCCTCCGCAATGGAGCCTGCGGCCCATCACGGGGCTGCGCTATGACTACCGGCTCTGGCAGAGAACGTCAGGGATGCAGGCGGGAAGCGCCACCGAGATGGAGCGAGAGTGGCGCTGGAGTACGAGCATATCGCACCGCAAAGCCGGTGCGGGAAGCCTCACCTGCGTCCGAGCGCTGTCGGAAGTCAGGAGAGGGTCCGATGGTCCTGGCTCATCAAATCCTCGGCCACGAAGCCTGCGCTCCGGGCGGCGGCGATGAATGAGCGGCGGGCGCTGCCGACCGAACCCACACAATCCATTGCGGCTTCAAGATGATGGATGGCACGCCGTCGCGCGTCATTCTCGACCGGCCATCTACGGCGCAGCCAGTATCTCGCCTGTTCGATGGTCGTGAACTTCTGAACGTCCCCTTCCGGAGACACGACGAAGGACAGGGGTTCCCCCCAGTGAATTTCGATCAAGTCATTTCTTTCGGATAAAGAGAACCGCGCAGCCTGAGAGGCCGCTGCGGTTCGAATGAAAGCGGGCAGCTTCAAGCCGCCCCGCTTTCCGGTCTCAGCAGTCGTCGCTCAGGCGAGAACGAGGTTCGTCGCCGACTCGCGGCCGTTGCGATCGCGCTCGAGGTCGAAGCTCACCGCCTGGCCATCGTCGAGTTGCCGAATGCCAGCGCGCTCAAGCGCGGTCACATGGACGAAAACGTCCTTCGAGCCGCCCGTCGGCGCGATGAAGCCGAACCCTTTAGTTGCGTTGAACCATTTCACGGTGCCATTGGCCATCGTGATCTCTCCTGTCTTGTTCGCCACCCGCGTGATGCGGTGGCCTGGCTCAGTTTCGTCAGAGTCGCAACTGAAGCCGCAAGGAAACAGAAGTTCGAAAGAGGATGCTTAGCCCGGCCCTTATGACAGACATCTTCATTTCGCACAAGCCGTGGTGGAAAAAAAGCTCACTGAAAGAGTGCGGGTCATGGGCGCGTCTTCCCGGCATCGACATACTGGGTCAGAAGCAGCCGTAGTTACCGTCGCTTGCCCGAAGCAGGTCCTTTGAACCGAGGCAGGCGAAGGTCCGCAGCCAGCCCTTTCGCCGACGGCCACATAAGGCGCACCGCAAAACGAGCCCATGCGCTGGAGGGCGGAAAGCGGTCTTCCAGTGCTTCACGTCATGACTTGCGCCCAGTGTAGCGAAACCCTCCCTTGGACGAGGTGTGGCCTTTATTGCCGCAAACGGGCGGCAGGTCTGCCGACGCGGGCGAGGGTCATGCTGAGCCGCAGAAAGATAGTTTGCAGCGATAACAGCAGGTAACACCGTAGACGACCACGTTGAGAAATCCTCAGCTGGTAATCTTGCCTCTCCTGCAATATGTGTACTGTGCATCTTCTGTTTTTCGGACCTGTCCCTTTCGGCTCAGCTTTGAATCTTCAGCTTTGCCGGGCCGCCGCATTTCGCGGGCGGCACCCTTGAAAGGAAAAGTCACGATGGCCAATGGCACCGTGAAATGGTTCAACGCCACCAAAGGTTTCGGTTTCATCGCCCCGGCGCATGGGTCCAAGGACGTGTTTGTCCATGTGACTGCGCTGGAACGCGCCGGGATCCGTCAGCTGAATGACGGTCAGGCCCTGACGTACGACATGGAAACCGACCGCAACGGTCGCGAGTCCGCGACGAACCTCGTCCTTGCCTGAATTTCAGGCCGACAACGAATGCGGGATCGGTTCGACGCCGGACCCGCAATCCCTTGAATGGTGAAGATGCTATCTCGCATATGCCGTTCGTCTTTCATGAAAGATATCTGGTTGATTGAACTTGGCTGGGGCCACCCCTTTCCCTTGTCATTTCTCCTGCGCTTTGAGTGGTCCTGCCCTGTGCATTCCCCCGGAAGGCAGAGCGGCACAGTCTCGACTGCAGCGCTGAGAAAACACAGTGTCGGAGTGGGAGATCTCTCTTCCGGTGCGAGTTGGAAACGTTCTTGTAGTCGGAGTTCATCATGTCTGGTACAATGAGCAGAGCACGGCAGATTGCGGAAACGGCTTTCGATAAAACGCAATCGCAGTTTCTGGATCGCACGCGTGCTTTGCGGGAGCATGATGCGGAGCTATCCGAGCGTGCGGATAAAACCCGCAGACTGAGAATGGCGCGTCTCGAAAGAGAACAGGCAGGGAAGGAAATATCTTCTCTGCCATCAAAACGGCGCGCCAATCCAGTCTGACAGATCCTTGCCGAATTCACACCATCAGCAGAGAACACGGAATGACAAGATTCAAAGAATATTCGGATCGCAGAAGCGATGCGAGCAATGCCAAAGCAGCGCTGCTGGAAAAGTTCAAAAGCGCGACCGCCTCCCCTGATCTGGCCGTAAAGCTGGCTGCACGTGCCGAGGTGGCGCGGGCACGCGACGCACGACGCGCAGCGCGCGAAGCGGAGAAGCTGGAGGAGCTGCAGATCGCGGCCGCCGAGGCTGCCGCAGTTGTCGAGGAAGATGAGCGCCGACAGGCCGCTGAGGCAGCAGAGATTGAAGCGAGCCAGTCGGCTCAGGCCCGACGAATTGCGCTTGTCCTTTCCGATGAAGCCGCCCGAAAAACGGCCCGCGACCTTCGTTATGCGAAGCGGAAAGCGGCACAACTGGTCGCCTGATCCCGATCACTGATGAGGTGCGCCGTCAGATCACGTCTGAATGGCACATCGCCGGTGATTAGCGCCTGAGAACCAGCTCTTAAAGGCCGCGACCCCGCCTCAGGCGGGATCGAGCGGCGGCTATGGGCTGAGCTGAACAGGCTGTGCCAAGCGCTCCTTCCCATGCGCTACGGCTGCTCCTGCGCATGGCAGGCGGCCCAGCGCCACTCGGGCGCCGAAACCTCGGCGCGACCGACCTTGCCATGTTGAAACTCCCGAGCGGCGGCTCTGTAGGCGCTACGTAGCTCCGGCGCGCCCGCCGCTGGCATAATTCCTGACGGGCCGCCCTGCGCAATTTGCCGGAACATCCCTGCATTTAACGCATTAACGCCTTCTGAGAGAGGAGTTTGACATGGGATTCTTGTCGCTTGACGTAACGAGGACCGGCGTAGTGCTGCGCGAGATCAATGAACGCGGGACGCGGATTCTTGAGCGCTTCAACACGCATGATGTGGGGATGCGCCGGGCTCTGATCACGGCACAGCGAGAGCTTGCCCGCGACGCCTCCCTGACTGAGGTGAGGGCAAGTGTTCAGGAGCCCGAGCTGGGGCAACGCCTGAAGCACTGCGTCAGGACGGAAGCGAGCAGCGGCGGCAAGCTGGAGGCGCTCGCGGATTCGCTCTAGGCGCGAAGATCGCTGTCTGCGCATTGCGGTCATAGGGGCGCGGCCGGGTGCCGCGCCCCCGGCGGGCGGGACGCTTAATGCTCGGTTACTTGGAGCAGCTTCGACCGTATAAGTGCGTCGAGCGCTTCGGCCGAGGGCGACAGGCGCTTCAGGGCATCGGGCACTGAAGCGCGGGCATAGGCAGCGACAAACTCAATCGCGACCTCGCGGGTCAGGTCCCGCGCCACCGCCAACCGGGCGGCGGTCATGATTGCGGAATGCAGCGCCTCACGATGCCGGGCCTCGATCTGGATCCCGGCCCAGCGTTGTATGCGCACGGCGACGAGACCGATCGGCGCGGTCAGCACAACGCCCGCGAGATTGAGGAGGCTGGGTGTCAGCGCGGTCAGGAGATCGCTGCCGGTCGCGGCGGCGGCAGGCAACGCGAGCATGGCGACAATCAAGGCCGAGACCGCCATGCGCGCCAGAGTGGCGACCAGCGACATGCCGACGAGCAGCGTGAAGGCGAGCGCGCAAGAGGGCGAGCATCAGGACGAAGGCGGGGGGCGCCGGCGGCGCGATGATGTGGATCATCGAGGGCATTGGCATTCTCCTCTTTCAAAGACGGGCGAACTGGAAATGCATCCAGTCGCGGTTGCAGGCGCGGCCGAGGCTGGTGGCGCCGGCGGCTTCGACGATGGTCCAGAAGGGCTCGTAGGCAGGCGCGGCGAAGCTCGCCCGGTCGCGGCCCCAGCGGAGCGGGTTGCGCTCGGGGTCGAGGTCGACCGCGATCCCCCAGGCATGCATCGAGAGAGCCGAGCCGCCTCGCATGGGCCGGTGGTTGAAGCAGCCGCCGAAGAGGTTCAGCCGCAGCCGCTCGAACTGGACGGCGCCGTAGTGGGCGACCGCCTCCCGGAAGATCCGCGTCATCGGTGCCGCCACCAGCCTGTGGCAGCGGAAGCTCGTGATGCTCGTGTCGAGATCCTAGGCCAAGCGGAACGGGATCGGCAGTTCGGCGATCCCGGCGGTGCAGTCCGGACCGCCCGCCACGCCGTAGAAGGTCGCGACAGACTCCTGCCGGGGATATCCGAACAGGCAACGCGGGGAATTCAGTGCGCACCACTCGCCATTTGCCTTCGCATTCTCGTAGCGAACGCTGGGATGGCGACAAGTCGGTTCATCCCCACACGGGAGGGGAACGTGCACTTGGGCCGCACACATTCGCGCGGCGTCAGGGCGTCACCTCGCGTTGGGGAACGGCGGGCATTCATCCGGCGTCGTCGGCTTCACCTGGGGCGGCTGGATGACCGGCGGAACGTCGCACGAACGGGCGGTGGCGATGTTTCGCAAGACTGTCGTCGCGTCCATGGTGCCCGTCCGCCTTGATATGGCGCGCTCCGACCCGGTGCGGGCGGACAAGCTGGCGAAGATCCAGGCCGCCTCGACCTATGAGCGACGTGACGTGCTCATGGGGCGGGTTGGGCGACCATGCCGGGCACCGATGGCCCTGACCGGGATATCGCGCAGGCCTGCCTCTCGGACATCGAACTCTGAGGGACTGCGGGAGGTCCCGAACTTGGTCATGGAGTGGTATCGACTGATCGTGGACCGGGGGGTGAAATGGTCTCAGCCTATGCCCGGCCGCGTAAGGGTCCGTTCCGAGCCGAGAAGTTGCGCGATCATGGCGACTTCGGCAATGCCTCCGGAGCAGCAAGCGGATGGCTGCAACAGTCCGGATGGCGTTGCGGGCACGGCTGACGTTTGTCCCGCAAATGCAGGATCGAAACGGACCGCCTCAGTCCGAGGAGTGGGTGGGATCGATTGAAGCGCCCGCCCGAGAGCTTTCCGCCGAGGCGATCCTCCCATCCGCACGGCACGCAGAATGCGCGCAAGCGATTGTCCGCCATGGCCCTGAACCTGATATCTTCCGGCAGGCCAAAGATGGTGTGCTCTGGGCGGATGATGGCCCCGAGAGATGTCGCAGGAAAAGGGCTGGCCCATCGTGACGATGCGCCAGCCCTGCCGTTCAACACGCTTGCTTTTTAAATGTCTTGGTCAAATGGCAATGGGCAGCCTGCATCCGTGCCGGCTATCTGCGGCGGACCGAATTGCCACCGGCAAGGATGCTGTTGATCAGTGCGGCGACGGCCGCGTGAAGCTCGGCCTTGCCGTCCACTCCCGGATCGTTCGCGTGGGCGGCAGCGGCGTCCTGAAGGATGCCCACGATTTCACTCTCGGGCAGCACGTTCCGATCGTTCAGCGCCAGAAGCAGCGACTCGCAGATCGCCAGGGCTGCCGTTCCGGCGACATCTGTAGGAGTTCTGGACATGAAGACCCTTCCGGGTGTCTTCTCCGGGCGGAAACTGCCTCGGCGAGTGGACACGGGCCATATTCACAGTTTTGCCAACGACGATGCTGATCCAGAGCAGCATCCGGGATTCACTGCTGGTTAATTTATCATGATGGCCGGCTTTCGTCCGGAGCCTGCCAAGGACGAGGGGCGCTGATGCGGGGCCATGACACTCCACTTGTGCGAAAGCTGAATGCCTTCGTCGCATTGTCCGAGACCGAGCTGGAGCTTCTCGGCAGGATGCACGGCCGCCGCCGCAGTTTCCCGAGGGGGCGCGACATTGTTCACGAGGGACAAGTCAAGCGCTCGGCCTATGTGCTCGCCTCGGGCTGGGTCTGCTCCTACAAGACCTTGGCAGGGGGCGGCCGGCAGATCGTGGATTTTCAGGTGCCAGGGGATTTTCTCGGGCTGCGGTCGCTCCTGTTCCGCACCGCCGATCACAACATCGAGCCGGTAACGCGGGTGGAAGCCTCCGAGGTCTTGATCGCCGACCTTCTTGACGGCTTCGCCCACTCCCCGCGGCTGGCCACCGCCATCCTGTGGGCCGCTTCGCGCGACGAAGCAATGGTGGTCGAACATCTGGTCAGCCTCGGGCGCCGGAACGCGCAGGAGCGCACGGCGCATTTCCTTCTGGAACTCGGTGCACGCCTGACGCTCGTGGGGATGGGGACGGCGGACGGTTATGCCTGCCCGCTCTCGCAGTATCTGCTTGCGGATGCGCTGGGGCTGACCGCTGTCCACATCAACCGCGTCCTGCGCGAGTTGCGCGAGGCGGGCTTGGTGAGCTTCCAGAAAGGGCAGGTGGAATTCCATGACCTTGCCGGTCTGGTCGCACTCGCCGACTTTGACCTTGCCTATCTGGATCATGCAGGACCGCTGCTGAAATGATCCGACCGCCCCACGCTTTGTCGGGAGCGAGGAGGGCGAACAGCTCGACGCTGCCCCGTCCTGACGCTCGCTGGTCTGCCGCGATGCCGCGAGCCTGCTTTGATCTGCATCCGTTCGCCGCATGTGCGGTGGATGTCCCGCGGCCGAGATGCCAGGCCGAGGAGAACCGCGCCGATCAAGGCCCCGTAGATGCCGGGCTTGAGCCATTCGGGAGAGTTCATTTCAAGTCCTCCGGCGGAGAAAGCGCCGCCTCGCTGTCATCCTCACGCGGTGCCTTATCCCGGCTCGGCGCCGCCTCAGGATCGCGCACGGCCATGGATGTGCATCTCGGTTCGTCCGACCTGGTGGTCCCTGTCAGGTGGGTCGCCGTCCGCCTCCAGACCTCGAAACTGAACCCGTGAAGAAGCTCGTCCTCCACCAAGATCTTGTCACTCCCCGGAGGCACTTCGTCGGTAAGTCCCGGCACGGGAGATGGACTGCCAAATCTCACCACAGACGGCGCTGATCGCCTGTTCATCGCAGACCTCCGCCACGGTCGCTTCTACGATCTCCAGCGGCTTCCGAGCCGTGTCACATCAGGCCCCTTATGATCTCTTACCTCGGAAAGAGCTGGTGGGCCCCTGATGCAGATTAGCGTCGGGTCGGCGCGCGGCCCCCACTCTGGCGCCTCTAGCCCGGGAAACAGGCGGTTTGACTGAACTGGATAAGCGCGCCAGGCACGGTATGCACGCGATGTCGGAGACATCAGGCAGGTCATTGACCGACCTCACTGTCGAACCGACCGTTTCCGGAAAGTCGCAGCGAGAGACACAGCCTTGGTCAAGGAGCCGGATGTCGATGACAAAAACATATATTCTCAACCCGAACCCACCTGAGTTCGAGCGCTTCCTCTACGCCTCCGTTGGCAAGGATCAGGGAGGCGGGGCGGTGACAGTTCTGTCAGCGTTGGCGCGTCTGAATCTAGATCCGTGGGTGGAGGCGGCAGACCTTGCCAACCTGAGCCGGGAGAGAGCTGCCACCCGCCTTGGCCTGTTGCTCGGTCGCGGTCTCCATGGAACGGCACCGGGGCAGGACCATGGCGCACTCGGTTGGGAGCTGACCCGTCTCCTTCCCGAAGGAGCAGGTACCATCGTGAAGGCCGGTCCCGTTTCTTCTGGTGCATTCTGGGTGATCCTCGGGGCCATCGTCATCCTGGTACTGATGATACTCGGCGGGTGGTGGGGGTCAGCCACCTGAACCCTTCTCCGGCGCCGACCTTCCTCCCGCGCTCAGTCCGAAGGTGTCGCATCATTGGGTCGTCGATATTCCGGGGTTATCATCTCCCGGCAAGACAGGCGCCGGTGGGCGCAGCAAGCAGAGCATTTGACTGTCGGGCGACGGGATGTCTTCGCCTGGATCAGCTTTGCGCCCCACCTCGGGCTTGTGCGCGCCGACGGCGGATCTGCTGGCTCCTGCCCCGCTCGCCCGATGTGGCGAGCCCAGATCGAAAATGGCCTCCGAGACTGCTTTGGATCAGCCCCGCATGGCGAGCTTTCTGTCAGGAGTGAGTGTGCGCGCGACCCGGCTGCTGTCCTTGTCAGGGAGGCTCGGGAGCTAACCATGCGCGAAGAAACGGCTACGGGCTCCTGTCGGACCGCGCGGGGTCCTCCTGTCTTCCATGGACGATAGGCCTGCTGCCGAGCCCTGGGCCGTGGCCGGTTCACCGCATTTGGGGCGAGGGCGAACGAGGGGCACTGTCGTGACGTCTGATACTCCAACCGCAAATCGAGTGAAGCTAAGCTCGGGTCGACACCGTGGGATCGGCCGAAGACGTCAGGACGGTGAAGGCGTGGCGCCCGATGAGAAAGCGGGCGACCGTATCCTGTTTGAAAGATCGTCCGGCGTGCAGATCGAGTGCGACCGGCGAACACCCTCTGATCATGAAGGAGGCCGACATTCTCGGCGTGATCGCCTGAGCCCGTAAACCTTCCCTGCAATCTCAGCCTCAGGAACCCGCGAATGTCCGCTAAAGAAGTTCGATTCGGTACCGACGCCCGCGGCCGTATGCTGAAAGGCATCAACACGCTGGCCGATACGGTCAAGATCACCCTCGGCCCGAAGGGCAGAAATGTCATTCTCGACACGTCCTATGGCGCGCCCCGTATCACCAAGGACGGCGTGACCGTCGCCAGGGAGATCGAGTTGTCGGACCGTTTCGAGAACGTGGGCGCCCAGATGGTGAAGGAAGTGGCCAGCCGCACCAACGAGGAGGCCGGCGACGGCACGACCACGGCAACGGTTCTGGCACAGGCCATTGCCAAGGAAGGCATGAAGGCGGTCGCGGCCGGCATGAATCCGATGGATCTGAAGCGGGGGATCGACCGCGCGGTGGCCATCGTCATAGCCGAGATCAGGTCCATGTCCCGACCGGTCGGAGACAGCGCCGAAATTGCGAAGGTCGGGGCCCTATCGGCCAATGGCGAGGCGGCGATCGGCCGTCAGATCGCCGATGCAATGGCGAAGGTCGGCACTGCGGGGGTGATCAAGGTAGAGGAGAATAAGGGCCTCGAGACCGAAACCGAGGTGGTGGAAGGCATGCAGTTCGACCGCGGTTACCTGAGCCCCTATTTCATCACTCATGCGCAGAAGATGGTCGTGGAATTGGACGACTGCGCCATCCTGCTCCACGAAGGCAAGCTGACCTCGCTTGCTTCGATGGTGCCGTTGCTGGAAGCGGTCGTTCAGGCAGAAAAGCAACTTCTCGTCGTGGCCGAGGACGTCGAGGGCGAGGCTCTGACGACCCTGGTGGTCAACAAGCTGCGCGGCGGTCTCAAGGTTGCGGCAGCAAAGGCACCCGGCTTCGGGGATGGGCGTGCGGCGATGCTGGAGGATCTTGCAGTCCTGACGGGCGCGCACCTCATCTCGGCCGAGCTCGGGACGAAGCTGGAAACCGTCACGCTGGACATGCTCGGTTTTGCGAAGAAGGTTGTCCTGACGAAGGACAGCACCATCCTCATCGACAGTGCCGGCGACAAGGCGGCGATCGCTTCACGCATCGGCCAGATCCGCAACCAGATCGAGGATACGACGTCGGCCTACAACAAGGAGAAGTTGCAGGAACGTCTGGCGAGACTCGCGGGCGGAGTTGCTGTCATTCGGGTCGGGGGTGCCACCGAAATCGAAGTGAAGGAGCGCAGGGACAGGGTGGAGGACACCCTCAACGCCACCCGCGCCGCGGTACAGGAGGGCGTCGTGCCCGGCGGCGGGGCCGCACTGATTCATGCGGGCAAGGCTCTGGCGGGCTTGAAGGGCGACAATCCCGATCAGGATGCAGGCATCAAGATCATCCGCCGCGCAATCCAGGCGCCGCTGCGCCAGATCGCCGACAACGCCGGGATCGACGGATCGGTCGTCGCCGGCAAGGTCATCGAGAACGACAGCGCAACCTTTGGCTTCGATGCGCAGTTGGAGACGTACGGCGATATGCTGCAGGCCGGCATCATCGATCCGACCAAGGTCGTGCGGATAGCATTGGAGGACGCCGCATCGATCGCAGGCCTGCTGATCACGACGGAGGTGATCATCGCGCATAAGCCGGAAAGGGGCGAACGAATGTCCCAGATGGATGAGATGGGCGGCATGATGTGAGGTTCGCCCGCTGCGTCGATCCCTGATGTCTGCATTTGCACTCAGGCAATCCGCTCCTCCCCGAACTGATCGCCAGAATCGCGTTACAGTCCCACCAAGACATAATCCGAAGGAAAAGCACGATGTCCAAAGGCGACAAGACACGCGGCAATCGCGAAGCTAAGAAGCCCAAGAAAATCAAGGAAAAGGTGGTGGAAACGGCAAGCTACACCAAGGGAGAGACGCCGCTGACCATCGCGGGCAAGAAGAGCCCCGGCGTCAAGAGGTAACTCGGGACCACTCTGGCGCGCTAGAATGGCTCGGGCGTGTCGGCGGAAGCGGTACTTGTCCGCGGGACATTTCAGGCGGCAGCCGTCGAAAGGAGGACTGTGCTGTGACCTATGATCACTTCTTCCTTCCGACAGTCTTGGAACGTCTAGTCGTGCCATGATGACGCCCACGGAAGCTGGCCACGCCGCGCGCTTTGACGCCGGGTTCAAACGCCTGTCGCAGCGCGACGACATGAAACGGCGGCTGACGAGCAATCTCCGGCATCGTTGGTCTCGGCACGCCAACGCAGTTGGCGCCGCTGCTTAAAATGATGTGGTGCGGAAGGCAGATCCGGATCCGACACCAGGACATGTCTGAAGGAGGTACCTGCCCGTGACTCACGATGACACCCTCTGGCGCCTTGAGGAGAACCTTTGGACCAGCGGTCGTGACAGCGCCCGCACCGCCATGGCCTCGGGGGCGATCATGATACTGCCCTATCCTGACGGCATCCTGCAGGGCGACGGACTGTTGTCGCACCCGTCGGTGAATTCCGGCTGGCGCGCGGTGGAGATGAGCGACCGGACCATCGCCCGGCAGGGGAATGTCGCCGTGCTGGCCTATCGGGTGCTGGCGGAAAAGCCGGATGTCGCGATACACGAGGCGCTCTGCGCCTCGACCTGGCTGAACGATGCGGGCACATGGCGCCGGCTGGCGCATCAGCAGACGGCCGTCCACCGATGAGCGTGGCGCGCAGGGCGGCGCGTCGGTCGGGATGCTGGCGGCGGTTGCGCGCGTACGCACGCCTTGCGCAGCATGACCGTCTTGACCGTGGCAACTGACGGCACATCCCGACCAGGCTAACCCAACTCGATCTTTGCTTCCCGGTCCCCCGGAGACAGCGGCAGGCAGACCGCCTGTCCGAGGATCTCGAGCGGGCGGCCGTCGAGCGTCGCGCCGAGGATCCGCCCGGTGGCGCCGCGATTCTCCACCCGGATCCGGTAGCGCGAGGCGCCATGGGTGACCGTGGCCTCGATCCGCGGCCAGTGCTTCGGCAGGCATGGCGCGAGCAACAGCCTGTCTCCGGACCGGCTCAGCCCGAGTATGCCCTCGATGCCGGCCCGATACATCCAGCCCGCAGAACCGGTATACCAGGTCCAGCCGCCGCGTCCCTCGTGCGGCGGGGTGGAATAGACATCGGCAGCCACGACATAGGGCTCGACCTTGTAGCGCCCGGCCTCGGCCGGGGTCAGAGCATGGTTGATCGGGTTCAGCAGCGCGAAGAGCGCCTGCGCACGGTCGCCGTCACCAAGCGTCGCATGGGCGAGGATCGCCCACATCGCTGCGTGGCTGTATTGCCCGCCATTCTCACGCAGGCCGGGCGGGTAACCCTTGATATAGCCGGGATCGAGGGGCGTGCAGTCGAAGGGCGGGGTGAAGAGGAGCGCGAGGCCGGGATCGGGTCTGATCAGATGCATCTCGAGCGACGCCATCGCCTGCGCCGCGCGGTCCGGGTCGGCCCCGCCCGAGAGCACCGCCCAGGATTGCGCGATGCTGTCGATCCGGCATTCGTCGGAGGCGGCTGAGCCGAGGACCGTGCCATCGTCGAAGGTGCCGCGCCGATACCATGCGCCGTCCCAGCCGGTGGCCTCGATCGCCTGCCGCAGGCTTTCGGCGTGGGCGCGCCACCGGGCCGCGCGGGCGGGATCGCGCGCCTCGGCCAGCGGAGCCATCCGGTCGAGCGTCGCGATCAGGAGCCATCCCAGCCAGACGCTGGTGCCGCTTCCACCTTCGCCCACCCGGTTCATCCCGTCGTTCCAGTCGCCGGTGCCGATCAGCGGCATTCCATTCGCGCCGGTCAGCGCGATGGCCTGATCGAGCCCCCGGGCGCAATGGTCGAAGAGGCTCGCCGTCGCCACCGACACCTGCGGCTGGAAGAAGGCATCGTGCGCGCCGGGATCGACCTGCGGCCCTTCGAGGAACGGCACCTCCTCGTCCAGCACGGCCTCGTCGCCGCTGACGGCGACATAGTGCGCCACGCCATAACCCAGCCACACGCGGTCGTCGGAAATGCGCGTCCGCACCCCTTGGCCCGAGTGCGGCAGCCACCAGTGCTGCACGTCGCCCTCGGAAAACTGGCGGGCGGCCGCGCGCAGGAGGTGCGCGCGTGTCATGTCCGGCCGCGAGAAGGTCAGCGCCATGCCATCCTGCAACTGGTCGCGGAAGCCATAGGCCCCGCTGGCCTGATAGAATCCCGCCCGCGCCCAAATGCGGCAGGCTAGGGTCTGATAGAGAAGCCAGCCGTTGAGCAGGATGTCCATCGCCCGGTCGGGGGTCGAGACCCGCACCGCGGTCAGCAGGCCCTCCCAGTGCCGCGCGACCTCTCGCTCCAGCGCATCGAGATCGGCAGCGCGAACCTTCGCGATCAGCGCCCGGGCAGCCTCGGAGCTTGCGGTCTGGCCCAGGAGGATCACCACCTCGACCCTTTCGCCGATCCCGAGGGTCAGGTCGCGTTGCAGCGCCGCACAGGGATCGAGTCCGGCGCCGCTCCGCGCCGAGAGCGGATGGGCAAGGCCCGCAGGCGCGGCAAGGCTGCCGCCCCGGCCAAGGAAGGAGGCCCGGTCGCAGGTCCAGCCCGAGGGTTCGGGTCCGATGTCGGCAAAGGCCATCCGGTCGGGGAAGGCCGGGCTCCAGGGGTTGCGGGCAAACAGGCTTCCGTCCGCGATCTCGGTGAGCAGGTACGGGGCGGTCGCCCCGCGCTGCGGCCCCAGCACCCATTCTGCATAGGCCGTGACCGACAGCCGGCGCACCCGGTCCGACCGGTTGGTCAGGCGCAGTCGTGTGATCTTCACCGGATCTGCCATGGGAACGAACTGCCCCATCGTGGCCTCGATGCCGCCTGCGCTGTGCGAAAAGCGACTGTAGCCAAAGCCGTGCCGGGCGATATAGGTGCCCCGTCCACGGATCGGGAGGGCGGTCGGGGTCCAGACCGCGCCCGTATCCCGATCGCAGAGATAGATCGCCTCGCCCGGAGGATCGCAGACCGGGTCGTTGTTCCAGGGCGTGAGCTGGTTCTCGCGGCTGTTCTCGGCCCAGCTGTGGCCACTGCCCTCGGCAGAGACCTGAAAGCCGAAGGAGGGGTTGGCGATCACGTTCAGCCAGGGCGCTGGCGTCGTGGCGCCCTCGCGCAGCACGGTGACATATTCGCGGCCGTCCTCGGCAAAGCCGCCGGTGCCGTTGAAGAATTCCAGCGCCTCTGGCGCGGGGGCGGGATCGGGTTGCGGCGGCATCGAAGCCGCAGGCCGATGCGGCGCCAAGGCCGCGGAGAGGGTCTCCATCTGCTGCCCGATGTTCCCGCGCCGCGCCACCAGCACCACCCGCGCCACCGACAGGACCAGCGCCCGCGCCTCGGCCGTCATCCGGTCGGCGCGCAGCGCAAAGACGCCGCCACGTCCTTCCACCACGCCCGCGTCCGTTCGCGGCCGCGATTGCGACGAGCGCACGGCCGTCTCGATCGCGCCCTGAAGGTCCTGCACATAACTCGCGGCCCGGTCGTTCAGGATCACCAGATCGACCGGAAACTGCCGGGCGCGCCAGTATTCGTGCGCGGCGAGCAGCTGGGCCACCTTGTCCAGGTCCTCGAGATCCTCGATCTGCAGGAGCACGATGGGCAGGTCGCCCGAGATGCCTTGCGGCCAGAGGCCCGACTGCGGCCCTGCCCCGGCCGCGATCCGCGCCCGCGAGGGGCGCAGCCGGCCGTCGCTGCGCAGGACGAACCCGGCGAGCCGCTGGAAATCGGCCGCCTCGGCGCCGCTCACGTCGAGATGGCGCAGCTGCACCTGCGACTTGGTCCAGGCCAGCGTCGTCGCGCGCTCGAAGGCCGACGGATCGCGGTGGCGGTCCACCATGTCGAGCAGCCTCTCCGCGCTCTCGGCAACCATGGTCCAGAAGGTCACGCGCGCCATGCCTCCGCCCGGCACCAGAACACGGCGTCGGATTGCGAAGATCGGATCCAGCACGGTGCCGGTGGTGCCGGACAGCGGCGCCTGCGCCATCGCCGGATCGGCCAGCGACCGGCCGCGCCCGATGAAGCGCGCCCGGTCCGTCTCGATCTGGGCAGGTGCGCTCTCGGTCCCTTCCACCACGGCCATGTGGGCTGCCCAGACCTCGGGCTCGCCCGGTGAGCGACGGCGGCGGGTGGCAACGATGACCCCAAGCTCCGGCAGATGGTCGGTCACCACGAAGAGCTTGGAGAAGGCGGGATGGGCCAGATCCGCGGCGGCGGGCGCCAGCACCAGCTCGGCATAGGAGGTCAGATCGATCTCGCGCAGCTGACGCCCGGTATTGCCCAGTGTGACCCGCCGCGCCTCGGCATCGTCCTCGGCCGAGACGACGACCTCGGCCGTGGTCAGGAGCGTGCCCTGCCGGTGCGTAAAGGCGGCCTGATGCTCACTGAAAACGGCGGAGCGGCGGCCTGGGCCCGGCACCGGTTGAACCCCGGCCGACCAGAGCGCCCCTGACGCCACGTCGCTCGCGAAGAGGAAGGTTCCGAGCGCATCGCGGGTGGCATCAGGGCGCCAGCGGGTCACGGCCATGTCGCGCCACTGGCTGAAGCCCGCGCCGGTGGACGTCAGCATCACGCCATAGCGGCCGTTCGACAGAAGGTGTGCAGTGGGCGCCTCGACCTCGGGAGCATCGATCCGCCGGACGGTCGGAGGCGCGTCGGGCGCAGCGGCGGCCACCGGCATCTCCTCGGCGTGCGGATGGGCGGCGTTCACATCGCGCGGCACGCGCTCCTGCAGCAGCAGGTCCACCGCCTGCACCAGAGGGTCGGCATGAAAGCGGCGGCGCAGGAGGCCGTCCTGCACGATATTGGCGATGCCGGCGATGGTCATGCCCTGATGATGCGCCATGAAGCTCCGGACCACGGCAGCGCTCTCGCCCTCGGGCAGGCGGCTCGTGGTGAAATCCACCGCCTCGTAGAAGCCGTGGCGACCCTCTGCCCCGAGGGCGCGAAGGGCCCGAAAGTTGCGCACCGCCGCGGCCGGATCCACCATCGCGGCCAGCCCCGTGGCATAGGGCGCGATCACCCGGTCCGCGCCCAGCCCGCGCTTCAGGCCCAGACCCGGCACGCCAAAGTTCGAGTATTGATAGGTCATCTCCAGATCGCGGGCGTTGAAGGAGGATTCCGAGACCCCCCACGGGATGCCCAGGGCCCGGCCATGATCCTGCTGGCGCGTCACGATCAGCCGGTTGGTCTGTTCGAGCAGCGAGCCCCGCGGCGCGCGCATCACCAGCGACGGCATCAGATATTCGAACATGCTGCCCGACCAGGAAATCAGCGCCGCTCCCGCCCGGACCGGTGTGGCGCTGCGCCCCAGCCGGAACCAGTGCCGGGTCGGGACATCGCCCTTGGCGATGGCGAAGAGGCTCGCCAGCCGCGCCTCCGAGGCGAGGAGGTCGTAGCAATTGGCGTCGAGGCTGTTGGTCTCCGAGGAAAAGCCGATCGAAAGGAGCTTCTTCTCGGGATCGAGCAGGAAGGCGAAGTCCATCGCGAGCGCCATCCGGTGCGCCTGCGTCTCGAGCGCCTGAAGCCTTGGGGCGAAGTCCGTGCCCGTGTCAGCGCGATGATCGGCCAGACGGCCACGCAGTGCCACCAGCCAGCCGGGGGACGGGCCGTCCATGGCCACCTCGATCAGCGCCTCGAGCGCGTCGGGGCGCGCCGCCTGCATCCGCGCCAGAAGCTCGGTCGGGCCTTCCCCGTCCTCGCGCGCCAGCGCCAGCGCATCGGCAAGGCCGGCGTGCAGAACATCCCGGGGCACCGGCGCCTGCCAGTCCCGGCAGGACTGCGCGACGGCCAGCAGGTGCCCGGCGAGATTGCCGCTGTCGACCGAGGAAACATAGGCCGGGGGCAACACCCGCAGATCGGCGGTGTCATACCAGTTGAAGAAATGTCCGCGGAAGCGCCGCATCCGCTGCATGGTCGCCATCGTCTCCTCGAGCCGGCGCAGCGTCTCGCCCTGACCGATCCAGCCCATGTCGCGGGCGACCACCGTTGAGAGAAGGTAAAGGCCGATGTTGGTGGGCGAGGTGCGCTGTGCCACGACTGGCCGGGGCATCTCCTGAAAGTTGTCGGGCGGCAGATGGTGGCTGGCCTCGGTGACGAAGGTCTCGAAATAACGCCATGTGCGGCGGGCGATCAGGCGCAGCTCGCGCGCGTCGCGGGGCGACACGATGGCAGGTGCGGCGGTTCCTGGCTGGCTGAGCCGCCATGCCAGAGCGGGCGCCCCCAGCCACAGCAGGGCGAAGGGCAGGACCAGCGGCCAGACCGGCGGGTTCGCCAGCACGACGCCACAGGCGCCGAGACCGAGGCCCACACCGCCCGCCATGCCGCGGTAGCTGGCCGCAGGACCGGGCCTGCCGCCGCCGGCCGATTGCGCCGCCGTCACCCATTCCAGCAGATGCCGTCGGCTGACCCCCATCCGCCAGACCGTGCGACCGATGGCATCGAGCATCCGCCAGCCGGTTTCGGGCAGCAGCGCAATCTCCAACCCGATCTGGCGGAGCGCGGCGGCGGTGTCGCCGGCCAGCGCCGCGAAATGGCTGCGCGAGGTGATGCCCGCGCGCCCTGGCAGGATGGCGAAGGGCAGCGACAAGAGGTGGCCCAGCGACAGCATGGCCAGGATCAGGAGCGTGGTCAGCGCCGCCTGCGGCAGGGGCAGCAGCCAGCCCGCCGCCAGCGCCGCCACGGCTGAAGGCGCGACCAGCGACCGGCGCAGATTGTCGACGATCTTCCAGCGCCCCAGCGATGTCAGCCCGTGCCGCCTCGCCCCGAACACCCACGGCAAGAGCTGCCAGTCGCCGCGCACCCAGCGATGCTGGCGGCGGGCTGCGACATCGTGGCGGGCCGGGAACTCCTCGACCAGCTCCACGTCCGAGACCAGCGCCGCGCGGGCGAAGATCCCTTCGTAAAGGTCGTGGCTCAGCATTGCATTTTCCGGCACCCGTCCGTGCAGGGCTGCCGCGAAGGCGTCGACATTGTAGATGCCCTTGCCGGTGAAGGAGCCTTCGCCGAACAGGTCCTGATAGACGTCCGAAATCGCCGCCGCATAGGGCTCGATGCCGCCGGGGCTCGAGATGATGCGCTGAAAGGCCGAACCGTCCTTCCCGACGGGAAGAGCGGGCGTGACGCGCGGCTGCAGGATGCCGTAGCCTTCCGTAACGCGCTGGCGGGCCGCATCCAGATGGGGCCGGTTCAGCGGATGGGCCAGCTTGCCGATCAGCCGCCGCACCGCATCGCGCGGCAAGCGCGTGTCTGCATCGAGCGTCAGCACGAACTGCACGTCCCGCGGCACGGCGCAGGCGAGAAAGCTCGTGTCGGTCGCCCCGCGCAGCAGCCGGTTCAACTCCACGAGCTTGCCGCGCTTGCGCTCCCACCCCATCCAGCAGCCTTCCGACGCGTTCCAGTGCCGACGGCGGTGCAGCAGCAGAAAGCGGTCGCCCCGCTCGGAGGGATGCGCCGCGTTCAGCCGCGCGATCCCGGCCTCCGCCTGCACGATCAGCGCCGCATCGGCCGGGGTGGTCTCGGTCGCGGCGTCCGGCCCGTCCGAAACCAGCGCATAATGCACCGCTCCGCCGACGCTCGAGAGGTGATGCACCTCGAGCCGCTCCAGATGTTCGGCCAGATCCTGCGGCCCCGTCAGCAGCACCGGCACCGCGACGAGCGTGCGCAGAGTCTCCGGCACGCCCCCCGCCAGATCGAGCCCCGGCAACGGCGCGGGCGACACGCTGCGGGTGACGACCAGATTGACCAGCGCGGTCGCAGCTTCGGTCGCGGGCATCAGCGCCAGAAGCCCCAGCGGCAGAAGCACCGCAACGGGGGCGCCTGCAGTGGCCGATGCCCAGCCCGCGCCGGCCAGCACGGCAGCCGAGGACACCGCGATGGTGCCGCCGTAACCCGCGAGCCCGACCCGCCCGATCTCCCGGAACAGCCGACGAGACAGCGGCGGGCGGTAGCCGATTCGGGTTTCGAGCGCGGCCCGGCCCGAGCCGATCAGTGCGTGGCCCGGTTCGCGTTGGCGCGGGGTTCTGCCCTGGGCGGCCTGCGCCAGTGCGGCCTCGGTCACCTCCAGCTCGCTCGCGGCGGATCCGCGGGCCAGTGTCTCGATCGCCGCGCGATACCTGTCGCGCGTCGCGAAGTCCATCGCAGCGAAATCCGAGGCCGCGCCGAGCCGCGCATCCACCCGGCTCATCTCCTCGAAGAACACGGCCCAGTCGATCTCCGAGAGCGTGCGCATGCTGGTGACGATGTTGCGCATCGTTACGTTCGAGGCGCCCTGCCGCGCCTGCGCTCGCTCCACCACATCTTCCAGATCAGTGCCCTGACGATGCAGCCGATCCTCGAGCCAGCCCAGCAGCGGGGTGTCGCCGGGATCGCAACCGCGCAGCCGCTTGGCAATCTGCGCGGCCAGGATCTCGGGCAACTCACCGTTCGGGAGCCTCACCTCCCTGCCTCCGTCCACCAGCGCGTCTGCCGCCAACCTCAGGTCATGCGCCTCGCCGATCTGCACGGCCAACCGGCGCATGTTCTCGATCAACACGATCCGCAGCGTGATCGCTACCGCCCAAAGCTCGCCGATCATCAGCGGCTGGACCTGCTGATAGGCTTGCACGAAGCGGCCCAGCATGGGGCCGGCAACGAGGCTGTCGGTATGGGCGACATAGGCCCAGGCCAGTTCCAGTACGCGCGGATAGCCGGCAAAGGGACCTTCCGCCAGCTTCGGCAACTGTCGGTAGTAGCCCTCCGGCAGATCCAGCGCGATCTGGACCAGCTGCTTCTCGACAAGGTGGTAGTTGTCCAGCAGCCACTGGGCCGCCGGCGACACCGGCTGGTGCCGGATCAGGGCGGCACCGTTAGAGCGATAGGCCGCCAGCAGGGCGGCAGCATTGTCCTTCAGCCGCCGGTTCAGCGCCAGAACCCGTCGTGGCCGAAGCGCAATCGTTTGAATGCGCGCAAGACTCGTCGCATGATCCTCCAGTCGCTCCGGGCCGAACAGCTCCTCGCGGATCGGCGAGGGGTCGTGCCACGGCGCCTGCGCCGCCCTGCCCCAGGACAGCGGTGGCCGCAGGAGCGCCTTGAACCCGGCGGCGATATTCGTGGGGAAGCTCACGCCCGGATTGGCCGCATGGCGGTAGTGCCCTCGGTCTGCGCCGGAGGAGTGCCGACATCGCCCGTCTGCTGCGCGGCGTCCGTAGCCTCGGGGGCCGTATCGTTGGATGCGAGGCCGGATCCGGGCTGCACGCGTCGCGCCATCTCACCCCATTTTCGTTCGATCTGACTCCAGTCCATCGCTTTTCCTATCTCGCCGGTTACAAGGAGAACCCACCCGCCATGATGCCCGCGTTTCGGCCCTGTGCTGCGATCGCCCCAGCACCTGCCGTGATCGGATCTGCGGGGGGCATGTGGGTCGGCCGAAGAGGCGGCCGTAATGGTCCGATGTCCTTCCGTACAACGCGCAGACTTTCCGGCCTCTGCAGGTGGACGATGCTTGGCAAGACGGCGGGAAGACACGGGTATCCTCACCCGCGGGCGGGCGGCGAGTGGAGAGCGGCTCCCTCATCCTGCGCGCAAGAAGATCGTGACGCACTAATCTGGGTCAGCGTTCGTGAGCGGATAACGTGGGCTTTTTTTCCCAATTCGCCGCGCGTGAAAAGGAAGGTTCGAGCGCCGGTGACACGGGACCTCCCTCCGATTTTTCGATACCCCCCGGTGGGGGACGGCTGCGGCGCCCGTCTCGGAAGGGCTCGAGGGCGAAGCGCCCGGAGAGCCGGGAGCTCGCCGGGCGCTCGCGATCGACGGGGGCAGTCCGGGCCGCCTCAGGTGGATGTCAGCTCCAGGCCTCGCGGAGCGCGTCGAGGCCGCGCTGGAGGCGGTCGAGCTGGCGGGCCTCGTGCCGGCCGTTGAGCCGCCCGGGCATGCTGCGGAGCGACTGGTCGTCGAGCACGACATGCTTGACCACCGGCTGCGCGAAGCTCGGGATCTCCTCCCACATGCGGAAGAACTTGCGCCGCCGATCCATCCGCTCGGCCTCGGGGTCATAGGTGCCGCTGGTGTCCACCTTCACCATGGCGGCCAGCGGATCGCGCGAGAGCATGCCCGAGGCCGCCTCGAAGAGTTCGGCCGCGATGTTCGCCTGCTCGACCGAGAGCTTGCCCTGCCGATGGTAGCGGTCGACCCAGGTCTCCCGCCGCGTGCGGATCACCCGGTTCGGGTTGCTCTTCTTGCCGGTCTTCGGGTCGACCTCGGCCGCCTCCTCGATCCGCTTGCCCGCGATCTGCGCGGGCGTCAGCGGCCCCAGATCCCACGGCGCGAGCTTCAGGCTCACCAGCTTCGCCTTCATGGCCTTCCGGCCCTTCGCGCCCTTCATGCGGTACGCCTTTCCTTGTTGTTGCTCTTGGTGTTGCCGCACCGGCTCGGCCCGCCGCATGTCCACCGCGCTGCCGATCATGCCGCCGTCTCCCTCTGCACCGCGCTCCGATCCGGGCGGACTGTGTCCGGCTCCCGCATCGTCCCGTTCTGATCTGCCAGTTGTGGCCGCTCACCCGGCGGCATCGCCCGCACCGCGCGCCCGATCATGCCGCCGCCCCTTCCTTGCGGGCGCGGCCGGCATCGACCAGTGCGCGGGCCTGCGCCCGGTCGCGGAGATAGAGCTCGAGCCAGTCGCGATCCTCGCGGCTCGCCGTCTCCCGGTCGATCCGGTCGCGGATCAGCTCGCAGCGCCGGGCATTGTCCTGCGCCTGATCGCGGATCTCGCGCAGATCCATCGCGAGCGGCGGGCGGGGATGCTTCAGGAGCCAGCGGTAGAGCTCGACCAGATGCCCGCCGGCCTCGGCCTTCGACCCCTCGACCGAGGCGAGCCAGCTCGACACCAGCCTCCGCTCCGCCGGCGGCGGCTCCTCGATGGCCCGCGCGAACTGCCGGATCAGCACCTCGGAGGGCCAGACCCCGTCCGCCGCGCTGTCGATCAGCACCTCGGCGAGCGTCATGAGGTTCTCCGCCCCCATGTAGCCCAGCTGCTCGCAGAGCCGCGCCATCGCCGCCTCGTGCGCAGCGGCCGCCGTGCCGCGCCGCCTCACCATCCCGGCCTGCTCCAGCCGGTCCACCACCAGCGCCTTCACCCGCGCCCGCTCCTCTGCCTTCGTCATGGCCATCCCTTTCTCAGCCAGCCACGCCTGCCGTCTCGCCACCGCCCGATCTTCTCACCCCTGCAGAAGGGATGTTTTGTCAGGTTCTGTTTTGTGGGGTCCGGTCCTGTCCTGTCCTGTGGGGCAATTACAGTTCCGGCCCTGAAAATTGCTGTAAATGACTGTAAGGATTGCAGTCGATTACAGCTGTAACTCACTGGACCTGCACGAGCTTGGGCCCGCCGCGCGTGGCCTCGAAGGCGGCCCGCACATTGTCCGTCGTGATGTAGAGATCCCGCTCGCCGAGCCAGTCGGCGATGGCTATCACCACGTCCGGGCTCTCGGCCGCGCGGCCGCATTTGATCTCGATGAGCTTCTTCTTCACCCGCGACCGGGCCACGGCCTTCGAGCCTTCCCGCCGCGCCTGATCCCGCCCGCGCTTCCGGCGGTGCATGTCGCGGGCGATGCCCGCGATCATCACATGGCCGAGCCGCCGGTTGCTGGGCGCCTCCTCCTGGTTCGAGATATGCGTCTCGCGCCAGCCGTAGAGCGCGCCCTCTCGCGCCGCGCGCCAGCTCTCGAGATCGGCGCCATAGCCCGCAAGCCGGGCGAGCTCGAGATCGTCGTCGGGCAGCGTCCCGGCCGGGTCCTGCCGGAAGGCTTCGCACCAGAGGAGGAGCGCCGTGCCGATGTCGGCGCGCCGGTTCTCGGCGAGTGCCCTGGCGACGAAACGGGAGGTGAGGAGGCGGTTGATGTGAAGGGGCACCCATTCGTGGCTCGAGAGCGTGTCGCCGAAGGCCAGCGGATATTCCCAGAAGTCGCCGACGATCTCGGTCGCGGGCTCGGTCTCGGTCAGTCGGTCATGCGGCACGGGCACCTCCCGCGGCGCGTCGGAAGCGGTCACGCTTCGTCATGGCAGGCCTCCATAGATGAAGACGGGCACCTGGGCTGTGAGGGCGGATGCGACCTCATGCCGGATGCCGGTGGATTGCGTCCAGCCGCGGATCTCGGGGACCACGACGGCGGCGCAGACGGAAAGGATGGGGCGGCACCAGTCCTCCCAGAGCACGGGAGCGAACGGGTCGATCCGGAGCCGGGGGAACATGGTGGCGTGGAGCGCGGCGGCCGAGAGGACGACGGGCGAGATCGCCGTGACGCCCACCTCGAGGAGCCGCGCGACCTCGCGCGCCGCCTCGGCCATGGTCGCCTCGGACTGATCCCGCGACCAGCGGCCGTCCGGGCCGATGGCGCGGAGCGTGTAAGGGGTCGCCAGATAGACCGGCCGCCCCCACCGCGCATGCCGGGCGACGAGTGCCGGGTCGGCATCCCAGCGCAAGAGATCCGCCCGGCCCGCGGGATGGCGCCGCAGCGCGGCCCATCCGTTCGATCGAAAAGCGCCGGAGGCCGCAGCCCCCGGCGAAGTGGCCGCGTCCTGTACAGGCAAGGGCGCGGCGGCGGTCACAGAAGGCTCCCGAGAGCCGTGGCGAGGATCGCAGATCCCGCGAGGACGGAGGGGACGAGCCACCAGCCGGAGGGCATTCGATAAGGACGGGGAGCGCTGTCCTGTCGGTAGGTTTCGCCCGCCTCGTCGCAAGAGGGGTCCTGCGGAAAGTGTTGGGAAAGTTTTCCAAGGCGCTTCCGGGCATGAGCTGCCCAGAAGTCCGCCACCGCACCGAGGTGGATGGCTGCGGTGATTTCGGCCACGAGGACCTTGCGCATGATCGTGATCATTCCTGTGCCTGTAGGGTTGTCGCCGCCTCTGCGGGGAAGTTCTGGTAGGCGAGGCCGACGACGAACCCGCTGGGGGAATGACTGCCGTCCCACCATTTGCGCGCCGTCGATCCGTCGACACCGAAGGTCATGGCCGCATGCTCGGGACTGTCGAAGTTCTCGCGCACGAAGCGCGACCAGCGCGCCGCGAAGAAGGCGCGATAGGTCATCGCCTCCCGCTTGGCGGAAGACTTTCCGGGGGACTTTCCTGACATGGTTGCTCCATCCTGAACCCGACCAGAGGTTTTCGATGACGAAGCGATTTGATGAAGGGCGAGGGGGGCAGCGGGATACATCACGCCGCTCCCTGCTTGTTTGCTATCGACTGGGTCATGAACCGGCGGAGCTCGTCCGCGATGCGGATCGTGCAACTGCCGCCGGCCTTCAAACGACCGTAGAGACGGCTATTGCCAACTGCGCGGCTCGTGACCGTCGCCGGCGCTATCCCGCGCGCGGCTGCATAATTCTCGATCTCAGAGAGGAGGTCAGCGTTCGACATGGCGCGATAGGGGACTTTTATCCCCATCATGTCAAGGGACATTTATCTCCTAAACGGCAGCTGGAGCTTCCGCTACCGTGCTGGGAATGACGAGGACCTTTCGAGAAGCCTTCATCGAGGCGCTGCAACGGACCGGATGGTCCATCAATCGTGTAGCGGACGCTGCAGGGGTTTCGGCAGACCAACTCAAGAAGCTGAACCAAGGAAGGTCCCTGTCCACGAATGTTGATGACGCCGTTAAGGTTGCTCACGCATTCGGCTACACCTTGGACGAGTTCATCAATGACGATCTGGCGAAAGTCCGATCCGACGTTGCCAGTCTATACAGTCAGCTATCAGATGCGGAGCGCCAGATCCTGCGAGACGCAGCACGAGGGCGAGCCGCTCGGGGCCAGGCGGAAGAGCCGTGATTCTTTCAAGTTCTCGTCGCACCTCGTCAATTTTCATAGCCGCCTCTAGTTCACAGTTCGTTCACGCTGGCCTTGCGAGGCCAGATCGTCAACCGCTCTCCGTCCCGGCTGCGACATTTTGGCTGTGGACAGCGTGAGCTTTCACAGGGTCGGGGCGTAGCAAGAAGAACCTTCGTGCGCAAACGGGCGGCCTGCAGCATGTTTGGGTCAGGTATTGAGAGCCGCCGGGGGCGCTGGCCGGCCCTCGGCGGCGGCCTCCTCGAGAGCCTTTGTGGCGCACCTGTCGTCGCATTGGGCGCGGGCGTCTGGTGCCCTCGAATCAAGGCGGACGATTTGGCGGGGACAAATATCCCTGACGCCCGTTGACGGGGATATTTGTCCCCGGTATGCTCCGTCCACCCTCAGATGGGAGCACATCATGCCCGCCACCGCCATCCGCTACCCGGCCTCGGCGCCGGTTGCCCGTTTCGCCCTTCTCGACCTGACCGAGCCCCAGCTGCGTCGGTTGCTCGCCGCGGCCGAGGCGGGGCTCCCGCAGCTCGACGCCACCGACGACGAGACCAGCGCCGAACTCGCCGCCATCCTCGGCCAGGCGCGGGAGGCGCTTGGAGCATGAGCCGGATCCTGCCCCTCACGCCCCGCGATCTGAATGCCGTGCGCCATCGCGCGGAGCATGCGCCGGACGGCGCCAGCCGCGATCTCGCGCGCCGCGCGCTGGCCGATCATGCTTTCGCCGTGGCCTCCGGACGCGCGCTGGCCCGGGCACGGCCGCGGCCGGCCTTCCGGACGAGCAGGCCGAGCCCGCTCGGGTCGAACCTGACCGGCTTCCTTGTGGGCGCGCTCGCGCTCCTGGGCTTCCTGTTTGTCGCGACGGTCCTGTGGGCGCACGTCACCGACGTGGCCAAGACCATGCGCCAGCAGGCCAGCGCCATGCGGGGCATGTGATGGAGGCCGCCCCGCAGCCCGCGCCGCGCACCGGGCCCGTCCCGGTCGAGAGCCTCAACGCGGCCGATCTCGACCGCATGGCCGCGGCCATCGACAGCGGCCGGATCCGCAAGCCGCCGATGAAGGAGACCCCGGCCGACCGCGCCGTGGCCGAGGCCGCCTATCAGGTCGCGGCCGACGAGCTCCGCCAGTTCATCGAGCGCTACGAGCAGCTCGAGGCCGAGAAGAAGGAGATCGGCGGTCAGCAGAAGGAGCTGATGGCCGAGGCGAAGGGCAGGGGCTATGCGCCGAAGATCCTCAGGATGATCGTGGCGCTCCGCAAGCGGACCCCCGACGACATCGCCGAGGAGGAGACGCTCCTCGAGCTCTACAAGGCCGCGCTCGGCATGGCCTGACCCACCCCCGGCGCGGCGGGCGATCCGCGCAGCTTCCGTTCACTCCGCCCGGCGCCTCGCGCGCGCAGGGCCCTGTCCCGCGCTCCGGCGCGCCGGAGAAGAATTGCATGAAGGGCATCCCGCATGGCTAAGGACTTCATCTCCCGAGGCGATCTGCGCCTCATCCCGCTCGCCGAGCTCCGGCTCTCGCCGCTCAACAGCCGTCAGGAGATCGCGGCCGAGGAGGTCGAGGCCATGGCCGAGAGCCTCGCCGTGGCGGGGCTGCTGCAGAACCTGATCGGCCATCTGACACCCACGGGCGTCGAGATCGTCGGCGGCGGCACCCGGCTCCGCGCGCTGCAGCGCCTCGCGGCCGAGGGCTGGAGCCGGCATGAGGATCTCATTCCGATAGATCCGGTGCCGGTGAAGGTGACGGCCGACCTGCAGGAAGCGGTGGCCTGGGCCGGCACCGAGAACAGCGCGCGCTCGGCGCTGCACCCGGCCGACGAGGTCCGCGCCTATGCCGCGATGCGCGAGCGGGGCGCGAGCCTGTCGCGGATCGCGCGCAGCTTTGCCCGCTCCGAGGCTCATGTCGAGCGGCGGCTGAAGCTCGCGGACCTGCCGGCCGAGGCTCTGGCGGCGCTCCGCGCGAACGAGATCTCGCTCGAGATGGCGAAGGCGCTGACGCTGGCGCCGAGCGGCGAGCGCTGCCTTGAGGTGCTGGGATCGGTGCGGGGGCGCGACGTGCGGCCCGAGCAGGTGCGGCGCGAGCTCACACCCGGCACCGTGCCCTCGACCGACCGGCGGGCGGTCTTCGTGGGGCTCGAGGCTTATCTCGCCGCCGGTGGAACCTCTCAGCGCGATCTCTTCGCCGACCGGACGCTGCTGGAGGACGAGGCGCTCCTCGACCGGCTCTTCGCCGAGAAGGGCGCGGCCGAGGCCGAGCGGATCCGCGCGGAAGAGGGCTGGGAATGGGCGACATGGGTGCCGGAGGAATATGTCTCCTGGACCGTCACGCAGAAGCTGGTGCGTCTCTACGCCCGGCCGGGGAAGCTCTCGGACGGAGAGGAAGCGGAGCTCGCGGCGCTCGAGGAGCGCGAGGCCGACGACACCCTCGACGAGCCCGGCCGCGCGCGGCTGGCCGAGCTCGAGGCCCGGCGCGAGGGGGGCTTCACCGACGCGCAGCGCGCCTCGGCCGGGATCTTCGTCTATTGCAGCAGCCGGGACGGGCTCTCGGTCGAGCGGGCCTATCAGCAGCCGCGGGCGGTTCCGCGCGGCGCGGCCGAGCTGGCACCCGACCTGCCGCAGTCGCTGATCGAGGACCTGCATCGGATCCGGCTCGGGGCGCTGCAGGCGCGGCTGATGGACCAGTCCGAGCTCATGCTCGACCTTCTCGCCTGGTCCCTCGGCGGCGGCCTCAGGCCCTGGGCGCGCCCGCTCGCGATCTCACCCACCGACCAGCCCATCGTGCCGGAGAAGGGCGAAGGCACCAGCTACCCGCCGCGGCTGGCGGCACGGCTCGAGCCGAATGCGAGCCTCGGCCCCGACGGCACCCCGGCCGAGTTCGAGGCCTTCCGGGCGCAGGGGAAGAAACACCGCAACCAGATCCTGACCGAGGCCCTCGCGCGGACTTTCTGCACCGGCAGCTCCGGCCTCTCGGCCGCGCTCGCGCGCCAGCTCGGGGTCGAGGTGCGCCGGATCTGGACGCCCACCGCCCAGGGATTTCTCGGCCGCTGCAGCGCGGGCTATCTCGACCGGCTCTGGAATGAGCTCGTGCCGGCGGCCGAGGCGGAGCCAGCTCATCAGAGCTTCAACAAGCTGAAGAAGGGGGAGAAGGCGAAGCGCCTCGAGGCGCTCTTCGCCGATCCCGACACCCGCGAGGCCCTTGGCCTCAGCCGCGAGGACTGCGCGAAGATCGACGCGTGGGTGCCGGCCGAGCTCGGCTGGCCGGAGGGCGAGGAATGAGCGGTCCAGACAAGGCCGCAGCCATGCGGCGGGCGAGGGCGGGCCGATGAGCGCCCCGTTTCGCCACGAGGATCCGGTGCTCGATTTCGTGCGCACCTTGGCCCGCAGCTACGCCGCGCGGCATCATGCAGAGGGACAGGAGAGAGAATCAGGATGCACGGCAGGCGCGCCGCAATCTACGCCCGCTACTCGACGGAGCTCCAGGACGGACGATCGATTGACGATCAGGTGGCGCTCTGCCGCGAGCATGCCGCGCGGAGCGGGCTGACCGTCGTCGCGACCTATGACGACCGTGCGAAGACCTCGGCGAGCATCTTCGGTCGCGACGGGCTCGCGCGCATGATGGAGCAGGCGCGGGCCCGCCAGTTCGACGTCGTGATCGTGGAGGCGCTCGACCGGCTGAGCCGCGATCAGGAGGATCTGGCGCACATCCACAAGCGGCTGAGCTTCGCCCGGATCGACATCCTGACAGTGCATGAGGGCGTGGCGGATTCGGTGTCGGTGGGCCTGCGGGGGCTCATGGGGACGATGTTCCTCGAGGCGCTGAAAGCCAAGACGCGCCGGGGTCTCGCCGGCGTGATCCGCGACGGTCGCCACGCCGGCGGGCAGACCTACGGCTATCGCGGCGTCCCGGGCGAGCCGGGAAAGCGCGAGATCGTGGCGCACGAGGCCGAGATCATCCGGGAGATCTTCGCGGCCTATGTGGAGGGGAAGAGCCCGCGGACCATTGCGGGCGAGCTGAACGCGCGGGGGATCGCCGCCCCGCGCGGGCCGAAGTGGAATGCCTCGACGCTGAACGGCAACCCGCAGCGTGGCTACGGCATCCTGCGCAACCCGATGTATGACGGCCGTTTGGTCTGGAACCGCGTCACCATGGTGCGGGATCCGGACACCGGGCGGCGCGTGAACCGCGAGAATCCGCTGGATGCCCGGCAGGAGGTCGAGGCCGAGCATCTGCGCATCGTGCCCCGGCCGCTCTTCGAGGCCGCTGTCCGGCGCCACGCGCAGCAGGCGGAGGCGGTGCGGACGGGCAAGATCACCAAGGCACCGCCCCGGCCTTTCTCAGGCCTGATCCGCTGCGCCTGCTGCGGAGGCGGCATGAGCATCCACGACCGTTGCGGCGAGGCCATCCGGATCCGGTGCAGCACGGCGAACGAGAGCGGAAGCTGCGAGAACAAGGCGCGCTATCGGCTCGAGAAGATCGAGGAGGCGATCTTCCTTCGCCTTCGGGCGCAACTCGACCGCCCGGACTATCTGAAGGAGTTCGTCCGGGTGTATGCCGAGGAGCGCCGGCGCCTGACGGAGACGGCGCGCCGCGACCGGGCACGGCTGGAACGGGCCGCGGCGGACAGCCGGGCCCGCTACATGCGGCTGGTGGACATGATGGCGCGCGGACTGATCGAGGGCGAGGAAGCCGACGCCCAGGTGCTGCAGGCCAAGCAGGCCGCAGAGATCGCGCGGAGCGAGCTCGAGATCGCATCGAGCGAGGATAATGTGGTGGAGCTGCACCCGCAGGCGACGGCCGCCTATACCCGCGCCATCGCCGATCTTTCGGCCGCGCTGCAGCGGGGCGACGGCACGTTCGACGCGACCTCGGTCGAGGCCCTGCGCCGGATCATCACCGAGATCACCGTCCATCCCAAGGATGAGGCCGGCGACGTCCTGGTCGAGGTCCGTGGCAACATGGAGCGGCTGCTCGGGATCGGCCAACAGATTGTGGGGGGTCCGATGGTGGCGAGGGGGGGACTTGAACCCCCGACCCCACGATTATGAGTCGTGTGCTCTAACCAGCTGAGCTACCTCGCCGTCGGTGGACGCTGCACTATGGGATGTGCCGGGAAGCGTCAAGCGCAAAAACCGGGTCGCGGGCGATCCGGGGGCGGCCGGTGGCGGTTGCAGTCACGGTGGCCTCGACGAAGAGGGGCCGGCCCTCCACCGTCGCCTCGCGGACGGCGCGGGTGAGGGCGACGCGGGGATCCGCCGCGCCGGCCTCGGCCGCAAGGCGCGCCACCCGGGTGGCAAGATGCGCCTCGGCGGCGGCGAGCGCGGCTTCCGGGTCGGGCAGGCTCTCGGGGCCGTCGGGGAAATGGACGATGTAGCGGCCTTCGCCGGGGCTCGTGACCTGCAGGCTCAGCCGCTGCGAGACGAGGCCCGCCACGGCGCCGATCGCATTGGCGACCCCGCCCTGTTCGGGCAGGATCGTGGTGCAGCCGAGCCGTTCGCCCACCCCGGCGTAGAAGGAGCGGGCCGAGGCGCCGAGGCCCACCACCGGCAGGGCGAGGCGGGCCGAGAGCGCGAGCGCCCCGGGCCGACGGGCGAGGCCCGCGCGGAGGAGCGGATGGTTCACGAGGAGGGCGGGATCGGCATAGCCGTCCTCGGCCAGAGCCACCTCGAGGAGGCACTCGGCCGTCCGCTCGGTTAGCCGGTCGAGGATCGCTTCGGCCAGCGTGCGGGCATCGGGCGCCAGACGCTCGCCCCGTGCCGTGCGGCGGCGCGCCATGAGGGTGAGGGCCTTCTCGGCCGCCGCGGCATCCCAGCTGGCCAGCCTTCCCAGCACATGGTTCGCGTCAGATGGCGTCACGCCCGCCACTATCACCAACCCGCGCGCGATCAGCCGCTCGAGCGCCGCGAGATCCATCCGGCTGCGCAGTGCCTCGGCGAGCGGCATGGCCGGGCGCAGACGCTCCATCAACTGCGCCTCGCGTCCGGTGAGGCCCGCGGCGGGCAGGCCCGTCGGCAGCAGGAAGCGGCCCTCGTGCTCGCCCGGCGCATCGGAAAGGAGGGCGCGGTCGAGTGCGGCATGGACCGGCCCGGGATGATCGGCCGCCAGCAGCGACACCGGGATCAGCCGGCGCGGCCCGAGGCGGAAGAGCCCCTCGAGCCCTTCGGGCGGATGCACCTCGCTGTCGCCGCCGAGGCCGGTCGTGCGCATCGCGACGGCCTCGACCATGGTGCGGAAGCCGCCGACGAGCGCGCCCTCGGGGTCGATCTCGGGCTGGCCGTCGCGCAGCACCGCCACGTCGGTCGTGGTGCCGCCGATGTCGGAGACGAGCGCATCCCGCACGCCGGTCAGCCACCGGGCGCCGACGAGGCTCGCGGCAGGGCCGGAGAGGATGGTCTCGATCGGGCGCTCGCGCGCCAGACGGGCCGAAATCAGCGCCCCGTCGCCCCGCACCACCATCAGGGGCGCCGTCATCCGGCGCTCTGTCAGATGCTGCTCGCAGGCGGCGATGAGACGGCCGATCATGCCGATCAGCCGTGCGTTGAGCACGGCGGTTACCGCGCGCTTCGGGCCGCCGAGACGCGCCGAGAGTTCGTGCGAGCAGGTGACGGGGCAGCCTGCGACGCGGTGGACGACGGCCCGGGCGGCAAGCTCGTGGGCGGGGTTGCGGGTGGCGAAGCTCGCGGCCACGGCGAAGGCCGCGACCTGCGGCGCGACGGCCGCCACTTCGGCCTCGAGCCGGGCGAGGTCGAGGGGCGCTGCCTCGGCGCCCGAATGATGATGCCCGCCGGGCAGAGAGATCACCGGATCGCCCGCCAGCGCCTCGGGCAGGCCCGCCCGCTCCAGATCGCCCGGACCGAAGCCTATGAAGATCAGCGCGACGCGCCCTCCCTGGCCCTCGACCAGCGCGTTGGTGGCAAGCGTGGTCGAGAGCGAGACGAGCCCCACGTCCTCCGGCGCGACCTGCGCTTCGGCCAGGGCCGCATCGATGGCCCGGCCGATCCCGAGTGCAAGATCCGCGCGCGTGGTCAGGGACTTGGCCCAGCCCACCACGCGCTCCGCCTCGGGATCGACGATCACCGCATCGGTGTAGGTGCCTCCGGTATCGACCCCGAGAAGAAGCGTCATGGCAGTCTCCGCGACAAACTGTCCCGGTTCTAGCCGATCGCGCGCGGTCCGAAAGGCCCCATGCGACGCGGGACAGGCCGCCGGCGTCGTGCTGGCGGATCAGGCCGAGCGCGAGGGCCTGCGGCGGCGGCGGTGTCCGGGGGGGATGTTCAGCATCTCGCGATATTTGGCGACGGTGCGGCGCGCCAGCTGCATGTCCTCGGCCGCCAGCGCCTCGACCAGAGCGCCGTCGGACAAAGGCGCGGCCGGATCTTCCTGCGCGACGAGGCGGGCGATGGCGGCGCGGATGGCCGCGGCCGAGGGACCGCCCTCGGCAAGGCGGCCGCTGAACATGCGCCGCAGCCACCAGGTGCCGCGCGGCGTGTCCACGCAGGTGCCCGCGACCACGCGGCTCACCGTGCTCTCGTGGATGCCGAGCGCCTCGGCCACCTCGGTCATGGTCAGGGCCACGAGCGCCGAGGGACCTTCGTCGAGCGCCGCCTCCTGCCGGGCGAGGATCTCGCGCGCGACCCTCAGCAGCGTGGCATTGCGGTTCTCGATCATCCGGCCCACCGCCTGCGCCTGGGTCCAGGCCGCGCGGGCGGCCGGCGTCGTCGGGCGCTTGTCCGGCTTGCGGATCTGCACCGTGGGCATGGCCGAGCGGTTCAGCGACACCTCCCACCCGGCCTCGCCCTTCGTCGCGATCAGGTCGGGCTCGCGCACCGGCGCCGCGCCCGGATCGAACTGCGCGCCGGGCTTCGGGTCGAAGGTCCGCAGGAGCCGCAGGCGCGCGGTCACCCCGGCCTCGTCCGTGTTGCAGAGCCGCGCGAGCCGCCCGAGGGCCCCCTCTGCCACCAGGTCGAGATGGTCGAGAAGGCAGCTCAGGGTGGAATCGAGCCGCTCGGCCTCGATGGCCTGAAGCCGCAGGCACTCGGCGAGGGTTCGGGCGAAGAGGCCGGCGGGCTCGATCTTCTGCAGCCCGGCCAGCACGGCCTCGACCTCGGCGGAGGGGACGCGGGCCTGCCGGGCGATCTCGTCCGGTCCCGTCCCGAGCCAGCCGGTGGGCTCCAGCGCTTCGGCCAGAAGGATGGCGATCCGCCGCTCGGGCCCGCGCGGATAAAGCGTGTCGATGCGCGCCATCACATGCGCCATGAGGCTCGGCCCCGCCGCCGCCACCGTCTCTCCGCCCGCCGACCCCTCGCCCTGCGCGAGGCGCGACAGAACGCTCGTCCAGCGCGGCAGCCAGTCGGTCGAGGTTGCCGGTTCGAGCTGGATATGGGGGTTCTCCGCCGCCTGCTCCTGCAGGTAGCGCGTGAGGCCCTCGGCATCGGAATTCAGGACGCGGATCGAGGCGGTGAGGCCGAGATTGAGCTGCAGCCTCTGGGTCTGGGCGATACTGATGCGCTGGCGGGACTTCATGGTTCCGTCGAGCCTAGTGCCCGCGCGCCCATGGCGCAACCGGGGCGGGAGCCCCGGCGCTTGGATGCGCCACGCCGCCCGGCGGGATCAGTCCCGGAACCGCTGCATGAAGCGGCGGTCGATCCGGTCCTTCCAGAGCCAGAGCCAGGCGCCTTCGAGCCGCAGGCCGAACTTGTCGGCCACGGCCACGCGGGCGCCGCAGGAGATGAGCTTCAGGTAATCGCGCTGCGGCCGGTAGCGCCGCAGGGGCCCGCACAGAACGGCGGCGCCGAGATTGTGGCCGAGGATCGGCGCCTCGCGCACCGCGAAGACGCCCGCCTTGGGCCGGGGCGCATGGGAGAGATGGGCGCAGTCGCCCACCGCGAAGATCGCGGGATCCGAGCTTTGCAGCGTCGGCCCCACCCGGACGAAGCCGCGCTCGAGCGCGAGGCCGGTGCCGGTCAGCCATGCCTGCTGCTGCGCGCCCGTCACGGTCAGGGTGAAGTCCGAGGGCAGGCGCGTGCCGCAGCCGAGGATCACCGCATCGGGCGCGATCCGCGCCACCTCGGTGCGGGTCAGGATCCGGATGCCGAAGCCCGCCATGCGGGTGAGGAGCGCCTGCCGCGCGCCTGCGCCGAGGCCCGGCAGCACCTGCGCCGCGCGCTCGACGACGGTCACGCGGGGCCGGGCGCCCGCGCTCTGCAGCCGGAAGGCCTGCGCCATGGCCAGCTCGATCCCTCCGGTGCCGCCGCCGATCACCACGATCTGCGGCTCGGCCGGCGCCTGCGCCACGAACGCGTCCCACCGGTCGGCATAGGGCCCGAGGGGCTTTGCCGCCACCGCATGATCCGCGGCCCCCGGCACCTGCGGCAGGTCCGAGGCGATGCCCACGTCGAGAGAGGCCACATCGTAGGGCAGGCTGTCGCCCCCCGCGAGCAGCACGCGCTTCGCCTGCCGGTCGATGCCTGTGGCGCAGTCGAGCACGAGCCGGGCGCCCGCGCGCCGGGCCAGATCCACGAGGTCGATCATCATGTCCGACCGGCGGTAGTGTCCCGCGACATGGCCGGGCAGCATCCCGGTGTAGGGCGCGGCGGGCTTGGGATTGACGAGGGTGACGCGCAGGTCTGGCACCGGCTTCCAGCCGAGCAGCACCAGCGCATGGGCGTGCCCGCCGCCGATCAGCACCAGATCGCGCGCGCCGCGCTCCATTCAGCCCTCCGCCAGCCGCGCGACCTGCGCGGCGATCCGGGCCGCAAGGGCCGGCAGATCGTCCAGCCGGTCGGTCTCGACCGCCGCGCGCGGCGGGGCCGAGCGGGCGCGGTGCTTGGCGTAGCGCGGATCGTAATGCCGCTGCATCAGATCGGCCGCGAGCTCCTCGAACCGGCCCGCGGCGGCGTGCGCGTGCCATTCCTCGATGCGTTTTGCCGGATGGACGGGGCGCAGAAGGTCGATGACGGCGGCGAGCCGCGGGCCGTCCTCGACCAGATCGCGATAGGCGCGCACGAGATAGGCCGCGCGGGCCGCGACGGGGGCGGCGACCTCGATCCGCGGCGCGGCCTGCATCGCCTTCCAGAGGCCCGGCGGCAGCCGGATCTCGCCGATCTTGCTCGATTCCGCCTCGACCACCACCGGCTGCGTCGGATCGAGCCGGGCCAGCGCCACGGCGAGGCGGCTTTCGAAGCCGCGCTGCGCGGGCTGACCGCCCGCCAAGGCGCCGAAGAGCGAGCCGCGGTGATTGGCGAGCCCCTCGAGATCGAGGACCTGCACGCCGAAGGCGGCCAGATGCGTCAGGATCTCGGTCTTCGCGGCCCCGGTGTTTCCGTCGATCACCACCACGGGCGCCCGGACCGGCCGGTCGTAGAGCTCCTGCACCACGAGGCCGCGCCAGCTCTTGTAGCCGCCTTCCAGCACCTCGACCCGCCAGCCGATCTGGCCGAGGATCATGGCGAAGGAGTTCGACCTCTGCCCGCCGCGCCAGCAGTAGACGAGCGGGCGCCAGCCGCCCGGACGGTCGGCCAGAACCTCCTCGATGTGACGCGCGGCATTGCGGGCCACCAGCGCCGCGCCGATCTTGCGGGCCGAGAAGGGGTTGACCTGCTTGTAGATCGTTCCGACCCGGGCGCGCTCCTCATTGTCGAGGACGGGCAGGTTGATCGCTCCGGGCACGCGGTCCTCCTGCCATTCGGCAGGCGAGCGCACGTCGATCACATCGTCGAACCCGTGCTCGATGAGCTGCGAAAGGTCGGTTGCACGATAGGCCATGCGCCTTCCTAGCCCGCCCCGCGCCCCTTTGCCAGCAGCCCTGCCACTCGCGACGGGACGGCAGCGTCGCAGGCGTGGTCTCTTTCCTACGCGGTAAGATGTGCTGGTCGCACCGTGCGCGCTCAGCCGGGGCGTTCAGCGCCGGAAACGGGGCTGCCGAGAGGTTTCGCTCCCCCGCCCGACCTTGATCGCAAAGGACATGCGGTTGACAGCCGTCAACTTCGGCCGCTCACTCACCTTCGGGAAAGAGGCGAGGTCAGGATCCCGACCGAGGCCTCGCCCGGTCCGCGGCTGGCCCTCGCAGGAGCGGCAGCCGGCGCGCTCAGTTCTTGGGCTTCGTGGCGGAATCCACCAGCTCGGCCTTCTTCCGCTCGGCCCATTCCCGGCCCGGATCGCCGCCCCAGAGAAGCCAGCCGACATATTCGGGCGAGGGATCGTCCTCGTTGCCGAAGTTCTCGTCCTGCTTGTGCACTTCCTGTCGGTCGAAGAAGTTCACCATCCGCTTGATGGTCTGCGGCGAGAGCGACTTGCGTCCCTTCAGGTCGCGCGCGCGGGCGACGCCCACGTTGGTGCCGCCGCGCTTGTATTTTCGCCGCAACTCCAGCCCCTTCTCGGCGGTCGAGGCGACCTCCGGCGGCGGCGTCAGATCCACAGTCTTGTCTTTCATCTTGACCATTACCCCCGTTCCCCCAAAGGAAACACAGGCTAACGCACGGGGGAGTGGCAAGGTTCCCGCCATCCTACTCCTGTGCGCGAAGAACTTGCGCAGGCCGCGACCGGAGCGGACGCAGCGCGAAGAGAAGCCCCGCGAGAAGCGTGGCAAGCACGCCTCCGACCACGATCGCCAGAGCCGAGACCGGCTCGAACCGGTAGCTCGCGTCCATCACGAAGGTCATGACCGCCCAGCCGGCAAGCCCCCCCGCGAGGATCGCGACGAGGCCGGCCGCGCCGCCGAGGAGGCCGGATCGGAGAGCGAAGCTCGCGAGGATCCGGGCGCGGGTGGCGCCCAGCGTCTTGAGCACCGCGGCCTCGTAGATCCGTCCGCGCTCGCCCGCCGCCGCCGCGCCGATCAGCACGACGAACCCCGTGACCAGCGTGGCGGCCGCGGCCCAGGCGGTGGCGGTCGCAATGGCCGAGAGCGCCTCGCTCACCCGCTCGATCGCATCCTTGACGCGGATGGCGGTGATGTTGGGATAGGCGGTGGCGAGCTCGCGCAGGATGCGGCCCTCGGCCTCGGGCTCGGCATAGACGGTGGCGATGAAGGTGTGGGGCGCGCCCGCCAGCGCGGCCGGGTTCATGACCATCACGAACCCCATGCCGGCCGAGGAGAAATCCACCTCGCGCAGCGAGGTGATCTCTGCCTCGATGTCGCGGCCGAGGATGTTGACCGTGAGCCGGTCGCCGAGCTTGAGCCCGATCTCGGCCGCCTCTTCCGCGGCAAAGGAGACCTGCGGCGGGCCCTGATAATCCTCGGGCCAGAAGGTGCCGGCCACGACACGGGCCGTCTCGTCGGGGCGCGCGGCATAGGAGATGCCGCGGTCGCCGCGCACCACCCAATGCTCGCCCGCCACTTCGCGGGCCGGGCGGCCGTTGATCCGGGTGAGGACGCCGCGCAGCATGGGGGCGGCCTCGACCCGGCTCACCGCCGCATCGCCGCGCAGGGTCGAGAGGAACCCCTCGATCTGGTCCTGCTGGATGTCCACGAAGAAGTAGGAGGGCGCGCGCGCCGGCAGGTCGCGCTCGATGGCCGAGCGGAGGTTGGCGTCGATCTGGCCCACCGCGGCCAGCACAGAAAGGCCGAGGCCCAGCGACAGGACGACCGAGGTCGCCTCCTGCCGCGGACCGCCGATGGAGGCCAGCGCGAGGCGCAGCGCCGTCCGGCCGCGGGCGAGGCGGGAGCGGGCCGCGCTGCGGGCTGCCCTTCGCAGAAGGAGCGCGGCCATCGCGAGGATGAGGAGCGCGCCCACGATACCGCCGGCCGAGGCCAGCGCCAGAAGCGCCGTGCCGGAAAAGGCCACGGCGCCGCCCACGAGGAGCGCCGTCAGCCCGCCGATGGCGGCGAGCCAGGGCCAGCGCGGCCGACCGCCTTCGCCCGTGCCGCGGTAGAGCGCGGCGGCGCGGACGCTCTCGGCGCGGGCGAGCGGCCAGAGCGTGAAGATGAAGGCGGTGAGGATGCCGTAGAAGGCGGCTTCGAGCAGAGGTGCCGGATAGATCCCGAAGGTCACCGGGAAGGGCAGGGAGGCCTCGATGAAGGGCGAGGCCGCGAGCGGCAGAAGGACGCCCAGCAGAAGCCCGGCCGCCACGCCGAGCGCGGTCAGCGCGCCGATCTGGAACAGATAGGCCAGAAAGATCGTGCGCCCCTCGGCCCCGAGCGTGCGGAGCGTGGCGATGGTGGCGACCTTCCCCTCGAGATAGGCGCGCACCGCGGCAGAGATGCCGACGCCGCCCACGGCGAGACCGGCGAGCCCCACGAGGACGAGGAAGGAGCCTGTCCGGTCCACGAACCGCTCGACGCCCGGGCTTGCGCGGCGGCTGTCCGACCAGCGCATCCCCTTGTCGCGGAAGGCGGCCTCTGCCTCGGCCTGCGCTGCGGCGAGATCGGTGCCCGCGGGCAGGTCGAGCCGGTATTCCGTCTCGTAGAGCGTGCCGGGCTCGAGCAGGCCGGAGGAGGTGAGGGCCGAGCTGTGCACCAGCGTGCGCGGCCCGAAGGAGAAGCCGCCGGTGATGCTGTCGGGCTCGCGCACGAGGACCGCGCCCAGCCGGAAATTGCGGGTGCCGAGCCGGAAGCTCTCGCCCACCGAGAGGCCGAGCCGGTCGGCCAGCACCCGATCCATCACGGCGCCGGGCAGGCCGCGGTCGGCCAGAGCCTCCTCGAGCGGGAAGGGCGGGTCGAGCTCGACCTCGCCCTCGAGCGGATAGAGGCCGTCCACGCCCTTCACCTGCGTGAGCGCCCGGTCCTCGCCCACCACGGCCATGGAGCGGAACTCGACCACCTCCGAGACGCGCTCGGCCCGGGCCTCCATCCAGGCCTTCTCCTCGGGCGTGGCGAAGCGGTAGGTGAATTCCATCTGCGCGTCGCCGCCGAGCAGCACCGCGCCCTGATCCGTCAGCCCGGCCTCGATGGCCGCCCGCACGAGGCCCACCGCCGCAATGGCCGCGACCCCGAGCGTGAGGCAGGCCAGAAACACCCGGAAGCCGCGGAGGCCCCCGCGCAGCTCGCGCCGCGCAATCCGTGCCGCGTTTCTCATGCCGCCTTGCGCTCCTCGCCTGCGATGCGCCCGTCGGCGAGCCGCACCACCCGGTCGCAGCGCGCGGCAAGTTCGGGCGCATGGGTCACGAGGACCAGCGTCGCCCCGTGCCGGTCGCGCAGCCCGAAGAGGAGATCCATGATCGCGGCCCCGTTCACCCCGTCGAGATTGCCCGTCGGCTCGTCGGCCAGAAGGATCGCGGGCCGGGGCGCCGCGGCACGCGCGAGCGCCACCCGCTGCTGCTCGCCCCCCGACATCTGCGAGGGATAATGGTCGATCCGGGGCCCGAGCCCCACGGCGCGCAGCTCGGCCTCGGCGCGGTCGAAGGCGTCGGGCGCGCCGGCAAGCTCCAGCGGGATCGCGACATTTTCAAGTGCCGTCATCGTGGGGATGAGGTGGAAAGACTGGAAGACGACGCCCATATTCCCCCGGCGGAACCGCGCGAGCTGGTCCTCGTCCATCGCCGTCAGGTCCTGGCCCAGCGCCGTGACCGTGCCGCCGGTGGCGCGCTCCAGCCCGCCCATCAGCATCAGGAGCGACGACTTGCCCGATCCCGAAGGCCCCACGAGCCCCAGCGTCTCGCCGCGCCGCACGTCCAGACTGATCCCCTTCAGGATCTCGACCGGGCCTGCGTTTCCCGCCAACGTCAGCCGCGCGTCCCTCAGCGCCAGGATCGTCTCGCTCATGCACCTTGTCCCTCTCAGCTTCAGACCCCGATATGGCGCGCTCGGCGCGATGCGCAACATGGCGCTGGCCCTCGTCTTCTCGGCCATGCCTGCCGCCGCGGCCGAGGAGGTCACGGTGCTGGCGCTCGGCGACAGCCTGACGGCGGGCTACGGCCTGCCCGAGGGCGAGGGCTTCGTGCCGCAAATGCAGCAATGGCTGCGGGACCATGGCGAGAGCGTCTCGCTGGTGAATGCCGGCGTCTCGGGCGACACGACGGCGGGCGGCCGCGCGCGGCTCGACTGGAGCCTGACGCCCGAGGTCGATGCCATGATCGTGAACCTCGGCGGCAACGACATGCTGCGCGGCCTCGATCCGGCGCTGACGCGCGGGAACCTCGAGGCGATCCTGAAGACGGCCGAGGACCGCGGGCTGCCGGTGCTTCTGGTCGGGCTCGCGGCCCCGGGCAACTATGGTCCCGACTTCAAGCGGTCGTTCGATGCGATCTTTCCCGGTCTGGCCCAAAGCTACGGCGCGGATCTGGAACCGAACTTCTTCGCCGCCCTTGCCGCACGGCTGGACGAGCCCGACGCGCGTCAGCGCTACATGCAGCCCGACGGCATCCATCCGAGCGCCGAGGGCGTGGCCGTGATCGTGGAGGAAATGGGGCCGCGCGTGCAGGCGCTGGTCGAGCGTGCGCGGCAGTAGGCTCGTCGCGCGCGCCGGGCGGCGGCCTCTCCGCGCTTCCACCGGGCGCGCTGACGCCGCCGGCCTTGCGGGAGGCCGGTTTCTCGGCTCGGAGCCCATGCCGATTGCATGTGCCCGCCGTTTCCGGTTAAGACCCGCCCTCATCGAAAGGGGGCGCGCCAATGTCCGAAGCCCGCAAGCTCTTCATCAAGACCTACGGCTGTCAGATGAATGTCTACGACAGCGAGCGCATGGCCGAGGCGCTCGGCGCCAAGGGCTATGTGCTGACCGAGGTCGCCGAAGAGGCCGACATGGTGCTCCTGAACACCTGCCACATCCGCGAGAAGGCGGCGGAGAAGGTCTATTCGGATCTGGGCCGCCTCCGGCCGCTGAAGACCGCCAAGCCCGACCTGAAGATCGGCGTGGCGGGCTGCGTGGCGCAGGCCGAGGGCGAGGAGATCCTCAAGCGGATGCCGCTCGTGGATCTGGTGGTGGGTCCGCAGAGCTATCACCGCCTGCCCGACATGCTGGAGCGCACCGAAGGGGGCGCCCGCGTGGTGGACACGGACTTTCCCGAAGAGGACAAGTTCGACCATCTGCCCGAGCGCAAGGCCACCCGCGGCCCGGCGGCCTTCCTGACCGTGCAGGAGGGCTGCGACAAGTTCTGCGCCTTCTGCGTCGTGCCCTACACCCGTGGCGCCGAGGTGAGCCGGCCCTTCGCGCGGCTGATGGCCGAGGCCCGCGGGCTGGTGGAGCGGGGCGTCCGCGAGATCACGCTTCTGGGGCAGAACGTGAATGCCTGGTCGAACGACGGCCGCGGGCTCGGCGGGCTCATCCGCGAGCTGGCCCGCATCGACGGGCTCGAGCGGCTGCGCTACACGACCTCGCATCCCAACGACATGGCCGACGATCTGATCGAGGCCCACGGGGCCGAGCCCAAGCTCATGCCCTATCTGCATCTGCCGGTGCAGTCGGGGTCGGACCGGATCCTGAAGGCCATGAACCGCAAGCACACGGCCGAACATTATCTGCGGCTGATCGAGCGGATCCGCGCCGCGCGCCCCGACATCCTGCTGACCTCGGACTTCATCGTGGGCTTCCCCGGCGAGACCGAAGCCGATTTCGAGGCGACGCTCGATCTGATCCGGGCGGTGGGCTTCGGCTCGGCTTTCTCGTTCAAATATTCCGCGCGCCCCGGCACGCCCGCCGCCGAGAAGCCCGAACTGCCGGCCGAGGTCTGCGACGCGCGGCTTCAGCGGCTGCAGGCGCTGGTGACCGAGCAGCAGCGGGCGGCACAGATGGCGATGGTCGGGCGCGAGGTGGGCGTGCTCTACGAGAAGGCCGGGCGCCTGCCCGGACAGATGGTCGGCAAGTCCGACCATCTCCACGCCGTCCATGTCGAGGACAAGGCGGGGCAAGTGGGCGATCTGGTGCGCGTGCGCATCACCGCAAGCGCGCCGAACTCGCTCGCCGGAGAGCGTCTGGGCGCCTGATCCCGGCATCGGCCGGAGAGGGGCGCGGCGGCATTCACAACCGCGCTCTTCTCTTGCGTCCTTTCCGTGCAGCGTCACAAGAAATTGTGGTTTCGTCACCTATTTTCTTGCCTTGGGGCCATCGCGACCCCACTCTTGATACATGGCCCTCCAGCACAAGGAGTTGTCTTTGGGCATCAGCGCGCTGACCCCCCCGACCCGTTCCGAGGATGTCGTGGAAACGCTTCTCGAATTCCCTGACAATCGTCTCCTGATCGATCTCTGCGGCGAGTATGACCGCAACCTGGCGCAGATCGAACATCAGATGGGCGTGCATATCCTGCGCCGGGGCAACCGGCTGGCGGTGATCGGCGACAGGGAAGCGCGGGATCAGGCGTCATCGGTGCTCCGAGGCCTCTATTCCCGGCTCGAGGCGGGCCGCGGTCTTGTCGCGGGCGACATCGACGGGGCGATCCGGCTGGGTCGCCCGGTGCTCGACGCGGCACAGGGCGAGCAGATCGAACTTTTCACCCCGGGAAAATACGAGATCCGCACCCGGAAGAAGCCGGTCGAGCCGCGCACCGAGGCGCAGAAGGCCTATGTCGCCAATCTCTTCGATCACGAACTGGCCTTCGGCATCGGCCCGGCGGGCACCGGCAAGACCTATCTTGCCGTCGCCGTGGGCGTGACCATGCTGATCGGCGGCGTGGTCGACCGGATCATCCTCTCGCGTCCCGCGGTCGAGGCGGGCGAGCGGCTGGGGTTCCTGCCCGGCGACATGAAGGAGAAGATCGACCCCTACATGCAGCCGCTCTACGATGCGCTGAACGATTTCCTGCCGCAGAAGCAGCTCATGAAGCTGATGGAGGAGAAGCGGATCGAGATCGCGCCGCTCGCCTTCATGCGCGGGCGCACCCTCTCGAACGCCTTCGTCGTGCTCGACGAGGCGCAGAACGCGACCACCATGCAGATGAAGATGTTCCTCACGCGTCTGGGCGAGGGCAGCCGCATGGTCGTCACCGGCGACCGCACGCAGATCGACCTGCCGCGGGGCACCGCCTCGGGGCTCGCCGATGCCGAGCGGGTGCTGAAGTCGGTGCGCGGGGTCTCGTTCAACTACTTCACGGCCAAGGATGTGGTGCGCCACCCGCTTGTGGCCCGCATCATCGAGGCGTATGAGGCCGAAGATGGAGCCTCTGGTTGAGACAGTGATCGAAGACGGGCGCTGGGAGGAGCTTGACCTCCCCGCGCTCGCGACCCGTGCGGCCGAGGCCACCCTCGCGGCGCTGGACATGCCGGCGGAGGGCTTCACCCTCGTCGTAATGGGCTGCGACGATGCGCGCATCGCCGAGCTGAACGGCGCCTTCCGCCAGAAGGGCAAGCCCACGAACGTGCTCTCCTGGCCGTCGGAAGAGCGCGCCTCCGAAGAGCCGGGCATGGCGCCCGAGCCGCCCGAACCCGGCGATCCCGAGGATCCCGAGCCGCTCGGCGACGTAGCCATCGCCTTCGAGACCTGCCAGCGCGAGGCGGCCGAGCAGGGCAAGCCCGTGACGGATCATGTCACCCATCTTCTGGTGCATGGGGTGCTGCATCTTCTCGGCTACGACCATGTCGAGGAGGCGGACGGCGACCTGATGGAGGCGACCGAGACAAGGATACTTGCGGGGCTGGGGGTGCCCGACCCATATTGATCCGGCGCCGGATCTGGCGCGGCCATTCGGAAAGGACAGATGGACAGTAGCAGCGACGGGTCTATGGCAGCGCAGAGCGCGCCCGACCAGACGGAAGACGACCAGGCGGAGCCTGGACCGAAAGGCCTTTTCGGCCGCCTTTTCAGCGCCTTCTCGCCCGCCGAGGCCGGAGGCGGTGCCCTGTCCCCGCAGGACCGGGCCTTCGCCATCGCGCAGAGCAGCCTGACCCTTCCCGGCATTGCCAACCTGCGCCGCCTCCGGGTGGACGATGTGGCGATTCCCAAGGTCGAGATCGTGGCCGTGCCGGTGGACATCGGCAAGGAGGATCTGGTGGCGGTGTTCCGCGAGCACGGATTCTCGCGCCTGCCGGTCTACCGCGAGACGCTCGACCAGCCGCTGGGCCTCGTGCTGCTCAAGGATCTGGCGCTTCAGCACGGGTTCAACGGCAACGGCAGCTTCGATCTGAAGACGCTGCTGCGGCCGCTCCTTTATGCGCCGCCCTCGATGCCGATCGGCGTCCTTCTGCAGAAGATGCAGCGCGAGCGGGTGCATATGGCGCTCGTCATCGACGAATATGGCGGGGTCGACGGGCTCGTCACCATCGAGGACCTGATCGAAACCGTGATCGGCGAGATCGAGGACGAGCATGACGAGGTCGAGGGCCCGCTCTGGACGCTCGAGAAACCCGGCGTCTACATGGCGCAGTCGCGCACGCCGCTCGACGAGTTCGAGGCCGAGATCGGCCTGCGCCTCCGCCGCGAGGAGGAGGACGAGGAGATCGACACGCTGGGCGGGCTCGTCTTCCTGCGCACCGGCCGCGTGCCCGTCCGCGGCGAGATCGTCCCGCACGAGAGCGGCGCCGAATTCGAGGTGATCGACGCCGACGCGCGCAAGATCAAGCGGCTGCGCGTCCGTCTTCCGGGCGCCGTCGCCGCGCCCGTGGGGGGGCGCGCGCTGCCGGCCGAACAGCCCCTTCATTCTGGCTGAAATATCCTCGGGGGGTGCGGGGGGCAGACAGCCCCCCGTGGCCCGACCCGTCCCGGCGCACCCGCCGCTCTCCCCGGTTCGGACCTCGTTCACAGCCTCTCGACCGGCCGGCCCTTGACGGCGCAGGTCCGCCGGGGCACCCACGGGCGGTGTCACCGGAGCCGCCATGATCGCCCTCGTTCGAACCCACCCCATGGCCCTGCGCCTCGCCCTTGCCTTCGGAGCGGGCGTGGCTCTGGCCTCGGGGCAGGCGCCCTTCGGCCTCTGGTGGCTGGCCCTGCCTGCCCTCGCCGCCCTGATCGGGATCGTGGCCGGCGCCGCGACCCGCAGGCAGGCCGCGCTCCTCGCGCTCTTCGGCGGCGCGGGGCATTTCGCCGCCGCGCTCAGCTGGATCGTCGAGCCCTTCCTCATCGACGCCGAGACCTACGGCTGGATGGCGCCCTTTGCGCTGGTGCTGATCTCCTTCGGTCTGGCGCTCTTCTGGGCGCTCGCGGGCTGGCTCGCCCATCTCGGCGCCGGCTGGCGGCGGCCCATCGCCTTCGCCACGGCCCTGGGCGCGGCGGAACTGGCCCGCGGCTATGTACTGACGGGATTTCCCTGGGCGCTCATCGGCCACATCTGGGTCGGCGCCTGGCCCGTGCAGGTGGCGAGCCTCATCGGCCCCTCGGGCCTCACGCTTCTCACCGCGCTGGCCGCGGCCCTGCCCATCGCGGGACGGGCGCGGGGTCTCGGCCTCTCGGCGGCGCTTCTCGCGGCGATGGCGGGCTTCGGCCTCTGGCGTCTGTCGCTGCCCGAGCCGCCGCCCGCGGGCCCCGTGCTGCGGATCGTGCAGCCCAATGCCGAGCAGCGCATGAAATGGGATCCCGATCTGGCCGCCACCCATTTTTCGCGCCTCCTCACGCTCACGTCCGACGGTCCGCGACCGGACCTCGTGATCTGGCCCGAGACCTCGGTGCCCTATCTCCTCGACCGCGCGCCGGGGCTTCTCTCCGAGATCGCCGCCGCCGGGCGGGGCGCGCCGGTCATCGCGGGCATCCAGCGCGGCGAGGGCTGGCGCTTCTGGAACAGCCTCGTGGTCGTGGGGCCCGCGGGCGAGATCGCGGGCCTCTACGACAAGCATCATCTGGCGCCCTTCGGCGAATATGTCCCGATGGGGGATCTGATGTTCGAGCTCTTCGGCCTGCGCGCCTTCGCGGCGCAGGAAGGGTTCGGCTATTCGGCAGGCCCCGGGCCGCAGGTGCTCGACCTCGGCCCGGGCCTCGGCAAGGTCCTTCCGCTCATCTGCTACGAGGCGGTCTTCCCGCAGGACCTGCGCACTGCCGAGCGGCCCGACTGGATCCTGCAGATCACCAACGACGCCTGGTTCGGCACCTTCAACGGCCCCTACCAGCATCTGGCCCAGACGCGGCTGCGCGCGATCGAGCTCGGCCTGCCTCTGGTCCGGTCGGCCAATACCGGCATCTCGGCGCTGGTCGATGCGCGCGGCCGCGTCCTGAGCGACCTGCCGCTCGGAGAGGCGGGCTACAAAGATGTCGCACTGCCGGGGGCCTTTCCGGCTACCCCCTTCTCCCGTCTGGGAGAATTGCCGGTTCTGGTGGCCCTCCTCGCCCTCGCGGCGCTTCTTGTGGCGACGCGCAGGCCTCGGGGCGCTTGACCCGCCTCCCCTCAGGGGTGTAGCGCGGAGGGCAACCGTCACAACGGCTTCCTGGCGTGACGGGGTTAACCCCAACGGAGCACTTCCCATGTCCCGCATGAACTACGTCTTCACTTCCGAGTCCGTCTCGGAAGGTCACCCCGACAAGCTGTGCGATCGCGTGTCGGATGCCGTCCTCGATACCTTCCTGGCCGAGGAACCCACCGCCCGGGTCGCCTGCGAAACCTTCGCCACGACCGGCCGCGTCGTTGTCGGAGGCGAAGTCGGCCTCTCCGATCCCCAGAAGCTGGACGAGTTCATGGAGCGCGTGGACGGCATCGTCCGCGATTGCGTGAAGGACATCGGCTACGAGCAGCAGGAATTCCACTGGCGCACCATCGAGGTGCAGAACTTCCTGCACCGCCAGTCGGCCCATATCGCGCAGGGCGTCGACAAGGACGGCGCGGGCGACCAAGGCATCATGTTCGGCTATGCCTGCCGCGAGACGCCCGAGCTGATGCCGGCGCCGATCCAGTATTCGCATGCGATCCTGCGCCGGCTGGCCGAGGTGCGCAAATCGGGTCAGGAGCCCGACCTGCGTCCCGACGCCAAGTCGCAGCTCTCGCTGCGCTACGAGAACGGCAAGCCCGTCGAGGTGCGCTCGATCGTGCTCTCGACCCAGCACGCCCATGAGGAGCAGACCTCCGACGACATCCGCGCCATCGTCGAGCCCTACATCCGCGAAGTGCTGCCCGAGGGCTGGATCACCGAGGCGACCGAATGGTGGGTGAACCCAACCGGGACCTTCGTCATCGGCGGGCCGGACGGGGATGCGGGCCTGACGGGCCGCAAGATCATCGTGGACACCTACGGCGGGGCCGCGCCCCACGGCGGCGGCGCCTTCTCGGGCAAGGATCCGACCAAGGTCGACCGCTCGGCCGCCTATGCCGCGCGCTACCTCGCCAAGAACGTCGTGGCCGCGGGCCTCGCCGAGCGCTGCACGCTGCAGGTCTCCTATGCCATCGGCGTGGCGAAGCCGCTCTCGATCTATGTCGACACCCATGGCACGGGCCAGGTGGATGCGGCGCAGATCGAGAAGGCCGTGGCGGACTGCATGGACCTCACGCCGCGCGGCATCCGCGAGCATCTGAACCTCTGCCGGCCGATCTATGCCCGCACCTCGGCCTACGGTCACTTCGGCCGGGCGCCGGAAGCGGACGGCGGCTTCTCGTGGGAACGGACGGACCTGACCGACGCCCTGCTGAAGGCCGTCTGAGGAACCGGCGGCAAGTCCTTGCCGCATAAGGGCGGATTGCCTCTGACAGACAAAATGAAGCCCCGGCGGATCGCCGGGGCTTCTGTCGTTCTGAAACTCTTGCTGAAAAGGCGCTTCGTGAAATCCGGTTCAGCCCCCGAGGCTGTCCATCACGCCGTAGGCGCCGGCGACGCTGCCGAGCTGCCCGATGCGGCCGCTGTCGCGGGCATAGGCATCGACCGCGGCCGAGGTGCCGGGCCCCCAGGCGCCGTCGATGGAGCCCGAGTAATAGCCGTAGCGCGCGAGCGAGATCTGCACCTCGCGCCGCATCTGGGGCGAGAGCTCGCGGAAGGCCTGGGCTGCGGGCGTGGAATGGACGCTCGGGGCCACATAGCGGGGCTGGTAGGTGACCTGACGCGGGGCGGTGGTGGCATAGGTCGCCCGCGGCTGGACGTAATATTGCGGCTGGGCCGGCGGGGCCGCATAGCGGGGCTGCTGCTGACCGAAGGGCCACTGGCCGTTGGCGCGCATGTTCTGCATCACCACGCCCGCAACGGCCGCGGTGGCGGCGCCGGCGATGAAGGCCTTGTCCTTCTTGCCGAGCGCATGGGCGGGCGCCGCGGCGGCGGGCACCAGCGAGAGGGCGGCCAGCGCGGCGATGGCGGTCTTGCGAAGGTCGATGGTCATCTCTGTCTCCGTTGTTCGCGCCCCGGTCGGCAGGGGCGGTGGTATCTGCTGCTCCGGAACATGGGTCGAAGCGGCGTGTCAGGCAAAAACCCGGGGCTGCTATCGGATAACAGCGCCCCCGGATCTCCCTCAAGTCACTGAAATGTAAGGAAACGGAAAGCCGCTCATCCCCCGGTTCCCGAGGCGGCAAAAACTTGCGCGGGGGGCGGTTGACCTGTGGCGCGGGGGCGTTTAGGGGCTGGCGGAGGCTGCAGAAGGTGCCGAAATGAGTGACGACGACGCCCCCGAATCCCTACGCGGCGCGGCGGACGGCCCCGCCTGGCGCAACTTCTATGGCCGGCGGTCGGGCAAGACGCTGCGCCCCTCGCAGAAGGTCTATCTCTCCGAGGATCTCGGCCGGCTGCGGCCCGAAGGCATCACGCGCGAGGAGAACCCCGAGCGTCGCCCGCTCGATCTCGGCGCGCTCTTCGGCGGCCGTCCGGTCTGGCTCGAGATCGGCTTCGGCGGCGGCGAGCACATGGTCCATATGGCTGCGCGCAATCCCGGGATCGGCCTGATCGGCTGCGAGCCCTTCGTGAACGGGGTGGCGATGCTGCTCGGCAAGATCCGGGCGGCGGGCGTGGAGAATCTCCTCGTGCACCCGGGCGATGTGCGCGATCTCTTCGACGTGCTGCCGGAGGCCTCCGTCTCGAAGGCCTTCCTCAACTATCCCGATCCCTGGCCGAAGAAGCGCCACCACCGGCGCCGGTTCGTGACGCAGGGCTATCTCGGCCCTCTGGCCCGCGTGCTCGCGCCGGGGGCCACGTTCCGCGTTGCGACCGACATCCCCGATTATGTGCGCCAGACGCTTGAGGAGGTGCCGCAGGCCGGCTTCGATCTCGTGTCGGAGAGCGGCGAGGCCTGGGAGGACTGGCTCTCGACCCGCTACGAACAGAAGGCGCTCCGCGAGGGACGTGTGCCGCACTACATGACCTTCCGGCGACAGGGCTGAGCGGCCTTAGAAAAAGACTTTTAACTCAGTGATCTGTGTGCTTTTGCTCGCGTGCTGCATGAGCATGGTGGGATCGGCACCCCGCGCTTGTGCGGTCCACATGTAGGCCCTGCGCCTTGTGTCGTCGGGTGGTGCGCGGTGCCTGCGGGCGGGTTTGATGCTGGACCGGACCGGGCGCATTGGGTAAGGCTCGCGCCGTCAATCTGGAGGAAGATCATGTCCGGACACGGGCCCGCGCAACCGATGACCGCTCGCCGCTCGGGGCCGCTGAAGGGGCGTGCCGAGATCCCCGGCGACAAGTCGATCAGCCACCGCGCGCTGATCCTCGGCGCCATGGCGGTGGGCGAGACGCGGATCACGGGTCTTCTCGAGGGGCAGGACGTGCTCGACACCGCGAAGGCCATGCGCGCCTTCGGCGCCGAGGTGATCCAGCACGGGCCGGGCGCCTGGTCGGTGCATGGGGTGGGCGTGGGGGGCTTCACCGAGCCCGCCGAGGTGATCGACTGCGGCAATTCCGGCACCGGCGTGCGGCTGGTGATGGGGGCGATGGCTACCTCGCCGCTGACCGCGACCTTCACCGGCGATGCCTCGCTCCGCAAGCGGCCCATGGGGCGGGTGACCGATCCGCTGGCTCTGTTCGGCACGCGCGCCTACGGGCGCAAGGGCGGGCGGCTGCCGATGACGCTCGTGGGCGCCGCCGATCCGGTGCCGGTGCGCTATACGGTGCCGGTGCCCTCGGCGCAGGTGAAATCGGCGGTTCTTCTGGCCGGGCTGAACGCGCCCGGGCAGACGGTCGTGATCGAGCGCGAGGCGACGCGGGACCATTCCGAGCGGATGCTGCGCGGCTTCGGCGCCGAACTCAGCGTCGAGACGGGGCCCGAGGGGCAGGTCATCACCCTGACCGGGCAGCCGGAGCTTCGGCCGCAGACGGTGGCGGTTCCGCGCGATCCGTCCTCGGCGGCCTTTCCGGTCTGCGCGGCGCTGATCGTCGAGGGATCCGAGATCCTGGTGCCGGGGGTGAGCCGCAATCCCACCCGGGACGGGCTCTATGTGACGCTGCTCGAGATGGGCGCAGACATCGCCTTCGAGAACGAGCGCGAGGAGGGCGGCGAGCCGGTGGCCGACCTGCGCGTGCGGGCCTCGGCCCTCAAGGGCGTGGAGGTGCCGCCCGAGCGCGCGCCCTCGATGATCGACGAATATCCGATCCTGTCGGTGGTGGCGGCCTTTGCCGAGGGCTTGACGATCATGCGCGGCGTGAAGGAGCTGCGCGTGAAGGAGAGCGACCGGATCGACGCGATGGCGCGGGGGCTTGAGGCCTGCGGCGTGCGGATCGAGGAGGACGAGGATACGCTGATCGTCCATGGCATGGGCCGGGTGCCGGGCGGGGCCACCTGCGCCACCCATCTCGATCACCGGATCGCCATGAGCTTCCTCGTGCTCGGCATGGCGGCGGAGGCGCCGGTGACCGTCGACGACGGCTCGCCTATCGCGACCTCCTTCCCTGCCTTCATCGATCTGATGGCGGGTCTCGGAGCGGATCTGGCGGCGGGCTGAGCAGGCGGCGGCGGGGGCTTCGCGCCCCCGCACCCCCGCGGGATATTTGGACCAGAATGAAAGGCCGGGGAATGCGCTTCACGGTGGCGATCGACGGGCCGGCGGCGGCCGGCAAGGGCACGATCTCGCGGGCGGTCGCGGCGCATTTCCGCTTTGCGCATCTGGATACGGGGCTGCTCTATCGCGCGGTGGGGGCGAAGGTGACCGAAGGCGCCGATCCGGTGGCGGCGGCCGAGGGGCTCGATCTTGCCGATCTCGCGCGGGGCGATCTGCGCTCGGCCGAGGCGGGGCAGGCCGCGAGCCGGGTGGCCGCGCTGCCCGAGGTGCGGGCGGCCCTCGTGGCCTTCCAGCGGAGTTTCGCGCGGCGCGAGGGCGGGGCGGTGCTCGACGGGCGGGACATCGGCACCGTGATCTGCCCGGAGGCGGAGGTGAAGCTCTTCGTGACGGCCTCGGACGAGGAGCGCGCGCGGCGGCGCTGGCTCGAACTGGCGGCAAAGGGCGGCGCGCAGAGCGAGGCCGAGATCCTGGCCGATCTGCGCGAGCGCGACCGGCGCGACCGCGAGCGGGAGGCCGCGCCGCTCCGGCCTGCCCCCGATGCGCTCTTGCTCGACACGACGGAACTGACTATAGACGCCGCAGTGAACAAGGCGATCGAAGCCATCGAACTGAGGCAGGCGCAGGGTCGGGAGTAATCCTCGGCCCTCATTGCCGTGAGGCGGCCCTGTTCGCCGCGATGCGAAAAGACCGGCGGAGCCAACCGCCAGGCCCGTGAAATGACGTGAAAAGGATAACTGACTGCATGTGCGCTAAAGCAACCATGGAAGAATTCGAGGCCCTCCTGAACGAGAGCCTCCAGATCGACACCCCCCAGGAGGGGTCGGTCGTGAAGGGCAAGGTCATCGCCGTCGAAGCGGGCCAGGCCATCATCGACGTCGGCTACAAGATGGAAGGCCGCGTCGACCTGAAGGAATTCGCCGACATGTCGGGCTCGGTCGACATCTCGGTCGGGGATGAGGTCGAGGTCTATCTCGACCGGGTCGAGAATGCCCGTGGCGAGGCCGTCATCAGCCGTGACAAGGCCAAGCGCGAGGAAGCCTGGGACCGTCTCGAGAAGGCCTATGCCAACGAGACCCGCGTCGAGGGCGCGATCTTCGGCCGCGTCAAGGGCGGCTTCACCGTCGATCTCGGCGGCGCCGTGGCCTTCCTGCCCGGTTCGCAGGTCGATGTGCGCCCCGTGCGCGATGCGGGCCCCCTGATGGGCATGAAGCAGCCGTTCCAGATCCTGAAGATGGACCGTCGCCGCGGCAACATCGTCGTGTCGCGTCGCGCCATCCTCGAAGAGAGCCGCGCCGAACAGCGCGCCGAGGTCATCTCGAACCTCTTCGAAGGCCAGACCGTTGACGGCGTCGTCAAGAACATCACCGAATACGGTGCGTTCGTCGATCTCGGCGGCGTGGACGGCCTGCTGCACGTCACCGACATGGCGTGGCGCCGCGTGAACCACCCCTCGGAGATCCTGTCGATCGGCGAGACCGTGAAGGTCCAGGTCATCAAGATCAACAAGGAAACCCACCGCATCAGCCTGGGCATGAAGCAGCTCCAGTCGGATCCGTGGGATGCGGTGGAAAAAGCCTATCCGATCGGCTCGGTCCACAAGGGCCGCGTGACCAACATCACCGACTACGGCGCGTTCGTCGAGCTGGAAGCCGGTGTCGAAGGTCTGGTCCACGTCTCGGAAATGAGCTGGACCAAGAAGAACGTGCACCCCGGCAAGATCGTCTCGACCTCGCAGGAGGTGGACGTCATGGTGCTGGAAATCGACAGCGCCAAGCGCCGCGTGTCGCTCGGTCTCAAGCAGACCATGCGCAACCCGTGGGAAGTCTTTGCCGAAACCCATCCGGTCGGCACGCCGATCGAGGGCGAGGTCAAGAACATCACCGAATTCGGTCTGTTCGTGGGTCTCGAGCACGATATCGACGGCATGGTGCACCTCTCGGATCTCAGCTGGGATCAGCGCGGCGAGGAAGCCATCCAGAACTACCGCAAGGGCGACGTCGTGAAGGCGGTGGTGACCGAGGTCGACACCGACAAGGAGCGGATCTCGCTCTCGATCAAGGCGCTCGGCGACGACACCTTCTCGGAAGCCATCGAAGGCGTGAAGCGGGGCTCGGTCATCACCGTGACCGTGACGGCGATCGAGGACGGCGGCATCGAGGTCGAATACAACTCGATGAAGTCGTTCATCCGTCGTTCGGACCTGTCGCGCGACCGCGCCGACCAGCGTCCGGAGCGGTTCCAGGTGGGCGACAAGGTGGATGTCCGCGTGACCAACGTGGATGCCAAGACCCGTCGCCTCGGCCTGTCGATCAAGGCGCGCGAGATCGCCGAAGAGAAGGAAGCCGTCGAACAGTACGGTTCGTCCGATTCGGGCGCCTCGCTGGGCGACATCCTCGGCGCGGCGCTGCGCAACAGCGATCGCGGCTGAGGTCGCCTCAGAGACGATCGGAGGGCCCCGCGGCTGCGCGGGGCCTTTCGCATTTCTCCGCCCATCCCGCGGAAGTGTCCCTTATTCCACGGTTTTCCAGTTTGTGCGGCGCAGATTTTTCCTCTATCCTTCCTTGGCATAAGCGTCCGCCGAAGGCGGCTCAGGGGGGCAAGGATGATCCGATCGGAACTGATCCAGAAAATAGCCGACGAGAATCCTCACCTCACCCAGCGCCATGTCGAGCGGATCGTGAACACGGTCTTCGAGGAGATCATCGAGGCTCTGGCCCGTGGCGACCGGGTGGAGCTGCGCGGATTCGGCGCATTCTCGGTCAAGGCCCGGGATGCCAGAGTCGGCCGCAACCCGAGAACGGGTGAAGCTGTCGAAGTCGAAGACAAGAAGGTTCCCTTCTTCAAAACCGGCAAGCTGCTGCGTGATCGCCTGAATGCGAAGTGACGGCGCGGCATTGCCCCTCTGATTGGTGAGCAGGACCCCTATGATCCGTTGGTTGCGTATTCTGTTCCTCGTCGTCCTGGCGGTCGTGCTCCTGACCGTCGCGCTCGCTCACCGGGATCCGGTGACGGTGAGACTCATGCCGGATAACCTCGCGACCTTCGTGGGCACGGGCTGGTCTGCCTGGTCGATGCAGCTGCCGCTTTATGCCGTGATCTTCGGCGGCATCGTGGCCGGCCTGCTCATCGGGTTCTTCTGGGAATGGATGCGCGAGCACAAGCATCGGGCCGAAGTGCGCCGCAAGTCGCAGGAAGTGAAGACCCTCCAGCGCGAAGTCTCCACGCTCAGATCCAAGGTCGAGACCGGCACCGCCGTCGGCGTGCCGAAGAACGACGTTCTGACCGCGCTCTCGAAATCGGCCTGATGGCAGGAGTCCGCGTCAAGATCTGCGGACTGCGGACGGAGTCGGATGTGAAGGCGGCCGCGTCCTCGGGCGCGGCCTATGTCGGTCTGGTGTTCTTCCCGAAATCGCCGCGCCATCTGGAGCTTGCGCAGGCGCAGCGGCTCGCGCTCGCCGCGCCGCCGGGGGTGGCCAAGGTGGCGCTGACGGTCGACGCCAGTGACGAGACGCTCGACGCCATCGTCGAGGCGGTGCCGCTCGACATGCTGCAGCTTCACGGCGGCGAGAGCCCCGAGCGGGTGGCCGAGGTGCGGGCGCGCTACGGGCTGCCGGTCATGAAGGCCGTGGGGGTGGCGGACGAAGGCGACCTGCCGCAGATTCTCGAACAGTCGCTGGCCGCCGACCAGATCCTGATCGATGCAAAACCGCCGAAGGGCGCGGCGCTGCCCGGCGGCAATGGCCTCTCCTTCGACTGGCGGCTGATCTCGGGGCGGCACTGGATCAGGCCCTGGATGCTGGCGGGGGGGCTGACGGTCGAAAATCTGGCCGAGGCCGTCCGGCGCACGGGGGCGTCGCAGGTCGATGTCTCCTCGGGCGTCGAATCGGCGCCGGGCGTCAAGGATCCGGCCCGGATCGCGGCCTTCCTGCAGGCCGCCCGGTGATCCGCTTCCGCGACGCGCGACGCGAGGATGTGGCGGCCATCCTGGCGCTGCTCGCCGACGATGCGCTGGGGGCTCAGCGCGAGACGGCCCCGCTCGAGACCTATCTCGCGGCCTTCGACCGGATGGCCGCGGCCCCGGGGATGCTGCTGATCGTGGGCGAGCAGGAGGGCAGGGTGGTCGCCACCTATCAGCTCGCGATCCTGCCGGGCCTGTCGCTCCGGGCCGCGACGCGTGCGCTGGTCGAGGCGGTGCGGGTTGCCTCCGACCTGCGCTCGCAGGGTATCGGGGCGGATCTCATGGCCGATGCCGAGGCGCGCGCGAGGGCGGCCGGCGCCACGCTGATCCAGCTCACCACCCATCGCTCGCGCAAGCGGGCGCACCGCTTCTACGAGCGGCTCGGCTTTACCGCTTCGCACATCGGGTATAAACGGGCGCTGGACTGACAGGAGTGCGCGCCATGGCCGAGGACGGCATCAACAGCTACATGACCGGCCCCGACGAGCAGGGTCGTTTCGGCATCTTCGGCGGACGCTTCGTGTCCGAGACGCTGATGCCGCTGATTCTCGATCTCGAAGCGCGCTATGAACATGCCAAGACCGACCCGGATTTCTGGGCCGAGATGGACGACCTGTGGAAGAACTACGTCGGTCGTCCCTCGCCGCTCTATTTCGCGCCGCGGCTGACCGAGCATCTCGGCGGGGCGAAGATCTATCTCAAGCGCGACGAGCTGAACCATACCGGCGCGCACAAGATCAACAATGTGCTGGGCCAGATCATCCTCGCCCGCCGCATGGGCAAGACCCGGATCATCGCCGAGACGGGCGCGGGCCAGCATGGCGTGGCGACGGCGACGGTCTGCGCCAAGTTCGGGCTGAAATGCGTGGTCTACATGGGCGCGCACGATGTCGAACGGCAGGCGCCGAACGTGTTCCGCATGCGGCTGCTGGGCGCCGAGGTGGTGCCGGTGACCTCCGGGCGCGGCACGTTGAAGGATGCGATGAACGACGCGCTGCGCGACTGGGTCACCAACGTGCGCGACACCTTCTACTGCATCGGCACCGTGGCGGGCCCGCATCCCTATCCGGCGATGGTGCGCGACTTCCAGTCGATCATCGGCCGCGAAGTGCGCTGGCAGCTGGCCGAGCAGGAAGAGGGCCGCCTGCCCGACACGCTCGTGGCCGCCATCGGCGGCGGGTCGAACGCCATGGGGCTGTTCCATCCGTTCCTCGACGATCCGTCGGTGCGGATCGTCGGCGTCGAGGCCGGAGGCAAGGGCGTCGACGACCGGATGGAACATTGTGCCTCGCTGACCGGCGGACGTCCGGGCGTGCTGCACGGCAACCGGACCTATCTGCTGCAGGATGCCGACGGCCAGATCCTCGAGGGCTTCTCGATCTCGGCCGGGCTCGACTATCCGGGCATCGGGCCCGAACATGCATGGCTCCATGACACGGGCCGGGCGGAATATGTCTCGATTACCGATGCCGAGGCGCTGGAGGCGTTCCAGCTCTGCTGTGCGCTCGAAGGGATCATTCCCGCGCTCGAGCCGTCGCACGCGCTGGCCCATGTCATCAAGATCGCGCCGACGCTGCCGCGCGACCATATCATCGTGATGAACATGTGCGGGCGGGGCGACAAGGACATCTTCACCGTGGCGAAGCATCTGGGCTTCGACATGAAGATCTGACCGCGCGCGGGGGGCTGTCTGCCCCCCGGCCCGGCCCTTCGGGCCGGTCTCCCCCCGAGGATATTTTTCCAGAGTGAGAGCCGCGCGGCTCAGGCGAGGTCGATCGCATAGAGTTTGAGCACCTCGAGCGGGACCACCTCGAGCGTGCGGCGGTGGGTGGCGCCGAGGCGCACCCGGGGGGCGGCGCCCTCCTCGTGGGCCTGCAGGAACCGGCCGGCGCAGAGGCACCAGCGGTCGCCGGGCTTCAGCCCCCGGAAGCCGAATTCGGGCCTGGGCGTCGAGAGATCGTTGCCGAGATATTTCGACAGGGCGAGGAATTCGGCCGTCATCAGCGCGCAGACCGTGTGCATCCCGCGGTCTGTGGCGCCCGTGTCGCAGCAGCCGTTACGGAAGAAGCCGGTGACCGGGTCGGTCCCGCAGCTTTCGAGCGGTGCGCCCAGCACGTTGATCGAGGCTTCCATCATGGTTCGTCTCCCTTTCGCGCCACTCTGCCCGAGCGGGGCGGTGCTGCGAAGGACAAACTGGCGGACCGGGCTTCGGGTTTCTCCGGAGAGGGCAGGGCGGCGAAGGCCGCGGCCGCCCCCGCCGGAGTGATTGCACTTTCCGCGCGATCCGGGAACAACGGGAGGACAGGCCGCAGGGGCCGCAGCCGGGGAGCTTCGCCGATGTATGACTATGCCGTGCTCTGGGAATGGGTGATGATCGCCGCCCGCTGGACGCATGTCATCACGGCCATCGCCTGGATCGGCTCGTCCTTCTATTTCATCGCGCTCGACCTCGGCCTGCGCAAGACGCCCTCGCTGCCGCCGCTCGCCCATGGCGAGGAGTGGCAGGTGCATGGCGGCGGCTTCTATCACATCAACAAATATCTCGTCGCGCCGGACTTCCTGCCCGAGCATCTGACCTGGTTCAAATGGGAAAGCTATGCGACCTGGCTCTCGGGCTTCGCCATGCTGGTGCTGCTCTACTATGTCGGGGCCGAGCTCTTTCTCATCGATCCCACGGTGATGGAACTGTCGGTCTGGCAGGCGGTGGCCCTGTCGCTCGCCTCGCTGGGCGGCGGCTGGCTGGTCTATGACGGGCTCTGCCGCTCGCCGGTGGGACGGCATCCGACGGCGCTGATGATCCTCCTGTTCGGCGTGCTGGTCGCGATGGCCTGGGGTTATACGCAGGTCTTCTCGGGACGGGCGGCGCTCCTGCATCTGGGGGCCTTCACCGCCACCATCATGAGCGGGAATGTCTTCCTGACCATCATGCCGAACCAGCGGATCGTGGTGTCCGACCTCAAGGCCGGGCGGCGGCCGGACCCGAAATACGGCGAGATCGCCAAGCAGCGCAGCACGCACAACAACTATCTGACGCTGCCGGTGATCTTCCTCATGCTGTCGAACCATTACCCGCTGATCTTCGCCACCGAGTTCAACTGGCTGATCGCCTCGCTGGTCTTCCTGATGGGGGTGACGATTCGGCACTGGTTCAACTCCCGTCACGCGCGCAAAGGCAACCCGCACTGGACATGGGCGGCGACGGCGGTGATCTTCCTCGTGATCGCCTGGCTCTCGACCGCGCCGATGCGGGGCGTGCCGGAGGAGGCGGCGCTCGGCGGCAGGGCTGCGCGCTTCGCAGCCGCCGACGGATTCGCGGAAGTGACGGACATCGTGACGGGGCGCTGTTCGATGTGCCATGCGGCCGAGCCGGGCTGGGACGGCCTTCACTGGCCGCCGAAGAACGTGCGGCTCGAGACGGCCGCGCAGATCGCCCACGAAGCGCGGCGGATCTATCTGCAGGCCGGGATCACCCATGCCATGCCGCCCGGCAACCTCAGCTACATGGAGCCCGAGGAGCGGGCCGCCATCGTGCGCTGGTATCGATCGGTGGCGGGCTGACGGTTCGAGGACAGCCGTAGCGCGCCTGGATAAATCGGGTTCGGCTTAATCCGTCCTTAAACTGACTCGCGTCTTCTGGGGCGACCGGAAGAACGAGGTCGCCGAACGTGACTGTCCTGAGCCCATCCTTACCGCATGCGGCCGGTATCGACGCCGCCCTGGTCGAGAATCCCTGGCTCGGCCTCCGGCGGAGCGGCCGATATTTCCAGAATGCCGAGACGGAGGCGCTCTTTGCCCGCGCGCTGGGATATGCCCGGGCCGGCGTCTGCGTCCATCTCGCCGGACCGGCAGGCCTCGGCAAGACGACGCTCGCGCTGCGCATCGCGCAGGCGCTCGGGCGGCCCGTGGCCTTCATGACCGGCAACGAATGGCTCGGCAGCCGCGACTTCATCGGCGGCGAGATCGGCCAGACCGTCACCAGCGTCGTGGACCGCTATATCCAGAGCGTCCGGCGCACCGAACAGAGCGCGCGGATCGACTGGAAGGAGTCGATTCTCGGGCAGGCCATGCGGTGCGGCCAGACCTTTATCTACGACGAATTCACCCGTGCCTCGCCCGAGGCGAATGCCGCGCTTCTCTCGGTGCTCGAAGAGGGGGTGCTTGTCTCGACAGACGGCGCGAGCCGGCACCAGTATATCGAGGCGCATCCCGACTTCCGCGTCCTGCTGACCTCGAACCCGCATGAGTATCAGGGGGTCAAGGCAGCCCCCGACGCCCTGATCGACCGGATGGTGACCCTGCGGCTCGAGGAGCCTTCGGCGCCCACGCTCGCGGGCATCGTCGCGCTGCGCAGCGGCCTCGATCCCGCCACGGCGCGCCGCATCGTGGATCTGATCCTGTCCGTCCAGCGCTCGGGCGAGATGCAGGCGCCGCCGTCGATGCGCACGGCCATTCTCGTCGCCCGGCTCGCCGCGCCACTGCGTCTCGCGGGCCGGCTGAGCGACGCGGCCTTGGCCGAGATCGCCGCGGACGTGCTGAGGGGCCGCGGCCTCGAGGCCGATGCGGCCGCGTTCGAGGCAAAGTTGGCCGCCCCCACGCCAGGAGAGACCGCCCGATGAAGAGCCCGAAAGCGACCTCGGCCCGGCGGCCATGCAGGACGTCCCCGGCCCTCGCCCGGACACCGAAGGAGGCGGCGATGCATCTGGTGCGGCTCGAGTTCGACGTCAGCCGGCTCGAGAAGGCGCTGGAGGCTGCCCGGAGCCGGATGGCCCGCTGCGCGCAGGATCTGGAGCGGCGTAAGCGCGAGCGCGAGATCCTGCTCGCCCTGCTGGGCCGCTGAGGGGGAAGGACGGATGATGGATCAGCCCAAGACCCTCGCCTTCAGCGCCGAGCCCGGTCAGGCCGCCCTGACGATGCTCGAAGTCATCGCCGTGGCGCGGCGGGCCTTCACCACCATGAACGGCGGCCGCATCGACGCGGTGGCGAACTGCGCGCAGACCGAGGGCGGCGACTGGCGCGTCGTGATCGACGTGATCGAAAGCGCGGCCAAGATCGGGCGCAACGACCTGCTCTGTGCCTACGAGATCCGGGTGACGCCGCAGGGCCGCGTCGGCGGCTTCCAGCGCCTCGGGCGCTACCACCGCGAGGAGGGCGCGCCGTCATGAGCTTTCAGATGCAGAGCCCGCTCCAGCAGGACAGTCTGGCCGACGTCCTCGAGCGGATCCTCGACAAGGGGATCGTGATTGCCGGCGACATTTCGATCTCGCTGGTGGGGATCGAGCTCCTGACGATCCGCCTGCGCCTTCTGGTCGCCACCGTCGACAAGGCGCGGGAGATGGGGATCAACTGGTGGGAGAGCGATCCTCGCCTCTGCATCACGCAGGCGCCTGCCTCCGACGGTTCGGCCGCCCTGCTGGACCGGCTCGAGCGGATCGAGACCCAGATCGGGCAACTGGCCGCAGCACGCGAGGGATGAGATGAGCGACGAGAAGAAGCCGGGCCCCGGCAGGACGACCGCTGACATCGAGCTGAGGTTCGGCCGCCTCCTCAGCGCGCTCGGCAGCGCCCTTTCCGACATGACAGGTCGCCTCGAGTCGGGCCAGAGCAGGGAGATCCGGCGGGACCACACGATCGACGTCGGGATGGGCCCGATCCGCACCGAGACGCGCATCCGCGTGCGGTACGCCTCCGACTTCGGCAACGCGGAACCCGAACCGGGCCCGGTGCCTGAGGAGACCGCCGAGAGACCACCTGCGCCCGCGCGGCCCATTCTGGCGGACATCGCGACGGTGGGCCGGACGTGGCAGCTTCAGGCGGATTTACCTGGTGTTGCCGAGGAGGACCTCACTCTGGAGCTCGACGCAGGCGATCTCCTGATTTCGGCCGAAGGGAGCGGCCGGCGTTACGAGGGGCGGTTCCCCCTCCCGCCCGGCGTCGGGCTCGCCGACATCCGGATCTCGCTCAAGAGCGGCATCCTTGACCTGACCGCCCCGCTTCCGGAGGCGCCATGATCTATCTCTACGGCCTGCTCGAGGAACCCGCCTCCGGCCACGAGGTGCTTGCCGGCATGGCGGGGGTCACGGGGCCCATCGCACTCGCGAGGCTTCCAGGAGGCATCCTGATCTACAGTTCCGCCACAGAGGCCGACATTCTGCCGCGGCGCCGCCTGCTCCTGGCGCATACCCGGGTGCTCGAGGCGGCGGCCTGGTTCGGCAACTTGCTTCCGATGCGGTTCGGGATGATGGCATCGACCCTCGCCGAGGTCGCGGCCATGCTGGCGTCGCGCCTGACCGAACTCTGCGCCGCCTTCGACCGCGTGCGCGGCCGGGTGGAACTCGGTCTGCGCCTGTCGTTTCCCCGAGAACCGGCGCTCGCCGCTACCCTCGCCACCGCGCCCGACCTTGCGGCGGAGCGGGCGCGGCTTCTGGCCCTGCGCAGGCCCGATCCCATGGCACAGGCCGAGTTCGGGCGCCGACTGGCAGAGCGGCTGGATGCCCGGCGGGGAGAGACGCAACGTCTCCTCTTCCAGAGCCTCCGTCCGCTTTGGGTCGATCATCGTCTGCGGGTGCCGGACTCCGACGTTCAGGTCATTGCCGTCGATGTGTTGGTCGAGGACGGAGCCCAGGATCGCCTGGCTGCCGCGCTTGTGAAAGCCGCGGCAGATTGCAGCTTCGCCCCGACAGCCGAACCGTCCGTTCGAGTGATAGGACCGGTGCCCCTGTTCAATTTTGTCGATCTGGTTCTCTCTCCCCGCCGCGAAGAGGTTGCCTGATGGGCCTGCTCACCTCTCTCCTGACGCTGCCGTTTCGGGGTCCGTTCGACGGAACCCTGTGGATTGCCGCCCGCATCGGCGAGGCTGCCGAACAGAGTTGGAACGATCCCGCTGCGCTGCGGGCGGCTCTGGTGGAAGCCGAGCGGCAACTGCTCGCGGGCGAGCTTTCCGAGGAGACCTACGACGCCATTGAACTCGATCTTCTCGAGCGGCTCAAAGGAACGGCGAGATGAGATTTCCGGCGGTGAAAGTGAAAGGGCCGAAGGCTGGTTCGCGCGGCTGCGCGCCCTCAGGCCAGCAAATCCCAGCAAGGCTCGCGATTCCTCGTGGCGGTGCCACACGAGACACATCGTTCCGCACCCCCGTCGAGGACCTGTTGCTGGAAGGAGAAGCTGCCATCGCGGATGGTCTGAACGTTCTGCAGGCATTGCAGTGCTTCGCGGCCACTCGAGAATGCATGATCTTTTCGCTTGAAAGGGGCGCGTGATGAGGCTCCGGGAAGTCGTCGCCGTGCTAGAGGGCCATCCGCCTTCCGTCCTGCCCGAAGGCACCGAGGCCATTTGCGAGGCGGGCTTGACCGCCATCCTCGGTATGCCACCCGGGCTGCTGAGCGGTCGCCGCGCGCTTCTGGAACATGCTGCCTGCAGGCAGGCGGTGCTCGAGCGACTGATGGCCTTCGGCACGGTTCTGCCCGTCCTCACCGGCAATTGCCTGACACCAGCCGAAGCCGCCGCCGCGCTTGCGGCAAACAGCCCGCGGCTCAGACAGGAGCTGCGGCGTCTCGCCGGACGGGTGCAGTTTCAGGTTCTCGTCCAATGGCACGCGGCGCTGGTTCCGAAACGCACGGACCCCGACGAGACGGCCGAAGACCTTCGGCTCAGGTTCACTCACCGGATTGCGGACGCCCTGGCGCGGGTGGCGGAGCGGCACGTCAATCTCCCGCTGCGGGAAGATATGCTTGCCAACCAGGCACTTCTTCTGCTGCAGACCCGCACCGACGATCTTGACCGATCTCTCGAGCAGATTGATGCGCTCTGGACAGAGGGGCTCAGGATCCGCCGGATCGGCCCGTCGCCGCCCGTTTCCTTCGCCAGTCTCAACTTCCGCAGAGTATCTTCGGCAGCGATCCGCCGCGCCCGTCACCGGTTCGATCTGGAAGGGCCAGTTGATCCGATCCGCCTCCGGGCGCTCCGGCGCGACCTTCTGCTGCGCGCGTCAGAGGCCGAGCGGGCAGAAATTCTTGCCGCGGCCGCCGTGCTGGATCTGCTCACACGATGCGCCGCATCGGGTGGAGACCTGCATCTGGTGCGTATCTGGTCAGAAGGTCAGGCCGTGCCCTCCGATCTGGAGGACGCCGCATGAGCGGCCTCCTTCTTCTGGGAGTGGTCTCCGGCCTTGGGATCAGCCCCGCGATCACCTCTCCGCACCTGCGTCTGGACGGTGACGGCTACGCGGCGATTCTCCTGTCGCTTGATCGTCTGCCCCCGGATCCCGCTTCGCCTGACTGGGCCGTGCAGGCCGCTCTTGCGCAGAACGCCATCCTGTCCGCCTATGCCGCGACCGAGGATGTCCTCCCGGTCGCTCTCGGGGCGGCCTTTACTGGTATTGCCGCCGTGAAGCGCCATCTGGACGCCGAACGTGCAACCCTTGATGCCGGAATGGAACGGTTGGCGGGCCGGGCGGAGTATGTCGCGCAATTGATCGCGGAACAGGTCGCGGACGGGGCCGCGCCAGCTCCGGCCTCGGGATCCGCCTTCCTCAAGGCCCGCTCCGCTCGTCACGAGCAGAGACGTCATCTGGCGCGCGAGCGAACCGGCTTTGCGAGAGCCACGGCCGAAGAGCTGGCCTCGCTGTCCTGCTCGGCGTCGGCGCGTCCATTGAAGCCCGACGGGCCGCTGCTTGATCTCTCCCTTCTTGTCGCGCGGGATCGGGTGCCAGGCCTGCTGGAGGCCGCAGAGGCCTCTTCCCGTGCCGGATCTCGCCTCGCCCTTTCCGTCCGATTGATCGGCCCCTGCGCTCCCTTTTCCTTCCTGCCGGAGACCCGCGGTCATGACTGACTCAGCCCCGACCCTCCAGTTCGCGACGGCGGAGGAAGCGCTGCAAAGCAGCGAAACGCGCCTCGTCGATGTGGTGGATGCCCTTCTGTCACAAGGCATCGCGATCCGGGGGGAGCTTTGGCTTACGATTGCGGATGTGGATCTCGTCTTCCTCGGGCTCGACCTGCTGCTGGCGAACCCGGATAGGCTGCAATGCAGAGTGCCGGACGCAGCATGATACCCATCGGCCTCGCTCGCGCAGGACCTGTTCCGGCGACCTGCTGCGCGCTTTCCTGCGCGGGGCTTCACCTCGTCTGCGCTCCGCACGACATGGCGGGCGATGCGCGCAGCCGCGTTCGGCTGCATCTGGCTGCGATGCGGGACTGCGAGACCTTCCTGCCGTTTCCACCCGCGGCCACAATTGCCGTCGATGAGGCGATCGCCTGGTGTGGAAGGCGGACGAATGCGCTCGCCGAAGAGATCGATCGTTTCAGCCGGCAGCGGCAACTGACGGTGTCGGCGCGGCTGATTGCCCCCCTTTTGCCCGATGCAGCCGCGTCTGGGGCGGGCTGGCTGCGCGCCCGCCGGGATGCCTCCGCGCATCAGGCGCGGCTGCGCACGGTGCTCATGCAGATCATGTCGCTGCTCGGAGAGGTTCGCTGCATCCCGGGGCGGCTTCAGGACGAAGTTCAGGTCAATCTTTTGGTTCCGGCGGCAGAGACGCATCCTGTGCTTCACGAGCTTCGCGAACGCCTGCGGGTGGGCGATGCCCTCTGGTCCGCCTGCACCGTGACAGGCCCTTGGCCGCCTTACGCCTTCATCAGTTGGGAGACAGCATGACATATCCTTTTCCTCCGCTCCTGCTGCGCGACGACCGCTTGCCTCCGACGGAGGCCCCGGTCACGGCGCCCCGCATCGCGCTCGACCCGGACCGGCTCGAGCATGATCTGGCCCGTATTCTGCTGGGGCTGATGGAGATGCTGAGGCAGATCATGGAGTTGCAGGCGATCCGCAGGATGGAGGCGGGCTCGCTGAGCGAGAGTCAGCAAGAGCAGCTTGGCACGACACTGATGCGGGCCGAGGCGGCCATCCACGAGATGGCGGCCCGTTTCGGCCTGACGCCCGCGGATCTCTCGCTCGATCTGGGCCCGCTGGGGCGGACGATCTGAAGCAAGAAACTCTGCATTAACCAGCTTCCACTACCTTCGGCGAGAAGACAGGGAGTGAAGCCAATGCTCGCCATGAGCCCCCCGAAGCCGGCCGTCGAGCTGGATCGCCACATCGATCTGGACCAGGCCCATGCCGTGGCGAGCGGCGGCGCGCGGATTGTCCTTGCCCCTCCGGCGCGCGACCGGTGCCGTGCGTCCGAAGCGCGGCTCGGCGCTGTCATCCGCGAGGCGCGCCATGTCTACGGACTGACAACCGGCTTCGGTCCCCTTGCGAACCGCCTGATCTCAGGTGAGAATGTCCGAACGCTGCAGGCCAATCTTGTCCATCATCTGGCCAGCGGCGTGGGACCGGTGCTTGACTGGACGACGGCGCGCGCCATGGTTCTGGCGCGTCTGGTGTCGATCGCTCAGGGAGCCTCCGGTGCCAGCGAGGGGACCATCGCTCGCCTGATCGACCTGCTCAATTCCGAGCTCGCTCCGGCCGTTCCCAGCCGCGGCACGGTGGGCGCGTCGGGTGACCTGACACCGCTTGCGCATATGGTGCTCTGCCTCCAGGGCCGGGGAGACTTCCTGGACCGGGACGGGACGCGGCTTGACGGCGCAGAAGGGCTCCGGCGCGGACGGCTGCAACCGCTCGATCTCTCCCATCGCGATGCACTGGCGCTGGTCAACGGGACCTCCGCCATGACCGGGATCGCGCTGGTGAATGCTCACGCCTGCCGCCATCTCGGCAACTGGGCGGTGGCGTTGACGGCCCTGCTTGCGGAATGTCTGAGAGGCCGGACCGAGGCATGGGCCGCGGCACTGTCCGACCTGCGGCCGCATCCCGGACAGAAGGACGCCGCAGCGAGGCTGCGCGCCCGCGTGGACGGCAGCGCGCGGGTGGTCCGGCACGTCATTGCCGAGCGGAGGCTCGACGCCGGCGATATCGGGACGGAGCCGGAGGCGGGGCAGGATGCCTACAGCCTGCGCTGCGCTCCGCAGGTTCTCGGGGCGGGCTTCGACACGCTCGCATGGCATGACCGGGTGCTGACGATCGAGCTGAACGCGGTGACCGACAATCCGGTGTTTCCGCCCGATGGCAGCGTGCCCGCCCTGCACGGGGGCAATTTCATGGGCCAGCATGTGGCGCTGACGTCCGATGCGCTCGCCACGGCCGTCACCGTTCTGGCGGGCCTTGCGGAGCGCCAGATTGCACGTCTGACAGATGAAAGGCTGAACCGTGGGCTGCCCCCCTTCCTCCACCGGGGCCCCGCCGGGTTGAATTCCGGCTTCATGGGCGCACAGGTGACGGCGACCGCGCTCCTGGCCGAGATGCGAGCCACGGGACCTGCCTCGATCCATTCGATCTCCACGAACGCCGCCAATCAGGATGTGGTCTCGCTTGGGACCATCGCCGCGCGCCTCTGCCGCGAGAAGATCGACCGTTGGGCGGAGATCCTTGCGATCCTCGCTCTCTGTCTTGCACAAGCTGCGGAGCTGCGCTGCGGCAGCGGCCTAGACGGGGTGTCTCCCGCGGGGAAGAAGCTGGTGCAGGCCCTGCGCGAGCAGTTCCCGCCGCTTGAGACGGACCGGCCCCTGGGACAGGAAATTGCCGCGCTTGCTACGCACCTCTTGCAGCAATCTCCCGTCTGAGCGCGGCCTCAGGTCGTGGCGGGATCCACCGTGAGGCCTACAGCCTCGGCATATTTGAGCCAGGTCTCGATCGACGCCACGACGGCACGGACCTCGATGGCGATCAGCTCGATCCCGACGAGGGATACACGCACGAAGGCATCGATCACGACGCCCTTGTCCAGAATGCGATCGATGACTTCCGCAATCGAAGCGGAGGCAACGCTTTTCTCAATGGCCATTATCTTCCTCGATATCTTGCAGGGTTGTCCGCTGATGCGGTCCCCACAGAGTTACCGGCAAAAGGTCAAACGGGAATGAACAGGTAAGATGCAGGATAACCGGACGGGGGCGCATGGATCGGGATGCCGGGAGCGTCTTGCCCCTGCCGAAGCGGGCAAGCTGTGGACGCGCTCGGCACGACCCCCGTCGCGGAGCCGCGGCACCCGGCTCGGTTCAGGCGGAGAAGGAGAAGCGCGTCTCCTGGCGGAAGGTTTCGCCCGGGGCGAGGGTGATCGGGGGGAACTCCGGCCGGTTCGGCGCGTCCGGCCAGAGCTGCGGCTCGAGCGCAATGGCGTCGAAGGCCCGGAGCGGTCGGCCCCCGTGGCCCGCGAAGGGCATGCTGTCGATCTCGCGGCCGGTATAGACCTGCAGGCCCGGGGCGGTGGTGGCGAGAGTGAGACGGACGCCCGACCGGCCGGTGAGGCGCGCCACCTCGGTCAGGTCTCGCTGCGCACTGGCGAGGCAGAAATTGTGGTCGATCCCCTCGGTCTCTCCGAGGGGGCGGCCCGCGCGGAAGTCCATCGCTCCGGATACGGGGCGGATCTCGCCCGTAGGCAGGCCGGCCTCGACCGGAAGCCAGTGCTCCGCCGCGATCTGCAGCTGCTGGCCGCCGATCCCGGGCTCGGGATCGAGGGTCCAGTAGCTGTGGTTGGCGAGGTTCATCAGCGTCGGCGCATCCGTGACCGCGGTCAGGATCAGCCGGAGCGTCGCGGGCGGGTCCAGCACGAACTCGGCCTCGAGCCGCCGGTTGCCGGGAAATCCGTCGATGCCGTCCGCGAGTTCGAGCCGCAGGAGCGCGCGGCCCGCCTCGACCTCGACCGGCTGCCAGTGCCGGGCATGGGTTCCCGCCGCCCCGGAATGGAGGAGCGTCCGGCCCTCGTTCGGCACGAAGCGGGTCGGCCGGCCATTGATGCAGGCCCGGGCGCCGCCGATGCGGTTCGCGACCGGACCGACGATGGCGCCGAACCAGCGGAGCGGTCCGAGATAGGCCGCGAGGTCGGACGCGCCTGCCGTGAGCGGCCAGTCGATCCCGGCCAGACGCAGGTCCTGCAGGATGGCGCCTCGGTCGAGCAGGGCCAGGCGGAGGTCGCCTGCGGCCAGGGCGATGCGCTGGACGGGCCGCCCGTCAGGGGCGGTTCCGAAGCGGGTGAGGGTCATGGGCGCCTCCGGTGCAGGCGGGCAGGCTGCGCCGGAGGCCGCGCGAGATCAAGGGGCGACGCAGGACAGGATGCCGTCGGCGAGGCCGCGGATCAGGTTCGCGTAGAGCTGCGGGCCCGGTTCGAGCGTGCTGCCCGACGGATCGAGCGCCGGGCCGGCCTTCGCGCCCGTCTCCTGCGCGATCTGCCGGGCGAGCTTCGCGTCATGCTGCGCCTCCGGGAAGATGCAGCGCGGGGTGCCCGCCATCTCCGCGCGCAGGTCCGCGAGGTGCGCCGCCCCCGGCGCGGCCGCATCGCCTGCCGAGACGCTGCCCTGCACGGTCAGCCCGTAGTGGCCGGCGAAGTAGCCGTAGGCATCGTGGAAGACGTAGAAGGGCTGGTTCCGCGCCTCGTCCAGCCTTGCGGCCGTTTCGCGGTCGAGCTCGGCCAGCGCTGCCCGGGCGGCCTCGGCATTGGCGGCGTAGGTCGCCGCATTCTCGGGATCGAGGTGGCCCAGTTCGCGCGCGACAGCCGTCAGCCAGAGCTGCGCATTCTCGGGATCGAGCCAGGCATGGGGGTCGAGGCCCGTATGGCTGTGGCCCTCATGTTCGCCGTGATCGTGCGCTTCGTCGCCGTGGGTGTGGCCCTCGTCCGCGTGATCGTGCGCTTCGCCGGCGTGGCCCTCGTCCGCGTGCTCGTGCCCTTCGCCGGCGTGATCGTGGTCCTCGTCCGCATGGTCATGGCCGTGCCCAGCATGGTCGTGTGCCGCGCCTTCGCCGAAGTCCTGCAGATGCGTGCCCGCGACCTGCATGAGACGCAGCTCCTCGCCCTTGCGGCCCTCGAGCGCGCGCTCGAGCCAGCGGGTCATCTCCGGTCCGATCCAGACCACCAGATCGGCATTGGCCAGCGCGCGCGCCTGACTCGGGCGCAACTGGAAGGAATGCGGATCCGCTCCCTGGCCCAGCAGGAGGTCCGGCTCTCCGAGATCGCCCATCACCTGCGCCACCAGCGAATGGACCGGCGGCAGGTCCGTCACCACGCGCGGCACTTCGGCCAGGGCCGGGCCCGCGAGCAGGCTGGCGAGAGCGACTGATATGGTATAACGCATGGTCTGCCTTTCCTTGAGATGGGCGCAGATGTATTACGTTATATCATAACGCGTCAATGGGGGAGAGGATGACCGCCGATACCGGAGGCACCGCGGCATTCGCGCCGCACGATCACAGCCGTTGTGCGGCCTCGATCCTCGCCCATGCCGAGGAGGCCACGGCCGCGGCCGGGGCTCGCCTGACGCCGGTGCGCCGGCGCACGCTCGAGATCCTCCTCGAAGAACACCGGGCGCTCGGCGCCTACGAGGTGCTGGAGCGGCTGGCGCAGGAGGGTTTCGGAAACAAGCCGCCCGTGGCCTATCGTGCGCTCGACTTCCTCGTCGAGCAGGGGCTCGCGCATCGGATCCGCCGGCTCAACGCTTTCACCGCCTGCATGCATCCGGGCGAGGCCCATGCGCCCGCCTTCCTGATCTGCAGCCGCTGCGGCGTGGTGGCCGAGGCGCCGGCCGAGCCGGTGCGGGCCGCGCTGGATGCGGCGGCCGCGCAGCTCGGCTTCGAGATCGAGCGGACGAACATCGAGGCCGTGGGCCTCTGCCCCGCCTGCCGGGAGGCCGCATGACCCTGATCGCCGCCCATCATCTCGCCGTGCGGCGGGGGCGGGACGAGATCCTGTCGGACGTGAGCCTGTCGGTCGCGCCCCGCGAGATCGTGACCATCGTGGGCCCGAACGGCTCGGGCAAGAGCACGCTCCTGCGCGCCCTCCTGGGGATCCTGCCCGCCGCCGCGGGCCGCGTGAGCCGCAGGCCGGGGCTCCGGATCGGCTATGTGCCGCAGAGGCTGCAGGTCGACGGGACGCTGCCGCTCACTGCCGCGCGCTTCCTGTCGCTGCCGCGCAGGCGCGCCCCTGCCGAGGTCGCCGCGGCGCTGGAGAGGGTGGGCGTGCCCGAGGTGGCGGACCGTCAGCTCGCCGATCTTTCGGGCGGGCAGTTCCAGCGGGTCCTTCTGGCGCGCGCGCTTCTGACCGAGCCGGAGCTGCTGATGCTCGACGAGCCGACGCAGGGGCTCGACCAGCCGGGCGAGGCGGCCTTCTACCGGCTGATCGAAGAGGTGCGCTCCACCACCGGCGCCGCGATCCTGATGGTGAGCCACGATCTGCATGTGGTGATGGCGGCGTCGGACCGGGTGATCTGCCTCAACCGCCATGTCTGCTGCGAGGGCACGCCGCGCGTGGTCTCGAATGCGCCGGAATATCGCGCGCTCTTCGGCCACGGCACCCAGGGGGCGCTCGCGCTCTACCGCCACGAACACGATCACGACCATACGCACGATCATTCCCATCATGCTTGACGACTTCCTCATCCGCGCGGCGCTCGCGGGCATCGGCGTGGCGTTGGCGGCGGGGCCGCTCGGCGCCTTCGTCGTCTGGCGCCGCATGGCCTATTTCGGCGACGCGACCTCGCATGCCGCCATCCTCGGTGTGGCGCTGGCGCTCGCCACCGAACTGCCGGTGGGGCTCGGCACGCTCGCCGTGGCGCTGGTCATGGCCGCGACCGTGGCCACCTTGAGCGGCCGCGGCTGGGCCATGGACACGATGCTGGGCGTGCTCGCCCATTCCGCGCTGGCCTTCGGCCTCGTCGCGGTGAGCTTCCTGCCCTCGGTGCGCACCGATCTCTCGGCCTGGCTCTTCGGCGACATCCTCGCCGTCTCGGTGCCGGATCTGGCCTTCATCTGGGCGGGAGCGGCGCTCGTGCTGGCGCTTCTCCTCTGGCGCTGGTCGGCGCTTCTCACGGCCACGATCAATGAGGATCTGGCCGCGGCCTCCGGCATCGACCCCGCGCGCGAGCGGCTGATTCTCACCCTCGCGCTCGCGGTGACGGTGGCGGTCGCGCTGAAGGTGGTGGGGGCGCTCCTGATCTCGGCCATGCTCATCATCCCGGCCGCGGCCGCGCGCGGCCTGGCCCGCAATCCCGAGCCGATGGCGCTGCTCGCGGCCCTGATCGGCGCGGGCGCAAGCCTCGCGGGCCTTGGCGCCTCGCTGGCCTTCGACACGCCGGCAGGCCCCTCGATCGTCGCGGCTGCGGCGCTGGCCTTCCTCGTCTCGGCGCTCCTGCGGCGCGCCTGAGACCGTTCACTCTGCCCAAATATCCTGCGGGGGGCTTCGCCGCAGGCGAAGTCCGCCGCCGCCTGCGGCGGCGGACGGGGGGCGCAAAGCCCCCCGCGCCACGGCCGGCTCCAAGCATTCCGTCGCACCATCCGCGCCCATGTCGTTTTCGGACGCCAAATGTCGGGCTCACCTCTCCGCAGCGGCGGCGATCAGTCATTGATGCGGCAAACCCTGCGGTGACGGAGTGCGCGGATGAAGACCCATGTGAAAGCCCTTGTCGTCGGCGGCGGTGCTGTCGGGAACGGCATCGCCTACCATCTCGCCAAGGCCGGCTGGGACACGATGCTGGTCGAGCGCGACGAGCTCACCGCGGGCTCCACCTGGCACGCCGCGGGGCTTCTGCCGCTCTTCAACATGAGCTACGCCACCACCCACATCCACAAGTATTCGGTCGATTTCTACAAGGGGCTCGAGGCCGAGACCGGGCTCAACCCCGGCTTCTATGTCGTGGGCAACCTGCGCATGGCCCAGACCGACGCGCGGATGGACGAATACATGCTCTATTCCTCCGTAGCCGAGACGGCGGGGGTCTATCATGAGTTCCTGAGCCCGAAGGAGATCGCGGAGCGCTGGCCCCTCGTGCGCACCGAGGATCTCAAGGGCGCGCTCTTCCACCCGCAGGATGGCTACATCAACCCCGCCGACGTGACGCAGGCCATGGCCAAGGGCGCGCGGCAGCTCGGCTGCACCATCGAGCGCCGGATCCAGGTCAACGGCTACCGCTGGACGGGCCGCGAATGGATCGTCTCCTGCGTGCGGATGGCCGAGCAGGGCGGCAACCTCGTCCCGACTGAGGAAAGCTTCGAGATCCATGCCGAACATGTGGTGACCGCCACCGGCAACCATGCGCAGCGCACCGCCCGGCTTCTGGGCATCAAGATCCCGGCCATTCCGGTCGAGCACCAATATATCGTGACCGAGCCCGACCCGGCGCTGGTCGAATGGCGCAAGACCAACCCGCAGCACCCCGTCCTGCGCGACGCCGACGCCAAATGGTATGTCCGCGAAGAGCGCGGCGGCTGGATCCTCGGCCCCTACGAGCGCAACGCTCCGGCCCGCTTCCTCTATGACGTGCCCTCGAGCTTCCGCGCCGACCTCTTCCCGCTCGATCTCGAGCGGATCGAGGAGGAATACATGTCGATGATCCACCGGATCCCCTCGTCCGAGACCGTGGGCCTGAAGGACGATTACAACGGCCCGATCTGCTACACGCCCGACGGCAACCCGCTGGTGGGTCCCGCCCCGGGCCTGCGCAACATGTGGCTGGCGGAAGGGTTCAGCTTCGGCATCACTGCGGCGGGCGGCACTGGCCACTATCTCGCGCAGATGATGACCGAGGGCGAGGCCGAGATCGACATGGCCTCGCTCGATCCCCGGCGCTACGGCAGCTGGATGACGACCGAATACGCGGCGCGGAAGAACGAGGAATGCTACGAGCATGTCTTCATCCTCCACCACCCTGACGAGGAGCGCGAAGCCTGTCGTCCGCTGCGCACCGCCCCGGTCTACGACCGGCAGAAAGCGCTCGGCGCGCAGTTCGGGCAGGTCAACGGCTGGGAGCGGCCGAACTACTACGGGCCTGCGGATGCGCCGGCCGGTTTCGACCACGCATCCCGCAGCTTCCGCCGCGGTGCCTGGCATCCGTTCGCCCGCGCCGAGGCCGAGGCGCTGCGCGAGACCGCGGGCCTGATCGACGCCACCGCCTTCACCAAGCATCTGGTGCGCGGCCCCGGCGCCACGGCCTTCCTCGACTGGTTCACCTGCAACAAGCTGCCGGCTGTGGGCCGGATCAACCTGACCTACGCGCTGACGCCCGCCGGCACCACGCGCACCGAATATACCATCGTGCGGTTGGCCGAGAACGAATATTACCTCGTGTCCGCCGGTGCCTGGACGGCCTACGACGCCGACTGGCTGAGGAAATGCGCCGAAGACAGGATCGGCGATTTCGGCTGGATCGACATCCATGACGTGACGACCCAGTGGGGGGTCTTTGCGCTGGCCGGACCCAATGCGCGCGCGATCCTGAACGAGGTGGTGAAGGATGCCGACCCCGCCACCCGGCTCTCGAACAAGCGTTTCCCCTGGCTCAGCTACCGCGACATCGAGCTTGGCATGTGCCCGGTGCGGGCGGTGCGGGTGGCCTATACGGGCGAACTCGGGTGGGAGCTGCACCATCCGATCGAGATGTCGACCTATCTCTGGGACCTGCTGCTGAAGGCGGGCGAAAAGCACGGGCTGAAGCTCGTGGGGGCGCGGGCGCAGAACTGGCTGCGGCAGGAAAAGAGCTACCGCGCCTTCGGCAACGAGCTCGGCCGCGATGCGACGCCGATGGAAGCGGGGCTCGACCGGTTCATCGACCTCGGCAAGGACTTTCAGGGCAAGGAAGCGATGCTCGCGACCGGCATCCGCTCGAAATGCGTGACGCTCCTGATCGACGGGCCGGCGGATGCCGATCCGTGGGGCAAGGAGGCGCTGCTTCTGAACGGCGAGAAGGTGGGCCGGCTCACCTCGGGCGGCTGGTCGGTGGCCTTCGGCAAGCAGATCGGCATGGGCTATGTCCGCCCCGATCTGGCCGAGGTGGGCACGAAGCTGCAGCTGCGCATGTTCCGCGAGACCTGCGAGGCCGTGGTGGCCGAGGATTCGCCCTACGATCCGAAGAACGTTCGGATCCGTCAGGACGGCTGATCCCGGGGACGGGGGGCTGTCTGCCCCCCGCCGCCGGCCGGGGCCGGCGGCCCCCCCGAGGATATTTGCACCAGCGTGAAAGGCTCAGCGCAGGTTCAGCGCGAGCCAGGCGGCCCAGCGGGTGGCGTCGCCGTTGAAGACGTTGATGTCGGTGACCTTGCCGATGCCCGGCACGATCCCGGTGCCGGTATATTGCCAGAAGGTCCAGGGATGGCCGGCATAGCGCTCGTGCGGATGGGCGGCGACCGAGCGGAGCCAGAAGTCGTATCCGGTCAGGCGCCACATCTCGTTGCGCTCGAAGAAGTCGATCGTCGTATAGATGATCGGGCGCCTGCCGTAATGGGCACCGACCTGACGCAGGAAGGTGAGCGCCTCGGCCCGGACGACCGCGGGCTCGGGCCGGAAGGTGCAGGTGGGCGAGAAGGGGTTCCATTCCATGTCGAGCACCGGCGGCAGGGCGCGCGGGGACTTCGGCACGGTCCGGATGAACCAGTCGGCCTGTTCCGCGGCCGGGCGGCAGAAATAGAAGAAATGGTAGGCGCCGCGCGGCACACCCGCGCGGCCGGCGCCGCGCCAGTTCTCGTGGAAGGCAGCATCCACCCGGTCGCCGCCTTCGGTGGCCTTGATGAAGGCGAAGGAGACGCCGGCCGAGGCGGCGGTGGGCCAGTCGATCGGGCCCTGGAAGCGCGAGACGTCGATCCCGTGGACCTGGTAGCTCGAGGGCGCCCGGCCGCTCCAGGGGTGGGGCTTGGCATCGCCGAAGCTCGGCTGGGCGACGGTGACGGTCTGGCCGGAAGGCAGTTCGGCGATGACCTCCGGCCGGCCGCAGGACAGAAGCAGCGCGGCGAGGCCGAGGGCTAGGAGGCGTCGGGTCATGGGGCTCCGGAGCGATGAGGAGAACAGGCGCGACTGTGCCGCAAGCGAGGTCGCCTGTCACCCCTCGGAGGAGGAGTTCCGGCCGCGGACCTGCCGTAGCCGGTCGCCGTGGCGGCGCGGCCCGGACATGGGCCGGGCTGCGGGACCGCGCCTCGATGTCAGCAGGCGGGCAGCAGCGCGACCAGAGCCTGACGGCGGGGGGCGGCTCAGCGGGCGCAGCCGCCGCTGCCGGATCTCCGGTCGCGGCCCGGGCTGCGCTTCAGGTCCGGCGCGCCACGAACATCAGGTTGTGCGCGGGCATCTCGATCCTGCGCACCGCGAGGCCCGCCTCCGCCAGCCGTTCCTCGATCCAGGTGCTGTCCTTGAGGCCGATCTCCGGGTTCTGGGCGCGCAGGCTCGCATCGAAGCTCTCGTCGCCTGCGCTGCCGGGGCGGCCGTCGCGCAGGAAGGGGCCGTAGAGGAAGAGCGTGCCGCCCGGGGTCAGCGCGGAGGCGGCATGACAGAGGACGGCCGCGGCCTCCGTCTCCGGGATCAGGTGCAGGAGGTTCACGATCAGCAGCGCCTCGCAGGGATGGCGGGCCGGCCATCCGGGCCGGGTGGCGTCGAGAAGGATCGGCGCGCGCAGGTTCGGTGCGCCGGAAGCCTCGCGCCAGGCCTCGATCGAGGGCAGGTTTGCGGGGTCCACGTCCGTCGGTTGCCACAGAAGGGCCGGAAGCGCCGCCGCAAAGCGGGCGGCATGCTGGCCGGTGCCGGCCGCGATCTCGAGCATCCGCCCCTCGGGCGCCTCGTCGCGCAGGACGGCGAGGATGGCTTCGGCATTGCGGTCGGCCGAGGGCGCGTGGCGGCGGCCATCCGGACCGGTCGGCGCGCCTGAATCCGGCAGCCGCAGGCTCATGCGAAGCGGTCGGGCGAGAGGGCCGCGATCAGCGCCGCCGGCACCTCGGGGCTGCGCCCGCCGATCAGGTCGGCTGCGAGGCGGCTCGCGGCGGGGCAGGTCTGGAAGCCGTAGCCGCCCTGGCCCGCAAGCCAGAAGAAGCCGGGTGCGGCCGGATCCTCGCCGATCACCAGCACCCGGTCGGGGGCGAAGGTGCGCAGGCCCGCCCAAGAGGCCAGAAGCCGTGTCACGGGCTCGGTCACCATCTCCTCGTAGCGGGCGAGGCCCTCGGCCAGCACCATGTCGTCGGCCCAGGCGTCGTGGGGCTCCTGCGGATCCTCGTCGGCGGGCGAGACGATCAGCGCGCCGGCATCGGGCTTGGCATACCAGCTTTCGCCCACGCCGAAGATCATGGGCCAGCGCGAGATGTCGTGGCCGCCGGGCGCCGGAATGCGCGCCATCGAGCGGCGGTAGGGCACGAGGCCCAGGGGCCGCACGCCTGAGAGCGCGGCCACCCCGTCGGCCCAGGCACCGGCTGCATTGACGAGGATGCGCGCACGGTAGCTTTCGCCCGCCTCGACGCGCCAGCCCGCCCCGTCGCGCGCGATGGCGCCGACCCGCGCCTTCGTGACGATCCGGGCGCCACGGGCGCGGGCCTCGCGGGCGAAGCCCTGCAGAAGCCGGTCGGTATCGATGTCCCAGGCATGGTCGGCGCGGGCCGCGAGCGTCACGTCGGGGCGCAGGATCGGCACGGCAGCCCGCGCCTCTTCGGCCGAGATGCGCTCGAGATGCATCCCCACCGTCTCGTCCTCAAACTGCTCACGCTCGGCCTCGCGGCCCACGACCAGGAGGCCCCGCGGCGAGAGGATGCCGTCGGCTGCCCGGAAGAAATCGCCCGAGGCGAGCGACAGCTCGACCACCGGCGGCAGGCCGTAGCGCGGCTCGTAGAGTGCGGCGGACCGGCTCGAGGCGTGATGCGCGAGCGCGTCCTCGGCCTCGAGCAGCGTGACCGAGCCGAGCTCCGAGAGGCGGGCGGCGGCCGAGACACCGGCTATGCCCCCACCGATGATGAGAAAATCGCTGTCCATACGGCGCAGGCTGGCCCGCGCCGCGCGGATTGGCAAGGGGTCATCCCTTGCGGGCGGCCTTGAGCTTGTCGATGCCGAGCATCTTCATCGCCGCCCATTCGTAAAGCGGCTCGGCCGTGCCGAGCTTCACCTTGCGCAGGAAGTATTTCTCGAAGGCGATCTTGGCGAAATGCACCCAGCGACCCTCGGCCGACCAGTTCACGTTGCGCGGCGGGATCTGCGGCTGGGCGATGAAGGCGATGCCGCGGTCGCCGAAATCGGCGAGGCAGACCGCGTTCCAGGTGGCGACCTCGTCGGGTTCCTTGCCGCGGACCAGCGCGCCGATGTTGTGCGCCGTGGCGGTGACCATCGATTCGATCATGAAGCCGGTTTTGGGCACACCCACCGGCACCGGCGTGACCCCCATCGGCGGGATTGCCACGCAGACGCCCACCGCGAAGATGTTGGGGAAGGTGGGGTTGCGCTGGTGAGGATCGACGAGGGTGAAGCCGCGCGGGTTCGAGAGCCCCTCGATGCCCGAGACAGCCTTCACCCCCCGGAAGGCAGGCAGCATCATCGCATAGCCGAAGGGCAGGGCATGGGGCTTCGTGGCGCCGCCTTCGGCCACTTCCTCGACATGCATCGTCCCCGCCTCGACCCGCGAGATCCGGGCCGAGGTGATCCATTTGATATGGCGGCTGCGCAGCGCGGATTCGAGCAGCCCCTTGGTGTCGCCCACCCCGTCGAGGCCAAGATGGCCGATATAGGGTTCGGAGGTGACGAAGGTCATGGGCACCCGGTCGCGGATCCTGCGTCGGCGCAGGGCCGCATCGAGGATGAAGGCGAATTCGTAGGCGGGCCCGAAGCAGCTCGCGCCCTGCGCCGCCCCCACCACGATGGGGCCGGGGTTTTCGCAGAACCGCTCGAAGGCCGCATGGGCGGCCTCGGCATGGTCGACATGGCAGATGGACTGGGTGTGGCCCTCGGGTCCGAAGCCCTCGATCTCGTCGAAGGCAAGCTCGGGGCCGGTCGCCACCACGAGGTAATCGTAATCGAGCGCAGTGCCGTCGGCGAGCTCCACCCGGTTCTCGGCCGGCACGAGGCGCGTGGCGGGCACCGTCCGAAAGGCGATCCCGAGCCGCTGCATCGTCGGCGCCAGATCGGCGCTGATATGGCTGCGCGTCCGCCAGCCCACCGCCACCCACGGGTTGGAGGGCACGAAATGATAGGTGGGATCGCGGGTCACGACAGTGATCCGGTCCTCGCTGCGGAGCTGCTGATGCAACTCGTAGGCCATGATCGAGCCGCCCAGACCGGCCCCGAGAACGACGACATGCGCCATTGATTCCTCCTCTTCCCTGCCAAGACGATAGATCATGAAACATGAATATGTCGAGCGGCGAGGCGGGCGCGGTAGACAGGCACAAAAGGACCCCGGTCGCGGGGACCGGGGCCGAGGAGGTCGCATCGGGAAGGGTATCGACAGGCAGCGGTCCCAGGGCTTCGTGATGAAAAGGCATTGGGGTCAAAAAAAGCCGAACGATGGCGAACTCGTGCGGGGGAAGGTCTCAACGGATCGATTGAACAGGCATCCCCGGAACCGCTGAATTCTGAATAGCACGCCTTGCCTTTCCCGCGAATACGGGGGGCCGGGGTTCCCGTTCGAATTGACGGAAGTTTCACGTCAAAACGGGAAGAAGGGCGCAGTTTCGCGCGTGCGGGGCAGAGGGGAGGGGGCGAGCGGCCTCGTCCGGCCCGCGAAGCCGACGGTCCAGAGCGCCCGGAATTGGCTCCGGCCGCGACTCGGGCAACGGACCGGCATGGTGTGCCAGCCCTGTGGGAGAGAGCCGGGCGCGCGACCTTTCGGGCCGGGGAGTGCATGGTCCGCACCGGATACCGCCAAAGAAGGCGCCGCGCGCCGAGGAGCCGCATCCTTCGCGCTTCGCGAATGGCAGGGGCTCCGGCGCGTCCGGTTCTGGGTTCTCATCCCGGACATCCCTGCGACGGACTCAGGCGCGCGAGAGGGAGGTCCGGCGCGCCGGGAGGCCGCCGGCGAGGAACTCGGAGGCTCCTGCCCGGAGAAGCGACGAAAGCGCGTCCAGAATGGCCAGAGGCCCGGGCCGTTCCGGCCCGGGCCTCTTGAACGAATGGGGCAGGGCTTACTTCGGGATCTCGCCCGAGATGCCCTCGACATAGAAGTTCATGCCGAGAAGATCCGTGTCCGCCGCCGTCTCGCCCTCCGCGAGCCACGCCGAGCCGTCCTGCTTGTTGAGCGGGCCGGTGAAGGGATGATAGGTGCCCGCCCCGATGGCATCGTGAACTTCCATCGCCTTGGCCTTCACCTCGGCCGGAACGGCCTCGGTGATTTCGCCGATCAGCACCTCGCCGCCGCCGATGCCTTCCCAGGCGTCCGTGCTCTCCCAGGTGCCGTCGAGCACCATGCCCACGCGCTTGACGTAGTAGGGCGCCCAGTTGTCGATGATCGACGAGACCCGCGGCGAGGGCTTGTAGTTGGCCATGTCCGAGGCCTGACCGAAGCCGATCACGCCCGGCGTCTTGGCGGCCTCGGCCAGCGGCGCGGTCGAATCGGTGTGGGCGAGGATCACGTCCATGCCCTGCTCGATGAGCGCCTTGGCCGCATCCGCTTCCTTGGCCGGATCGAACCAGGTGTAGGCCCAGACGACCGAGATGGAGACGTCCGGGTTCACCTTCCGCGCATGGATGAACGAGGAGTTGATGCCCTGGATTACCTCGGGGATCGGATAGGAGCCGATGTAGCCGATCTTGTTCGACTTGGTCATCAGGCCGGCGATGGTGCCGCAGACCGCGCGGCCCTCGTAGAAGCGGGCGTTGTAGGTGGCGACGTTCGGATGCTCGCGCTTGAAGCCGGTGCAATGTTCGAACTTCACGTTCGGGAACTTGGCCGCGACATTGTTCGTCGCATCCATGTAGCCGAAGGAGGTGGTGAAGATGATGTCGCAGCCCGACAGCGCCATCTGGGTCAGCACGCGCTCGGCGTCGGAGCCCTCGGGCACGCTTTCCTGATAGATCGTCTCGACCCGGTCGCCGAATTCCTTCTCGACGGCCAGCCGGCCCTCGTTGTGCTGGAAGCTCCAGCCGCCATCCCCGATCGGGCCGACATAGACGAAGCCCACCTTCACCTTGTCCTTGGCCTGGGCCATCGCGACCCGGCCTCCCGCCAGCGACAGCGCGAGTCCCGAGGCGGCGCTCGCGAGAAGCGTTCTGCGATCCATTCTTTAGCTCCCTGTTCCTGCCGGACGCTGCCGGCCGATAGCTGCCTCAGCGCGAGGCGTGGAAGGTCTTGCCCAGCGAGGCCGGTGCCGCCGTGCTGCGGCGGCGGTCCGCGGACATGATGACCAGCACGAGGATCGTTATCAGATAGGGCGACATGGACAAGTATTGCACCGGGATCCGTGCGCCCGCCGCCTGCAGGTTCAACTGGAGGACGGTGATGCCGCCGAAAAGATAGGCGCCGAGCAGGACCCGCCAGGGCCGCCAGCTGGCGAAGACCACGATGGCCAGCGCGATCCAGCCCGCACCGGCGGTGATCCCGTCGGTCCATTGCGGCACCCGGATGAGGCTGAGATAGGCCCCGCCGAGCCCCGCCATCGCGCCGCCGAACAGGATCGCCAGCACCCGGATCCGCACCACATGGTAGCCGAGCGCATGGGCTGCCTCGTGATTCTCGCCCACCGCCCGCAGGACGAGGCCCGTCCGGGTGTGGCGCAGGACGAACCAGACCGCCGCCACCGCCGCGATCGAGAGATAGACCATCGCGTCGTGCCGGAAGAGCATCGTCCCGATCCAGGGGATGTCCGAGAGCGGGCCGAGGTCGAGCCGCCCGGTCGGCGGCGGTTTCACGCCCACATAGCTCTGGCCCAGAAGGCTCGAGAGACCGAGGCCGAAGAGCGTGAGCGCGAGGCCCGTTGCCACCTGGTTGGCCATCAGGACCTGCGTGAGGAGCGCGAAGATCAGGCTCAGCGCCGCGCCGCCCAGGGCCCCGCCCACGAAGCCCAGAAGCGGGCTTCCGGTCTCGACCGCCACCGCAAAGCCGCAGATGGCGCCGATGATCATCATGCCCTCGACGCCGAGGTTGAGGACGCCCGACTTCTCCACCACCAGTTCGCCGATGGCCGCAAGGATGATCGGCACCGAGGCCATCATCAGCGAGGCCACCAGCACGGCGGGATTGATGCCTCCGAGCAGGTCCATCAGGCGGCCTCCTTCCGGCTCGGGCGGATGCGGTAGTTGGACAGAAGGTCCACGGCGAGGAGGAAGAAGAGGAGCATCCCCTGGAAGGCCTGGATCGAGGCCGCGGGCAGGCCGAGGTTGGTCGAGGCATTGTCGCCGCCGACATAGGTCAGCGCCATGAGAAGCCCCGCGAGCAGGATGCCCACCGGGTTGAGCCGGCCGAGGAAGGCCACGATGATGGCGGTGAAGCCATAGCCCTGCGCGAAGTCGATCGAGATCTGACCGGCCGGGCCCGTCACCTCGAAGAGCCCGGCGAGGCCCGCGAGCGCGCCCGAGATCCCCATGCACAGGAGCACCAGCCGGTTGGGCGAGACGCCCGCGAAGCGCGCGGCCCGCGGCGCCTGCCCCGCAAGCCGGATCTGGAAGCCGAGGATATGGCGCTGCAACAGGATATAGGCCGCGATCACCGAGGCGAAGGCCGCGACCACTCCCCAGTGCATGCCCGTTCCCGCGATCAGCTCGGGGTTGGCCGAGGAAGCCCATTGCGAGAGGTTGCGCGAGCCGGGAAAGCCGCCGCCCTCGGGGTTTCGCAGCGCGCCCAAGGCCATCGAGGCGAGGATCGACTGCGCTACATAGACGAGGAGCAGCGAGACGAGGATCTCGTTCGTGCGGAATTTCGTGCGCAGGATCGCGGGGATCATGGCCCAGATCCAGCCGCCGAGCGCGCCCGCCACCACCATCAGCGGGAAGATCAGCCGGTTGTCGGCGGGATAGAGCGCAAGCCCCGCCGCGGCGCCGAAGATGGCGCCCATCATGTATTGTCCCTCGGCGCCGATGTTCCAGATCCCCGCCCGGAAGCCGAGGCTCAGGCCCACCGCGATCAGGATCAGCGGCCCCGCCTTCACCAGAAGCTGGCCGCGGAAATACCAGGCGAACTCTCCGAACAGCGGATCCCAGAAGATCGTGCGGATCGCCTCGACCGGGTTCTTGCCCAGCAGCGCGAACATGAGCCCGCCCGCGACCATCGTCAGCACGACGGCGAGAACCGGCGTTGCGTAGTTCCAGAACCGCGACGGGTTCGGGCGCTTCTCGAGCCTCAGCATGGGCGCGCCTCTGCGCCGTTACCCGTGAGCATGATGGGCCACCTCCATTCCATGCGCGCCGCCCATCATCAGACCGATCTCGTCGATGGTCAGCCCCTGCGTGGGTCGGGGAGCGCTCAGGCGGCCCTCGTTCAGCGCGGCGAAGCGGTCGGCGATTTCCAGAAGCTCGTCAAGGTCCTGGCTGATGACGACGACCGCCGCCCCCGCCGCGGCCCGGTCGAGGATCGCCTGCCGGATCGCCGCCGCGGCCGAGGCATCGACGCCCCAGGTCGGCTGGTTGATGACGATGACCGAGGGCTCCTGCGACAACTCGCGCCCCACCACGAACTTCTGCAGGTTGCCCCCCGAGAGGGCGCGGGCCGCGACCCAGGTGCCGGGGGTGCGCACGTCGAACCGCTCGACGATCTCGGAGGCGAAGGCGCGGGTGCCTGCCCAGTCGATGAAGCCGCGCCAGGTCAGCCGTTTGCGCACCACGCCCGAGAGGAGTGCGTTCTCGACGAGGCTCATGTCGGGTGCCGCCGCATGGCCCAGGCGCTCCTCGGGGGCGGCCACGAGGCCGCGCAGGCGCCGCTCGTTCGGCCCGAGGTCGCCCACGCCGCTCCCTTCGATCTGCACCGCATCGCGCGCAGCCCGCAGTTCGCCCGAGAGCGCGATCAGAAGCTCGTCCTGCCCGTTGCCCGCCACGCCGGCGATGCCCAGCACCTCGCCGCGGCGCACCTTGAAGCCGATGTCCTTGAGCGAGGTGCCGAAGGGGATGGGCGAGGCGACCGAGAGCCCCGCCACCTCCAGCGCCACCTCGCCCTTGGGCGTTGCATGCCGCTCGGGCGGGGTCAGGACGGCGCCCACCATCAGTTCCGCCATCTCGCGGGCCGAGCGCTCGCGCGGGGTGCAGGTCGCCACCACCTTGCCGCGGCGCAGGATCGTCGCCTCGTCGCAGAGCGCGCGGATCTCCTCGAGCTTGTGGCTGATGTAGAGAATCGCCGTGCCTTCGGACGAGAGCTGGCGCAGGGTCTGGAACAGGATCTCCACCTCCTGCGGGGTCAGGACCGAGGTCGGCTCGTCCATGATGAGGAGCTTCGGATCCTGCAGCAGGCAGCGCACGATCTCGACCCGCTGCCGCTCGCCCGCCGACAGATCGCCCACCATCCGGTCGGGATCGAGCGGCAGGCCGTATTCCTCGGACACCTGCCGGATACGGGCCGCCAGATCGCGCAGCTTCGGCGGATCCTCCATGCCGAGCGCCACATTCTCCGCCACGTTCATCGCCTCGAACAGGCTGAAATGCTGGAACACCATGGCGACGCCCGCCGCCCGCGCCTCGCGCGGCTCGCGCGGGGCGTAGTCCTGCCCGCGCAGGCGCATCCGCCCCTCGTCGGGCCGCACGAGGCCGTAGATCATCTTGACCAGCGTGGATTTGCCTGCGCCGTTCTCGCCGAGAAGCGCATGCACCTCGCCTTCCCGGATCGAGAAAGACACGTCCGAGTTCGCGACCACGCCCGGATAGGCCTTCGTCACTCCCTCGATCCGCAGAAGTTCCGTCATGACGCGATCTCCGCCCCCACCCTGCGCTTTTGCCCCAGCAACCCCACCGCGACGCCCAAGGCAATTGCCTGCGGATGCTTGCCCAAGGACTTGTCGCCGATCGGGCACACCATGTGCGCGATCTGCCCGTCCGAATGGCCAAGCGCGCGCAATCTGCCGCGGAAGCGGGCGGCCTTGGTGGCCGAGCCGATCACGCCGAGCCCGGCCGCGCCGCGCGACAGGATGCGATGGCAGAGCTCGAGGTCCAGCGCATGCGAGAAGGTGAGCACGAGATGCTCGGCATGGGGCGGCGCATGGGCCACCAGTTCCTCCGGCCGCGGTGTCCAGATCGCCCGCGGCCCCTCCGGCAGGATCTCGGGAAAGCGGTCGCGCGCCACATCGATCCAGGTCAGGGCGAGATCGGGCAGGGGGCTCAGCACCGCGACCAGTGCCCGGCCGACATGACCCGCCCCCCAGATCCAGATCTCCCGCTCGGGCAGGGCCAGAGGCTCGATCAGCCAGCCCTGCCGGATCTGCGCCGGAGGCCGCGCCCCCTCGCGCCGGGCGCGGTCCAGAAGGCGCCGCACCTCGAGCCCCATCGGCCGCCCGTCGAGGCTGCGCGCGACGAGCGGCCCCTCGATCCCGTCGAGGGCCGCCGCGTCCCAGACCTCGGTCACCAGCGTCACCGATCCGCCGCAGCACTGGCCGAGCGCGGGGCCGAGCGGCCTCCGGTCCACCCTGAGCCCGCCCTCCGCCAGAAGCGCGCGGGCCCGGGCGATGGCCTCCCATTCGAGCGCGCCGCCGCCGATGGTGCCCCGGGCTCCCCCGGCCCAGACCAGCATCGCGGCGCCGGGTCCGCGGGGTGCCGAGCCCTCGACGGCGCCCACCACCACGCGCGCCACGCGTCCGTGGCGGGCCACCGCGGCCCGCAGCCCCCCGAGGTCGAAGCCCTCAGCCACGCTGCCGCCTCACCGCGGCAAGGATCCGCTCGGGCGTCGCGGGCGCATCGAGCGCCGGATAGATGCTGCCGTCGCCGCAGGCCGCCACCGCCTCCGAGAGCGCCATCAGCACCGAGATCCCGAGCATGAAGGGCGGCTCGCCCACGGCCTTCGAGCGGCCCACGGTCTCCTCGGGGTTGGGCCGGTTCCAGAGCGCCACATTGAAGATCCGCGGCCGGTCCGAACAGGCGGGGATCTTGTAGGTCGACGGCGCATGGGTCCGCAGCCGCCCCTCGGCGTCCCAGACCAGCTCCTCGGTGGTAAGCCACCCGGCGCCCTGCACATAGCCGCCCTCGATCTGCCCCAGATCGAGCGCCGGATTGAGGCTCGTGCCCGTGTCATGCAGGATGTCCGCGCGCAGGATCCGGTTCTCGCCGGTGAGGCTGTCGATCGCCACCTCCGACACGGCCGCCCCGTAGGCGAAGTAGAAGAACGGCCGCCCGCGCCCCTTCAGCCGGTCCCAGACGATCTTCGGCGTCCGGTAGTAGCCGGTGGCCGAAAGGGGCACGCGCGCCTGATAGGCCATGGCCGCCACTTCGGCAAAGGAGAGATCCGCGCCGCCCACGCGCACGCGCCCCTCCTCGAACCGCACCTCCTCCGCCCGCGCCTGATGCCGCTCGGCCACCAGCTCCGCCAGCCGATCCCGCAGCGTGACGCAGGCCGCACGCACCGCCATTCCGTTCAGGTCCGATCCCGACGAGGCCGCCGTGGCCGAGGTGTTCGGCACCTTGCCCGTGTCGGTCGGCGTGATCTTCACCGCCTCGACCGGCAGCCCCAGTTCGGCCGCTGCCACCTGCGCCACCTTCTGGAACAGCCCCTGTCCCATTTCGGTCCCGCCATGGTTCAGATGCACCGAGCCGTCCTGATAGATATGGACCAGCGCCCCCGCCTGGTTCAGCCAGCTGAGCGTGAAGGAGATGCCGAACTTCACCGGCGTCAGCGCGATGCCGCGCTTCAGGATCGGGCTCTGCCGGTTCCAGTCGCCGATCTCGGCGCGGCGGCGGGCATAGTCCGCCCGCTCGGCGAGCTCCGCCACCAGCGCGTCGCCGATGAAATCCTCGACCGGCATGTGATAGGGCGTGGTCTGCACCCCCTCGGGCGCGGGCGGCGGCAGATCGTGCTCCATCGCCTCCGCCCCGCGCGAGGTCAGATCCACCTCCTCCGCCCCGAGCCGCGCCCGCGCCTCCGTCTCCTCCTCCTTCATTCTGGCGGAAATATCCCGGGGGTCCGGGGGCAGCGCCCCCGGCCTTCCCGCCGGATCCGCGGCACGTCCGCCCCCGACCTGCCCCATCGGCGCGTAGAAGTTCGCCTGCCGCACCGCCAGAGGATCGCGCCCCACCGCATGGGCCACATGGTCCATCACCCGCTCGATCCCGATCATGCCCTGCGGGCCGCCGAAGCCGCGGAAGGCGGTGGCGCTCTGGGTATGGGTGCGCAGCCGGTGGCTCTCGATCCGCACCGCGGGCAGGTGATAGGCATTGTCGGCATGGAGCATCGCCCGATCCGCCACCGGCAGCGACAGGTCCTGCGACCAGCCGCAACGGAAGAGATGGCGGAACTCGACGCCCGCGAGCCGCCCTTCGTCATCGAAGCCCGCGCGATAGTCGATCCGAAGGTCGTGGCGCTTGCCGGTGATCGCCATGTCGTCGTCGCGGTCGTAGCGCATCTTGCAGGGCCGCCCCGTCGCGCGGGCGGCCAGTGCGCAGGCGATGGCCAGCGCATTGCCCTGGCTCTCCTTGCCGCCGAAGCCGCCGCCCATGCGCCGCACCTCGACCCGCACCGCGCTCATGGGCAGTCCCAGCGCATGGGCCACCTTGTGCTGGATCTCGGTCGGATGCTGGGTGGAAGAATGGACATGCATGTCGCCCGCCTCCTGCGGCAGGGCGAGCGCCACCTGACCCTCGAGGTAGAAATGCTCCTGTCCCCCCACCTCCATCGTTCCCTCGATCCGGTGCGGGGCTGTGGCGATGGCTTCGGCCGCGCGGCCCTTCTCCCAGACGACGGGCCCCGCCTCGAAGCGGGCATTCGCGGCGAGCGCCTCCTCGACGGTCAGGATCGCGGGCAGGGGCCGGATCTCGGGGCGCGCGGCGCGCGCTGCGCGGCGGGCGGCGCGGTGGCTCTCGGCCACGACGAGGAAGAGCGGCTGGCCCACATACTGCACGCGGCCCACTGCAAGGAGCGGCTCGTCATGGGCCGAGGGCGAGCAGTCGGGCATCGGATCGAGATCGCCGGGCCCGATCACCCGCACCACGCCCGGCATCCGGCGCACCGGGTCGAGATCGAGGGTCAGGATCTCGCCATGGGCCACGGGCGACAGGCCGAAGGCCAGATGCAGCGTGCCGCGCGGGGTGGGCAAGTCGTCCACATAGCGCGCAGCGCCGGTGACGTGAAGCGGGGCCGCATCGTGCGGCAGGGCGCGACCGAGGCTCATGCCTCCACCTCCAGCACCGAGACGGGGTGGCCCTGAAGATCGTGGAAGGCGCGGACGAGAAGCGCCGCCGCGGCCTCGAGACGGTAGCCGGCCGAGGCGCGCATGTCGGAGAGCGGGGTGAAATCCTCGGCGAAGGCCGGGCGGGCCGCCTCGATCGTGGCGAGGGTCCAGGGGCGGCCCAGAAGCGCCGCCTCGACCGCCGCCGCGCGCTTCGGGATCCCGGCCATGCCGCCGAAGGCCAGGCGGGCCGCCGCGACGCGGCCCGCCTCGACCGAGATGTTGAAACAGCCGCAGACCGCCGAAATGTCCTGATCGAACCGTTTCGAGAGCTTGTAGCAGCGCAGCCCCGGTGCCTCGGTGGGGATCGTGACCGCCTCGACGAACTCGCCCGGGCGCCGGTCCTGCTTGCGGTAATCGAGGAAGAACTCCTCGAGCGGCAGGTCGCGGCGGGTCTCGCCCCGGCGCAGGTGCAGCGTGGCGCCGAGCGCGATCAGCGCAGGCGGCGTGTCGCCGATGGGCGAGCCGTTGGCGATATTGCCGCCGAGGGTGGCCGCGTTGCGGATCTGCACGCTGGCGAAGCGGCGCAGCAGGTCCGCGAGGCCCGGCAGGCGGGGGGCAAGTGCCGCGCGCAGGTCCGAGATGGTGACCATGGCCCCGACACGCAGACTGCCCGCCGCCTCCTCGATGCGGCGCAACTCGGGGATGGCGCCGAGGAAGAGGGGCATCGACAGGTCGCGCAGATCCTTGGTGACCCAGAGGCCCACGTCGGTGGCGCCTGCGATCAGCGTGGCCTCGGGATGGGCCTCGTAAAGCCGCGCGAGCTCCTCGAGGCTGGTCGGGCGGCAACCGGCTGCGGGGGGGCTGTCTGCCCCCCCGGGCCCGCCCGCGGGGCGGGCGTTCGCGGCCGCCCCTCCGGGGGAGGGGCTCTCGCCGCTCACGGTCCCCCCCGAGGATATTTGAGGCAGAGTGAAAGAGGGCAGCCAGTCGGGCGGAGGCGCCTCCTCGGCGGCGCGGGCGGCGCGGACGATGGGAGCATAGCCCGTGCAGCGGCAGAGGTTGCCCGCGAGCGTATCGTCATGGTCGCGGCAGCCGGTGGCATGGGCCGCGGCCATCGACATGACGAAGCCCGGGGTGCAGAAGCCGCATTGCGAGCCGTGATGGTCGATCAGCGCCTGTTGCACCGGATGGAGGCGGCCGTCGGGCGCGGCGAGGCCCTCGACAGTCCGGACCTCCTTGCCCTGAAGCTGGGGCAGGAACAGGAGGCAGGCGTTCAGCGCGCGGGGCCCGGTCTCGTCGGTCACCATCACCGTGCAGGCGCCGCAGTCGCCCTCGTTGCAGCCCTCCTTGGTGCCGGTGAGCCCGCGGTCCTCGCGCAGGAAGTCGAGCAGCGTCCGGGTGGGCTCCGCCGCGACGCTGAGGGGCGTTCCGTTCAGGATGAACGCGATCTCCGTCATGTGAAAACCTGCCGCCTTCTGTGGGTCCGGCTGCGCCGGTGCAGGCCACCCGATGCGGCGTAAAGCGGCCTGCGACAATTCGGACCCATCAAAGCCTGCCGGACCGCCCGATGGCAAGGGGGTCCTCTCGCCCGGCGCGCAGCATCTTTCCGCGGGAGAGCGGCTTCTGTAGGCTCCGCCCCATGTCGAACGCTCCCCGATTCATCCATCTGCGCGTCCATACCGAATATTCGCTGCTCGAGGGCGCGGTGCCGGTGAAGAAGCTGATCGGCCTCTGCACGGCCGCCGCCATGCCCGCCGTGGCGGTGACGGATACCAATGCCATGTTCGCCGCGCTGGAATTCTCGGTGCTGGCCAGCGGCGCAGGGATCCAGCCCATCGTCGGTTGTCAGGTCTCGGTCGCCTACGAGACGGCGGCGCTGGGCGAGCGGCCGAAGCCGCCCGCGCCGGTCGTGCTGCTGGCCCAGACCGAAACGGGCTACGGCAACCTCATGAAGCTCTCCTCCTGCCTCTATCTCGGCAAGGAGGGTGCGCTGCCGCAGGTGACGCCGTCCGAACTCGAGCGGCATGCGGAGGGGCTGATCTGCCTGACCGGCGGGCCGGACGGGCCGGTGGGCCGGCATCTGCGCGAGGGGCAGCGGGCGAAGGCCGAGGCGCTGCTGGGCCGCCTCGCCGCGATCTATCCCGGGCGGCTCTATGTCGAGTTGCAGCGCCATCCGGGCGAGGGCGGGCGGCTGACCGAGGCCGAGCGCGCGACCGAACCCGGGCATGTCGAGCTGGCCTATGCGATGGGCCTGCCGCTCGTGGCCACGAACGACGTCTATTTTCCGAAGCCCGAGATGTATGAGGCGCACGATGCGCTGATCTGCATCGCCGAAGGGGCCTATGTCGATCAGGTGGCGCCGCGGCGGCGGCTCACGCCGCAGCATTACTTCAAGTCCGAGGCCGAGATGGTCGCGCTGTTCGCCGACCTGCCCGAGGCGGTGGAGAACACCGTCGAGATCGCGCGCCGCTGCGCCTTCAAGGCGGCCAAGCGCCCGCCGATCCTGCCGCGCTTCGCCGATGACGAGGTGGAGGAGCTGCGGCGGCAGGCCAAGGAAGGGCTGGCCGCGCGCCTCGCCGTGATCCCCCATGCGGCGCCCGTCGAGGACTATGAGGCGCGCCTCTCCTTCGAGCTCGGCATCATCGAGCAGATGGGCTTTCCGGGCTACTTCCTGATCGTGGCCGACTTCATCAAGTGGGGGAAGGCCAACGGCATCCCGGTGGGACCGGGACGGGGGTCGGGCGCGGGCTCGCTCGTGGCCTATGCGCTGACGATCACCGACCTCGACCCCTTGCGTTACCAGCTTCTCTTCGAGCGGTTTCTGAACCCCGAGCGGGTGTCGATGCCGGACTTCGACATCGACTTCTGCATGGACCGGCGCGAGGAGGTGATCCGCTACGTCCAGGAGAAATACGGCCGCGACAAGGTGGGGCAGATCATCACCTTCGGCGCGCTCCTCTCGAAGGCCGCCGTCCGCGACGTGGGGCGCGTCCTCCAGATGCCCTACGGGCAGGTGGACCGGCTGTCGAAGATGATCCCGGTCGAGGGGGTGAAGCCCGTCTCGATCCAGAAGGCGCTGGCCGACGAGCCGCGGCTGCGCGAGGCCGCGAAGACCGAGGAGGTGGTGAAGCGGCTTCTGGACTACGGGATGCAGATCGAGGGGCTTCTGCGCAACGCCTCGACCCATGCCGCGGGCGTGGTGATCGGCGACCGGCCGCTCGACGAGCTGGTGCCGCTCTATCAGGATCCGCGCTCGGACATGCCGGCTACCCAGTTCAACATGAAATGGGTGGAAGCCGCGGGGCTGGTGAAGTTCGACTTCCTCGGCCTCAAGACGCTGACGGTGATCCAGAACGCGATCGATCTGATCCGCGGCACGGGGCGGCCCCTGCACATGGCTGCGGACGGGCGGGTGCTCTACGATCCGCCGCCGGGAGCCGAGAACGACATCGGGCATATCCCGCTCGAGGACAAGGCCACCTACGAGCTCTATGCGCAGGCCAAGACCGTGGCGGTGTTCCAGGTCGAAAGCTCGGGCATGATGGATGCGCTGCGACGCATGAAGCCCACCTGCATCGAGGATATCGTGGCGCTGGTGGCGCTTTACCGGCCGGGGCCGATGGAGAACATCCCGGTCTATTGCGAGGTGAAGCACGGGCTGCGCGATCTCGAGAGCCTGCATCCGACCATCGACCCGATCCTGAAGGAGACGCAGGGCATCATCGTCTATCAGGAACAGGTGATGCAGATCGCGCAGGTCATGGGGGGCTATACGCTCGGCGGCGCGGACCTTCTGCGCCGCGCCATGGGCAAGAAGATCGCCGAAGAGATGGCCAAGGAGCGCCCGAAGTTCATCGAAGGCGCAAAGAAGACCCACGGAATCGACGCGAAGAAAGCCGGCGAAGTCTTCGACCTGCTTGAGAAATTCGCGAACTACGGCTTCAACAAGTCCCACGCCGCCGCCTATGCGGTCGTGAGCTACCAGACCGCCTGGCTGAAGGCGAACCATCCGGTCGAGTTCATGGCCGCGGTGATGAACTGCGATATCCACCTGACCGACAAGCTCGCCGTCTACAAGCGCGAGGTGGACAAGCTCGGCATCCGCACGGTGGCGCCCTGCGTGAACGCCTCGCTCGCCACCTTCACGGTGCGCGACGGCGCGGTGGTCTATGCGCTCGGCGCGCTGAAGAATGTGGGTGTCGAGGCGATGCGGCTCATCGTCGAGGCCCGCGGCGACCGGCCCTTCGCCACGCTCTTCGACATGGCGCGGCGGGTGGAGCTGAAGCGGATCGGCAAGCGTCCTCTCGAGATGCTGGCGCGCGCCGGGGCTTTCGACGCGCTCGACCGCAACCGTGCCCGGGTGTTCGAGGCGCTGGATGCGCTGGTGGCCTATTCCGCCGCCATTCACGAAGCGCTAAATTCGAGCCAGGTGTCGCTGTTCGGCGAAGCAGGGGCGGACATCCCCGAGCCGCGGCTGCCGTCGCGCGACGACTGGCTGCCGGTCGAGCGACTGGCGCAGGAGCATCAGGCGATCGGCTTCTATCTCTCGGGCCATCCGCTCGACGATTACATGGGGGCGCTGAAGCGGCGCAACGTCACCACGCTTGCCGCGCTGACCGATCTGGCGCAGCGGGGGCCCATGGTGGCCAAGCTCGCCGGTGCCGTCTCGTCGCGGCAGGAGAAGAAGTCGGCCAAGGGCAACCGGTTCGCCTTCGTCCAGCTTTCGGATCCGACGGGGCTCTACGAATGCACCGTCTTTTCGGATGTGCTCGAGCAGGCGCGCGACCTGCTGGAGCCGGGCGGCCATGTGGTGCTGACCGTCGAGGCCACGCTCGAGGGCGACAGTCTGAAGCTCCTCGCCCGCGGGGTCTCGCCGATCGATGCGGTGGCGGCCGATGCGGGCGCGATGAGCCTGCGCGTCCATCTCGACCGTGCCGAGGCCGCGGCCTCGGTGGCGGCGCTGCTGGCCCGTGCGCAGGGCCGCGCCCGGGCGCCGGTGCGGATCTGCGTCCGCGATCCGTCGGGCGGGCAGGAGATCGACATCGAGCTCGGTCAGGATTTCGCCGTCTCGCCGCAGATCCGCAGCGCGCTCCGCGCCGTGCCGGGTGTGGAGATGGTCGAGGAGATCTAGCCCGCGCCTATGGCTCGACGGCGAGAGCAACGGCCCGCAGCTGGGCCGATCCACACCGACCGGCACGGCGGGCAAAGTCGGCGGCGCTCAGCCGGCCGTCTCGCTTCGCGCGGGAGCCGCCCCTTGGCGCGACACGAGGGCGCAGGCGTCAGTAATGCGGCGGGCGCTGGTCGGCGATCAGCGCCACCCCGTCCGCCTCGCGTTCGGCCTCGCGCTCGAGCAGCATCTCGACGCGGCGGCGGAGCTGCGCGATCTCGCCCGCCTGCCGCGCCACCACCTCCGAAAGATCCTCGACGCTGCGCACCAGATGCGCGATCTGCACCTCTGCCGCCTCGATCCGCTCGTCCATCGTCTGCTCCTCGTGTTTCGCCCGGCGCTTGTCCGCGGCCCGCCCATCCGATACACCGCGCGCGACGAACAGCGAAGGGTGCGATCCATGGCCAAGGACAAGGCTTCCCGCCGCCCGCGCGCGGAAACGCCCAAGGGCTTCCGCGACTATTTCGGTGCGGATGTGACCGAGCGCAAGGCGATGCTCGACGCCGTGGCCGAGGTCTACCATCGCTACGGCTTCGATCCGCTGGAAACCTCGGCCGTCGAGACCGTCGAGGCGCTGGGCAAGTTCCTGCCCGATGTGGATCGCCCGAACGAGGGCGTCTTCGGCTGGCAGGACGAGGATGGCGACTGGCTCGCGCTGCGCTACGATCTGACGGCGCCGCTGGCGCGGGTCGCGGCGCAGTTCCGCAACGACCTGCCGAGCCCCTACCGGCGCTATGCGATGGGCCCGGTCTGGCGCAACGAGAAGCCGGGGCCGGGGCGGTTCCGCCAGTTCTATCAATGCGACGCGGATACGGTGGGGTCGGCGAGCGTCGCGGCCGATGCCGAGATCTGCGCCATGCTGTCGGACGCGCTCGAAGTCGTGGGCATTCCCCGCGGCGACTATATCGTGCGGGTGAACAACCGGAAGGTCCTGAACGGGGTGATGGAGGTGGCGGGCGTGCTCGACCCGTCCGACCCGGCGAAGTTCGAGGCCGAGCGCGGCATCGTGCTCCGCGCCATCGACAAGATCGACCGGCTGGGTGAGACGGGCGTGCGCGCACTGCTGGGCTCGGGCCGCAAGGACGAGAGCGGCGATTTCACCAAGGGCGCGGGGCTCTCGGACGAGCAGGCCGAGGTGGTCATGGGCTTCATGGCCGCCAGGCGCGACACGGGCGCGGCGACGGCTGCGCGGCTGCGCGAGCTGGTGGGGGCCTCGACCCTCGGGTGCGAGGGCGTGCAGGAGCTCGAAACCATCGCCGAACTGCTTGACGTGCAGGGCTACGGGCCCGACCGGATCGTGGTGGATCCGTCGGTGGTGCGGGGCCTCGGCTATTATACCGGCCCGGTGTTCGAGGCCGAGCTTACCTTCGAGATCCTCGACGAGAAGGGCCGCAAGCGGCAGTTCGGCTCGGTCGCGGGCGGCGGGCGCTATGACGATCTGGTCAAGCGCTTCACCGGCCAGTCGGTGCCGGCGACCGGCGTCTCGATCGGGGTCGACCGGCTGCTGGCGGCACTGCGCGCCAAGGGTCGTGCGGGGGCCGAGGCGCAGGGGCCGGTGGTGGTGACCGTCATGGACCGCGACCGGATGGGCGACTACATGGCCATGGTGGGCGAGTTGCGCCGCGCGGGCCTCCGGGCCGAACTCTATCTCGGCAATCCGAAGAACTTCGGCAACCAGCTGAAATATGCGGATGCGCGGAAGTCTCCGGTGGCGGTCATCCAGGGGTCGGACGAGGCCGCGCGCGGGGTCGTGGTGCTGAAGGATCTGGTGCTCGGCGCGCAGATCGCGGCCGGCGCGAGCCTCGAGGAATGGAAGAGCCGGCCAGCGCAGGTCGAGGTGCCGCGGGCGGATCTCGTCCGGGCGGTGCAGGACATGCTCTCGTGACCAAGGCCGCGGTCCGCGCCGAGGCCGAGGCGCTGTTCGCGGCCTTTCAGGCGGCGGGGGCGCTGCCGGTCGAGGCGGACATCCTGCTGCCCGCGGGCACGCTCCTCGATCTTTACGGCGAGGACATCCGGGCGCGGGCCTATGTCACCTCGGACCCGCTCCGGGGCGAGATGATGCTGCGCCCCGACTTCACCGTGCCCGTGGTGCAGGCCCATATGGCCGAAGGGGCCGAGCCCGCGCGCTACACCTACATGGGCGAGGTCTTCCGGCGGCAGGAACATGCGGGGCCCCGGGCGTCGGAATATCTGCAGGTGGGCTTCGAACTGTTCGACCGCACTGAGCCCGAGGCCGCCGATGCCGAGGTCTTCGCGCTGATCGCCGAGCTGCTGGCGCCTCTGGGCCTTCAGGCGGCCACCGGCGACATCGGCATCCTGATGGCTGCGGTGCGCGGTCTCTCGACCACCGAGAAGCGCAAGGCGGCGCTTCTGCGGCATGTCTGGCGGCCCACGCGGTTCCGCGCGCTGCTCGACCGGTTCGCCGGGCGCACGCCGGTGCCCGAGGCGCGGCTGCGGCTGCTCGACCGGCTGGCCGGGGCGAGCGCCGTCGCGCTGATGGAGGCCGCGGGCCCGGCCATCGGGCTCCGCGAGCCCTGCGAGATCGAGGCCCGCGCCGCGGCGCTGATCGAGGATGCCGAAGCCGCGCCGCTCGGGGCCGAGGAGGCCGCGGTGCTCGACGATCTGCTGTCGCTCGAAGCTCCGGCGGCTGCGGCGCTCGGCCGCCTCGAGGCGCTGGCGCGGCGGATGCCCGCGCTCGAGCCCTCGGTGGCGCGGTTCGGCCGCCGTCTCGCCGCGCTGGCGGCCCGCGGGATCGCGGTCGAGCGGCTGCCGTTCGACGCCAGCCACGGCCAGAGCTCGCTCGAATATTACGACGGATTCGTCTTCAGCTTCCACGCCGCCGACGCAGGGCTGCCGCCGGTCTCCACCGGCGGGCGTTACGACGCGCTGACGGCGGTGCTGGGGCAGGGGCGGTCCATCCCGGCCATCGGGGGCGTGATCCGCCCGGGCCTCGTGGCCAGGCTGAAGGGGCTCGCATGACGCTGAAGATCGGGGTGCCCTCGAAGGGCCGGCTGATGGAAAAGACCTTCGACTGGTTCGGCGCGCGCGGCGTGACCATGCGCCAGACCGGGGCCGAGCGGGAATATTCCGGCGCCGTCGACGGGGTGGACGGGGTCGAGCTCGTGCTGCTCTCGGCGGGAGAGATCCCGCGCGAGCTCGGCGCCGGGCGGATCCATCTGGGGGTGACGGGGTCCGATCTGGTGCGCGAGAAGCTTGCGGACTGGTCGCTGCAGGTGGCCGAGATGGCGCCGCTCGGCTTCGGTCATGCCGATCTCATCATCGCGGTGCCGGCCTTCTGGATCGATGTGGATACGCTCGACGATCTCGACGCCGCCGCCGCGGCCTTCCGCGCGGCCCACGGCTTCCGGCTTCGGATCGCCACCAAATACCACCGGCTCGTGCGCGAGTTCCTGATGGCCAACGGGGTTGCGGATTATCAGCTGGTGGACAGCCAGGGCGCGACCGAGGGCACGGTGAAAAACGGAACCGCCGAGGCCATCGCCGACATCACCTCGTCGGGCGAGACGCTGCGGGCGAACCACCTGAAAATCCTTTCCGACGCGCTGGTACACAGTTCGCAGGCCGTGCTCTTCGCCTCGCGCCGGGCCGACTGGTCCGAGGCCGCGGGGCCCTTCGCGGCGCTCGGCGCGCGGCTGGGCCTGCCCCTGCCCGAGGCGCTTACCTGAGGCCTATGTCGGCCAGAGCCCGCGCCAGTTCCGGCGGCAGCGGCTCCTCGCGGGCGCGGTCCCTGGGCAGGTCGGCCGGGGCCTCTTCGGGCGAGAGATAGCGCCAGCCCTGGAACGGGCGCCGCGGGGCAGGGACGGTGCGGATCACCTCCGGTTCAAGCACCAGTGCGCAGCGCGCGATCCCGTCGGCACCCGTCACGGATTCGAGCCCGACGATGGGCTGGCGCGCCAGCACGAGCCCCTTGAACACCCAGTAGAGCGAGCCCCCGGCCAGCACCTCGGCCTCGCGCTTCGGCCACATGCGCGTGACATGGCGCGGAAAGCCGTCCGGCCAACGGGCGCGCTGGCTCTTCTGCCAGTCGAGAAGGTCTTCGACCGCCTCTGCGCCCACGCAGAGCTTGAGAATGTTCACATGATCGGACAAGGGGATTCTCCGCCGCAGAGGACCATCATATAGACGCGCGGGCCCCGGCCTCCAAGCGCCCCGGACATGGCTCTTTACGTTTGACCGCTCCCGCCCATGGGCATATCTTGGGCAACTCCTCCCTGAGAACCACAAGCCCAAGGATCTGCCCATGTCCCGATTCCATGCCCCCATCGCCGAGCAGATCTGGGATATGAAGTATCGCCTGAAGGATGGCGCGGGCCATCCGGTCGACGGATCGGTCGAAGATACCTGGCGGCGGATCGCGCGGGCGCTGGCCGAAGTCGAGGCCGAGCCTGCGCTTTGGGAGGATCGGTTCTACAGCGCGCTCGAGGATTTCCGCTTCCTGCCGGCCGGCCGGATCACCGCTGGGGCGGGCACCGGGCGCACGGTCACGCTCTTCAACTGCTTCGTCATGGGCACCGTCCCGGACAGCATGGCGGGTATCTTCGACGCGCTGAAGGAAGCGGCGCTGACGATGCAGCAGGGCGGCGGGATCGGCTATGACTTCTCGACCATCCGCCCGCGCGGCGCCGAGGTGAAGGGCGTCGCCGCCGACGCCTCGGGGCCCCTTTCCTTCATGGATGTCTGGGATGCGATGTGCCGGACGATCATGTCGGCAGGCTCGCGGCGCGGCGCCATGATGGCCACGATGCGCTGCGACCATCCCGACATCGAGAGTTTCATCGAAGCCAAGAAAGACCCGGCCCGGCTGCGGATGTTCAACCTCTCGGTTCTCGTGACCGACGCCTTCATGGAGGCCGTGAAGGCGGACGGCCCGTGGGAGCTCACCTTCGGCGGCAAGGTCTACAGGACGCTGCAGGCGCGCGACCTCTGGAACCGCATCATGCGTTCCACCTACGATTTCGCCGAGCCGGGCGTGATTTTCATCGACCGCATCAACCAGATGAACAATCTCGCCTACTGCGAGACGATCTCTGCCACCAACCCCTGCGGCGAGCAGCCGCTGCCGCCCTATGGCGCCTGCCTTCTCGGCTCGGTGAACCTCGCCCGGCTGGTCGCGAAACCGTTTTCCGACGGGGCGGAGCTCGATCTAGCCGAGCTGGACGAGCTGGTGCGCCTTGCCGTCCGGATGATGGACAATGTGGTGGATGCCTCGCGCTTCCCGCTGCCCGAACAGGCGCGCGAGGCGCAGATGAAGCGCCGGATCGGCCTCGGCGTGACGGGCCTTGCGGATGCCCTGCTGATGGTGGGGCTGCGCTACGGCTCGGAAGAAGCCGCCGCCCGGACCGAGGCCTGGATGAAGGCCATCGCGCGCTCGGCCTATCTCGCCTCTGCGGATCTCGCGCGCGAGAAGGGCGCCTTCCCGCTGTTCGAGGCCGACAAGTATCTCGGGTCGGGCTCGCTCACCCATATGGACGAGGATGTGCGCGCGGCGATCCGCACCCACGGCAT